>NZ_JBHMEC010000002.1:0-203755 GCF_042430665.1 Roseovarius ramblicola | reverse complement strand
GGCCGGGCACGTCCTGTCCCTCGCCCTGCCCGCTCACCTGGTGATCGTCCCGCCCGCGCCGTCGAGCGCACGCAAAGTTAATCTGCAGCCCCCGCACCCCCAAAGAATGTACTTCATGTCGCTGCCGAATGCTTTCTAACCCAGCGTCGTACCGCCTCAAATATTGCACCGTGAATCGTTGCAGGGCGGCTCGGCTGTTGGCGGCTTTGGTGCAACAGCGGCGCACGGGTAGGCGTAAGCACGGGTCCTTCTGTGGCCTGAACGTATACGGTGCGGTCGAGCATTTTAGTTTTTCAATGACTGGGTGCGGCGAGGGTGCAACGCACGGGCCGCCGTGCAACAACGTGCAGCGGTGCACAGATTGGTGCAGTTCTGTAACAAAGTGGTCGAGGCGCTGTTACCTTTCCTGTTACCTTGATCCGGTGTCTAACTTCTTATAAAAAAGGGAAATTATTCTTTAGGTTACAGAGTTACAAAGGTAACAAGCAAAAATAGAGAGGCCCGGCTTGATCTTGGCAAGTGGAATGCATGGATCCCGACCACCAGGTGACCGCGCCGCCCGTGCCGCCGGGCTCGATGTTCGATGCTGGCGCTGCCCTCGATCCGTTGTCCCCGCCTCGATCGCGGCGATCCGCCCAGGGCCGAGCGCGGTGGTACTGGCCCCCGGTGCCGCCCGGCTGGCCGCTGCCTCGCCCGGCACGCCCCGTCCCTCGCCCTGCCCGCTCACCTGGTGATCATCCCGCCCGCGCCGTCGAGCTCGGCCTCGATGCTGGCGCTGCCCTCGATCCGGCGCCCCGGGCTGAATTACGAAACCGCCCGAACTGTCCCAAAGTGTCACACGGGACAGTTCGGGACAGTCACGTGACGGTCTGTGTCGCGGCAGTCCAATCGGGTGCCGCCGGGCGAGGGCGCGCTGGCCCCGGTGCCGGGCGTCTGGCCGCTGCATACCCCGGCCACGGCCATCCCTCACCCCGGCCCGATCGCGTCCACCAGGTGATCAAGCTGCCGTGCCGTCGAGCTCAGTTTCGATGCCAGCATTCCCTTGATCCGCCGTCCCAAGCCCGCACACATGCACTCTGACCCCGGTGCCGTCCGACTGGTCGCCGCCCGGCCTGCCCGCCGGGTTCTCCATGTCATGGAGTGCGGTAGGATGACAAAAAAATTCGACAAAATATCCTGCCCGCTCAGGCCCCGGCGCGATGTCGAGTTCTGGCTAACCTGTCGGGGTGACTTGATGGCCTGGTGTGTGCCATGTGTGTGCCAGCTCAGCATTCAGAGCCGGCAAAAACGATCTAAGTATTTGATTTCAGTGGTGAGCCGTGCAGGATTCGAACCTGCGACCCACTGATTAAAAGTCAGTTGCTCTACCAACTGAGCTAACGGCCCACTCAAGCGCGGTGTCTAGAAAGAGGCGCGCGGGGGGTCAACCCCGAAAACGCGGGCTGTGCGTGGAGGATGCTGGAAATCCGCAGCGTGTCCGCATATATCCCCGCGCATGAATGACACGCGTGACACCGGGCTGCCCTTCATGAAGATGCATGGGCTGGGAAACGACTTCGTCGTGCTTGACGGGCGTGCGCGCGCCGTCGCCCTGTCGCCCGGGCTGGTGGCCGCGATCGCCGACCGGCGGCGCGGCATCGGCTTCGATCAACTCGCGGTGATCTCGGCGGGCGAGCGCGGCGCAGATGCGCACCTCACCTTCTACAATGCCGACGGCTCTGCGTCCGCCGCCTGCGGCAACGCCACGCGCTGCATCGCGCGGCATCTGATGGACGAGGCGGGCAAGTCTGCGCTGGCGCTGACCACCGCGCGCGGCGCGTTGCAGGCGGTCGATGCGGGGGGTGGGCTGACCTCGGTCAACATGGGGCAGCCGCAACTCGTCTGGGACGAAATTCCGCTGGCCGAAAAGATGGAGACGCTGGAACTGCCCATAGAGGGCGGCCCCGCGGCCACCGGCATGGGCAACCCGCATTGCACGTTTTTCGTCGAGGATGCAGAGGCGGTGCCGCTCGACCGGTTCGGGCCGCGCTATGAACATCACCCGCTCTATCCCGAGCGCACCAATGTGCAGGTGGCGAGCATGATCGCCCCGGATCATCTGCGCATGCGGGTGTGGGAGCGGGGTGTGGGGGTGACGCTGGCCTCGGGCTCGTCCTCTTGCGCCGTGGCCGTGGCCGCCGCGCGGCGGGGCCTCACCGGACGGCATGTGCGGATCACCCTTGATGGCGGGATGCTCGACGTCGAGTGGCGCGAGGATGGCGTCTGGATGACCGGCGAGACGGCGCATGTCGCGAGCGGCCATCTGACGCCCGAGTTTCTGGCGGGGTTCCAATGACCGGGGCGCCGCGATTCACCACATTGGGCTGTCGGCTCAACGCCTACGAGACCGAGGCGATGAAGGACCTCGCCGGGCAGGCGGGGCTGGAAAATGCCGTCGTGGTCAATACCTGCGCCGTCACGTCGGAGGCGGTGCGCAAGGCGCGGCAGGAGATCCGCCGCTTGCGCCGCGCGCACCCGGACGCGCGCCTGATCGTCACCGGCTGCGCGGCACAGACCGAGCCCGGGACCTTTGCCGCGATGGCCGAGGTCGACGCCGTCATCGGCAATACCGAGAAGATGCAGGGCGACACATGGGGACGTCTTGCCGCCGATTTCATCGGCGATGCGGAGCGCGTGCAGGTCAACGACATCATGTCGGTGACCGAGACCGCGGGCCACCTGATCGACGGGTTCGGCACCCGCAGCCGCGCCTATGTACAGGTGCAGAACGGCTGTGACCATCGCTGCACCTTCTGCATCATTCCCTATGGCCGTGGGAATTCGCGCAGCGTTCCGACGGGCGTCGTGGTCGATCAGATCAAGCGGCTGGTGGGCACGGGCTATAACGAGGTGGTGCTGACCGGCGTGGACCTGACAAGCTGGGGCGCGGATCTGCCGTCGCAGCCGAAACTCGGTGATCTGGTGATGCGCATCCTCAAGCTGGTGCCCGACCTGCCGCGCCTGCGCATCTCCTCCATCGATTCGATCGAGGTGGACGGCAACCTGATGCAGGCCATCGCAACCGAGCCGCGCCTGATGCCGCATCTGCATCTGAGCCTGCAACATGGCGACGACCTGATCCTCAAGCGGATGAAGCGGCGGCACCTGAGCGACGACGCGATCCGCTTTGCCGAGGAGGCGCGGCGCCTGCGCCCCGACATGACTTTCGGCGCCGATATCATCGCCGGTTTCCCGACAGAGACCGACGCGGCCTTCGAGAATTCGCTGCGGCTGGTGGAGGAATGCCACCTCACCTGGCTGCATGTGTTCCCCTATTCACCGCGCCCCGGCACCCCCGCAGCAAAGATGCCGCAGGTTCATGGCGCCACGATCAAGGCGCGTGCCGCGCGGCTGCGGGCGGCCGGTGAGGCGCGCGTGGTGGCGCATCTGGCCGAACAGCAGGGCCGCAACCACGCCGTGCTGATGGAAAGCCCGCGCATGGGCCGGACCGGGCAATTCACCGAGGTCGCGTTTGACAGCGACCGCCCCGAGGGTGCGATTGTCACCGCGACCGTCACCGGCCATACCGGCACGCAGCTTACCGCCGTCTGAGAGGTCAGTCGCGATGCACCCCAATCCCGCCTTTCGTCAGGCCGACACGGCGCGCAACATCGCCTTCGCCCGGAATGAGGGCTTTGGCCTTCTGGCCGTGGCCACGGGCGATGCACCGCTGATCAGCCATATCCCGTTCCTGTTGTCGGAAGACGGCACCCGGGCCGAGTTTCACCTCGTACGCTCCAATCCGATCGTGCGGCTCATGTCCGCGCCGCTGCGTGCCCGGCTCGCGGTGCAGGGGCCGCATTCCTACGTCTCGCCGGATTGGTACGGCATCGCGGATCAGGTGCCGACCTGGAATTACGTCGCCGTGCATCTGGTGGGTGAGATCACGTTGCAGCCGCAGGAGCACATGCGCGACCTGCTCGACCGGCAATCGGCAGAGTTCGAGGCGCGGCTGGCGCCCAAGCCGGAGTGGCGGGCGGAGAAGATGACGGCGGATGTGCTGGACCGCATGATGCGGCAGATCGTGCCCTGCGCGATGCGGGTCGATGAGATCGCGGGCACATGGAAGCTGGGCCAGAACAAGCCCGAGGACGTGCGCCTGCGCGCCGCCGATCCGCTGGAGGCGGCGGGGCAGGGGCAGGAGGTGGCGATGCTGGCCCGGCTGATGCGCGCGCCACCGGCCTGAGCGGGCGGGCGATGGCGCGGCGGGCTTCGCCCCCATTCCACGCCGGAGACAGGCACCGAACGTCCCCTCCGGGCCAAACCGCGCTTTACACCGCGTCTCCGGGTTCCTAGCCTTTCCCCACCTGTCTGAAAGGAACCGGCCACATGCGGCTCATCGCCTCCCCGCCTTTGCCGGTCTTCGTGCACGAGGCGCGCGTCGTGCTGCTCGAAACCGGGCTCACCGGCAGCACCGGGGCGGTGAACCTCGCGACGACTGCGCGCGACAGCCTGCCGGCGGCCGCCCCGGAGGGCAGAAACCCCCGCCGCAAGCGCGACAGAAGCGCGCTCAGATCACATCTTGCGGCGCAGCAGGCTGGACGGCTTGCCAAAGCCCCGCTAAATAGCCGCAGAGTATCGTCGGGGAGAGTCTCCGGCACCGAAGCTCATGAGGCCGTGACCGCCACTGACATAAATGGAGTAACCTCGTGTCCCACGCAGAAGATCACGAAGGCACCCGGAGGGATTTCCTCTACTACGCCACCGCCGGTGCGGGTGCCGTCACCGCAGGGGCGGCCATCTGGCCGCTGGTCAACCAGATGAACCCGTCGGCGGATGTGCAGGCGCTGTCCTCGATCCGCGTCGATGTCTCGGGCATCGCGCCGGGCACGCAACTTACGGTCAAATGGCTGGGCAAGCCGGTCTTCATCCGCCGCCGCACCGACAAGGAAATCGAGGCGGCCCGCAGCGTCGATGTCGAGGCCCTGCCCGATCCGATCGCACGCAACGCCAATATCGACGCCAATGCGCCTGCCGAGGACGCGAACCGCACCCTCGACGAAGCCGGCGAATGGCTCGTTGAAATGGGGGTCTGCACGCATCTGGGCTGCGTTCCGATCGGCGACGGTGCCGGTGATTTCGGCGGCTGGTTCTGCCCCTGCCACGGCTCGCATTACGACAGCGCCGGCCGCATCCGCAAAGGCCCCGCTCCGGAAAACCTGCCGGTGCCACTGGCCGAATTCGTCGACGACACGACGATCAAACTGGGATAAGGAAACGCGCACATGTCCGGTATTCCGCACGATCATTACGAGCCCAGGACGGGCGGCGAGAAATGGCTTCATTCGCGCCTGCCCATCGTCGGGCTGCTTTATGACACCATCATGATTCCCACCCCCAAGAACCTCAACTGGATGTGGATCTGGGGGATTGTCCTGACCTTCTGTCTGGCATTGCAGATCATCACCGGTGTGGTGCTGGCGATGCATTACACACCGCAGATCGACGTGGCCTTCGCCTCGATCGAGCATATCATGCGCAACGTGAATGGCGGCCATTTCATCCGCTATCTGCACATGAACGGCGCGTCGCTGTTCTTTGCCGCCGTCTACCTGCACATCTTCCGCGGTCTCTACTACGGCTCCTACAAGGCCCCGCGCGAGGTGACATGGATCATCGGCATGTTGATCTATCTCGCCATGATGGGCACCGCCTTCATGGGCTACGTTCTGCCCTGGGGTCAGATGTCGTTCTGGGGGGCCACGGTGATCACCGGTCTCTTCGGCGCGATCCCGTTCATCGGCGAGCCGATCCAGACCTGGCTGCTGGGCGGGCCGTCGGTCGGCAACGCGACGCTCAACCGCTTCTTCTCGCTGCACTACCTGCTGCCCTTCGTGATCGCGGCACTGGTGGCGCTGCATATCTGGGCGTTCCACACCACCGGCAACAACAACCCCACCGGGGTGGACGTGCGCCGCGGCTCCAAGTCCGAGGCCCGGAAGGACACCGTGCCGTTCTGGCCCTATTTCGTGATCAAGGACCTGTTCGCCCTTGCGGTGATCATGGTGATCTTCTTCGCGATCGTCGGCTTCATGCCCAACTATCTGGGCCACCCCGACAATTATATCGAGGCCAATCCGCTCTCGACACCGGCGCATATCGTGCCGGAGTGGTATTTCCTGCCGTTCTACGCGATCCTGCGCGCCTTTACCGGCGATGTCTGGGTGGTGATGTTCGCAAGCTGGATCACCGGCGGCATCATCGACGCCAAGTTCTTCGGCGTGCTGGCAATGTTCGGCTCGATCGCGGTGATGGCGCTGGCGCCGTGGCTCGACACCTCCTCGGTGCGCTCGGGCCGCTACCGGCCGATGTTCAAATGGTGGTTCGCACTGCTCTGCATCGACTTCGTGGTCCTGATGTGGGCCGGCGCGATGCCGGCCGAGCCGCCCTATTCGATCATATCGCTGATCGGCGCGGCCTACTGGTTTGCCTATTTCCTGGTGATCCTGCCGCTGCTGGGCGTGATCGAGAAACCCGAGGCGCAGCCTGCCACCATCGAAGAGGATTTCGATGCGCATTATGGCAAGGCCGAAACGCCCGCCGAATGAGAAAGGACGGATGACAATGTTCAGAAAAACAGGCATTGCGGCCCTCGCGGCCCTGTCGCTCTCGGCGGGCGGTGCATTCGCCGCCGGCGGCGAGGGGCATATCGAGGATATCGCCTTCTCCTTCGAGGGGCCGTTCGGCAAGTTCGATCAGGTGCAGTTGCAGCGCGGGCTCAAGGTCTACAGCCAGGTCTGCTCGGCCTGCCACGGCATGCAGTACGTGCCGCTGCGGACCCTCGCCGATGAGGGCGGGCCGCACCTGCCCGGCGACCAGATGCGCGCCTATGCGCAGCAGTTCGAGGTCTTTGACCCGGAAATCGACGATTTCCGGACCGCGAAGCCGACCGACCACTTCCCCGGCTCGCAACTGGAAAATGCCCCCGACCTGTCCTTGATGGCGAAAAAGCGCGCCGGGTTCCACGGGCCTTACGGCACCGGCATCAGCCAGCTTTTCAATGGCATGGGGGGTCCGGAATACATCTACTCGCTGATGATCGGCTATCACGAACCGCCGGAATGCGCGCCCGAGGACTTCCCCGGCTCCTACAACGCCGCCTTCACCGCCGGCGGCTATCCCGAGGAATGCAAGGACGAGCATGGCCATCCGACCGTGCCCGGAAGCTGGATCGCCATGGCACAGCCGCTCTGGGGTGACGATGTCGAATACGACGACGGCACCGAGGCGACGCTGGAACAGGAAGCCGAGGACGTGGCCGCCTTCCTGATGTGGACGGCCGAGCCCAAGATGATGGCACGCAAGGACGCGGGCCTCACCGGCGTGATCTTCCTCACCGTGCTGTCGGTCCTGCTCTACCTCACCAACAAGCGGATTTGGGCCCCGGTCAAGCACCGCAAGGCGTGACACCGGCACCACGGCTCTGACACGGCCATGACACAGCAAGGCCCCCGCCCGTTCGGCGGGGGCCTTCTTTCTGCGACGACTTCATTTCTTCTTGGGGCAAATACTCCACCCCGACACTGCCCGCCGGTGTCCCCGCTTCAGGCTCAGCGCGGCATCGGATTGGCCGCCCTGTTATAGGCCCTCCAATCAGTGATCTCGGGGTAGTACATCTGCCGCCAGCGCCGCACGCGCGGATTCATGATCCGCCGCCAAAGGCGCGGCACCATCGCCGCCATCGTCATGATCGGATAGCCGTAGGGCAATTGCGGCGCCTCGTCCGCGCCGTAATTCTGAAGCAGCGGAAAGCGGCGGTCGGGCTTGTAGTGGTGGTCGGAGTGACGCTGCAGGTTGATGAGCAGCCAGTTGGACGCCTTGTGCGCCGCGTTCCAGCTATGGCGCGGCTGGACATGCTCGTATTTGCCCCCGCCCAGATGCTTGCGCGTCAGGCCGTAATGCTCGATGTAATTCACCAGTTCCAGTTGCCAGACCGCGACAAGGGCCTGCCACAGGAACAGCAAGAGGCCCTCCCAGCCGCCGATCAGCACCGCCAGGAGGATCATGAATCCCTGCATCGCCCAGTAGCGCCAGAACGGGTTGCGCGCGTCGGTCCACGCCCGCCCCTTGCGCGCCAGCCTGTCGGCCTCGGCGCGAAACGCCGAATGCCAGCACTGCCGCAGTACCCGTGGAAAGAACCGGTGAAAGCCCTCGCCCAGGCGCGCTGTCACCGGGTCGCGCGGCGTGCCGACATAGCGGTGATGCACCAGAAGGTGCTCGGACCGGAAATGCGAATAGAGCACCATCGCAAGCAGCACGTCGCCAAGAAACCGCTCGCCGCGATCCTTCTGATGCATCAATTCGTGGCTGTAATTGATCCCCACCGTGCCGGTCACGACACCGACGCCAAAGAATAGCACGATGGTCTCCAGTGCCGACAGGTGCGCGTCACCCGGCCCGGTGACATACCAGATCATCCACCAAAGCAGCGCGAACTGCACCGGGGCCCAGACCAGCGTGACCGCGCGATACCATGTCAGCCGCGCCTCGGACGTGCCGGGATCGGCATTTTCCGTGCAGAGCCCGAGAAACGCATCGAGCAGCGAAAAGAAAAACCAGGTGACGACCGGCAGCAGGATCACCGTCCAGCCGCCCTTCAGCGCGCCCAGCACCGCGACAGGCACCAGCAGGAACGACATCCAGAACGGTAACGCACGCCGGAGCCGGGCGACCTGGTCGGGGGGTATCATCGCTGTGTGTCCTCGCGATTGCGCGTATCACGACATATCAGTGTCGAACGCGCCCCGCGCAAGGTCAAACACCTTTCGCATCACCGTGGGCAGGTCCGAGGGGCGAAACGCCGCGGGCGACAGGAATTCACCGCGTGCGGGGGCCGCATCCGGCCCCACCTCGGCGACATGCACCCGCAGCCGCAGGTGAAAATGCGTGAACGTGTGGCGCGCCTCGGCCCCGATGTCGCGCCAGCCTGCCTCCAGCGGCGGGGCGTGGTCCGGGGCGTCGTCCCAGTCGCTGCCCGGCCAGCCCAGCATCCCGCCCAGCAGCCCGCGCCCGGCGCGCCGCTCCAGCAGCCAGGCACCGTCGCTGCGCCGCGCGACATAGGCGTGGCCCAGCCGCAGCGGCCTGGCCTTCTTCGGGGCCTTGGCGGGCAGCTCGGCGACCACGCCCGCCGCGCGGCCCGCGCAGGCCTCCATCCAGGGACAAATCCCGCAGGCGGGTGCGCGCGGCGTGCAGACAGTGGCCCCGAGATCCATCACCGCCTGTGCGTAATCGCCGGGGCGCGCGTCATGCGTGAGCCGCGCCGCCGCAGCGCCGATCTCGGGCTTGGCGGCGGGCAGCGGCGTGCGGATATCCCACAGCCGCGCCATCACCCGCTCGACATTGCCGTCCACCACCGCCTCGGGCCGGTCAAAGGCGATGGCCGCGATCGCGGCGGCGGTATAGGGGCCGATGCCCGGCAGCGCCATCAGCCCGTCGCGCGTGTCGGGAAAGCGCCCGCCGTGACCGGCCACCACCGCGCGCGCGCATTTCAAGAGGTTGCGCGCGCGGGCGTAATACCCCAGCCCCGCCCATTCCCCCATCACCCGCGCGTCCTCGGCAGCCGCAAGATCGGCGACGGTGGGCCACAGCGCGGTGAACCGCTCGAAATAGCCGCGCACGGCGGCCACCGTGGTCTGTTGCAGCATCACCTCCGACAGCCACACCCGGTAGGGATCGGGCCGCCACCCGGCGGCGCGGTCGCGCGGGCCCACGCGCCACGGCAATTCGCGGGCATGATCGTCGTACCAATCGAGCAGGGCCTGTGTGTCGACCGCCTCACTCATGGTTTATCCCCTCGCCTGAAATCGGGTCTGGTATCCCGTGCCACATGACATAGATTAGCGCCACGAGGGAGGGTGCCAAGCATGGCCGCGGGCACGCGCAGATCAAGAGGATTCAAACGCACCTCGGCGCTGTTGCAGCCGAGCATCCGCCGCGTCTCGGAAAAGCGCGGCTTCGCGCAATCGCGCCTGCTCACGCATTGGCCCGAGATCGCCGGCGATACGATCGCCGCCATCGCCCGCCCGGTCGAGGTCTCCTACGCCCGGCAGGGGATGGGGGCCACGCTCACCCTGCTCACGACCGGCGCGCAGGCCCCGATCCTCGAGATGCAGAAGGAAACGCTTCGCGAGCGGATCAACGCGGTCTACGGCTACAACGCCATCTCGCGCATCCGGCTGACCCAGACATCGCCCACCGGCTTTGCCGAGGGGCAGGCGGACTTCACCCACCGGGCACCGAAACGCGGCCCCACAGCGCCACCGCCCGAGGTGGCGGCACGCGCCCGCGACATGGCCGCCCCTGTGGCCGATGACGACCTGCGCGCCGCGCTGGAACGGCTCGCGCGCAACGTATTGACCAGGACGACACCAACGAAAGGATCCCCTTGATGAGACATCTCTTCGCCGCCGGCGCCCTCGCGCTTGCCGCCTTCATCACGCCCGCGCAGGCGCAGGAGGATGGCGCCGACACCGCCGCGCCCGAGATCGCCGAAATGGCCCTCGGCCCCGAAGATGCCAAGGTCACGGTGATGGAATACGCCTCCTTCACCTGCCCGCATTGCGCCAATTTCCACAAGGGGCCGTTCAAGGAACTCAAGGCCGACTACATCGACAGCGGCAAGATTCGTTTCGTCTATCGCGACGTGTATTTCGACCGCTTCGGCCTGTGGGGCGCCATGGTGGCGCGTTGCGATGGCAGCGCGGAGAAATTCTTTGGCATCAGCGACATGCTCTACGAGAAACAACGCGAGTGGACGCAGGGCGACCCGGCCACCATCGCCGACAACCTGCGCCGCATCGGCAAGCTCGCGGGGATCGAGGCCGACGCGGTCGAGGCCTGCCTCAACGATCGCGACAAGGCGCAGGCGCTGGTCGGCTGGTACCAGGCGAACGCCGAGGCACACGACGTGAATGCCACCCCCACGCTCATCATCAACGAGCAGAAATACTCCAACATGGCCTATGACGAACTCAGCGCCATCATCGACGAGAAGCTGGCCGAGTAAGGCCCGCGCACGGGCGGCGGCGGTGCCTCAGCGCGCCCCGCCGCCGATCCCGCACCGGTCGAGCGCCGCGTCGAACGGCCCCCAATTATCCAACTCGAGGCGTACCGGCACCACCATGACCTGCCGCAGCAACCCGGCGGGCAGGCGAACCGCATCCTTTTCCGTGGTCACGGGCTGCGCGCCGCTCTCCGCCGCCTCGCGCAGCAACCGCGCCATCAGCGCCCGCGTCAGCGGCTGATGGTCCGACAGCGCCACCTCGCGCACCGGCGCGGCCCCGAGCGCGCGCAGCGTGGCAAAGAACCGGGCCGGATGGCCGATCCCGGCAAAGGCCAGCACCCGCGCGCCGCGCCAGTCCATGCCGGTCTGCAAGGGCACCAGCCGCCCGCGCAGATGCGGCACGGTCAGGGCCCCGCCCCAGCGCCCGGCGAACACCGCCTGCGTCGCCGCGTCGCCCACCGACAGGACCATGTCGGCCCGCGCCATGGCCGCCGCCACCGGCGCGCGCAGCGGCCCGGCGGGCCAGCAGCGCCCGTTGCCAAAGCCGCGCGCGGCATCCACCACGAGGACCGAGACATCCCTGACAAGCGCCGGATCGAGGATCCCGCCCTCCGTCACGATGCAATCCGCCGCACCCGCCGCGCAAATCGCGCGCGCCCCCGCCACCCTGTCGCGCGCCACCCAGGTGGGCGCGAAACCCGCCGCCAGAAGCGGCGCGTCGCCCACGTCCCCCGCACCGTGAACCTTCGGGTCCACCGCGACCGGCCCGGCGAGCCGCCCGCCTCGTCCCCGCGACAGGATCGCGGGGGCAAGGCCACGCGCGCGCAGCCGCATCGCCACCGCCTGCACCACCGCTGCCCTGCCGGTGCCGCCGACGGTGATATCCCCCACGCAGATCACCGGCACCGGCACCCGCCTGCCACCGCCCCGCGCCAGCCGCCGCGCCATCGCCGCGGCAAGGAGCGCGCCCAGCGGGGACAGCAGCCGCGCGCACAGGCCGGGCCGGTCGGGCGGTGCGTCCCAAAAGGCGGCCTGCCTCATGTTTCCGCCGCCGCGCGCCGGTCCAGCAAGTCGAGCACCGTTTCCACCACCCGGTCGGTCACCTCGGCCCCGCGCGAGGCCACCTCCCACGCCGCGTGCGCCATCGCCGCCGCGCTGTCGGGGGGCAACAGCGCCTGTACCGCAGCGGCGAGCGTGTCGGTATCGCGCACGATGCGCGCCGCCCCGGCCTCGGCATAACGCGAATAGCGATGGAGATAGCGCGCCACGTTCGGCCCGTAGAGGATCGCCGAGCCATGCGCGGCCGGCTCGTCGGGGTCGCGCCCGTGCTGACCCGAGACGAGCGACGAGCCCATGAAACAGATCGGTGCCAGCCGGTACCACAACCCCATCTCGCCGATCGTGTCGGCAAGGATAACCTGCGTCGCCTCGTCCGGCAGTGCGCCCTCGGACCACGCGATGTGGCGCCAGCCCTGCGCCGCGATCCGCGCCGCCATCTCCGCACTCTGCGCCGGATCGTCCGGCACCACGATCAGGACGCAGCGATGCGCCGCCCGGCTGGCCTCGCGATGCGCGGCAAGCACGGTTTCGATCTCGTCCTGCTGCACCATCGCCGCCAGCCAGACGGGGCGCGTGCGCATGATTCGCGAGAGGGTCTCGTGATCGTCCGCGCGATAGGGCAGGGCCAGCGCCTCCTCCTGCAACTCGCCGGTTACCCGCACGCGGGCCGGGTCCGCGCCCATCCGCCGCGCCTGCCGCGCCGCCGCCTCGTCGCGGGCGTGTATCTCGGCAAATTCCGCCAGCACCGCGCGCGGCAGATCGCGCAGCCACGGCCAGCGCGAGCGCTCCAGCAGCGCCTCCTCGGCATCCACCATGCACAGCGGCACGCCCTCGCGGGCCGCGCAGACCAGCAGCGCCGGTTGCAACGCGCCGCCGCTCCACAGGCACAGGTCGGGCCGCCAATGCGCCAGGAACCCCTCCGCCGCGGGGACCGTGTCGGGCGGCAACGGCTGGCGAAGGGCCGGACCGCGCAGCAGGTCAGTCACCCGGTCATCCGTCCCGTCGGCGGGGACGGTCATCACCATCGAGAGATCGGTGCGGTGCTGCGCCAGTTGCCGCGCCAGCCCCGCGAGCGCGCGCGCGCGCCCGGCATCCACCGCATGGGCCCAGATGACGCGGCCCACGGGCCGCGGAATGTCGGGCACGGCCCCCGCCTGCCCGCCGCGCCGCGCCAGCGCCAGATAGGCCGCAAGGGCCAGCGAGCGGCTCATCGCCGGTCCAGAGCGGGGCCGCGTTCATTCGCAGTCCCGCGCCCCGCGCCTCGCGGTTCACTCCGCATATCCGAGACGCTCAAAACCGGGCCCCGTTCCCGAGCACCATCCGCTAGCTGAACTCTTCGGTGGACGAGGCCTCGCGCTCCTCGTCCCGCAGCCGGTGCAGATGGGCGATGAAATAGCGCGTGTGGGCGTTGTCCACCGTGCGCTGCGCCTCGGCCTTCCAGGCGTCGTGGGCGCTGGCGTAATCGGGGAAAATCCCCACGATATGGATGTCGTTCACGTCGCGAAACTCGGTGCGCGACGGATCGGCCAGTTCGCCGCCGAAAACAAGATGAAGACGTTGGGGCATGGGCATATCCTCGCTGTTGCAGGCTTGGGCGCACCCTATCCCTTTCGCCCGTGGAATCAAGACAGGCCCGTGCGGCTTGACGCGGGCACGCGCGCGGGGCAAGCCTGTCGCACCAACCGGAGCCGCCGATGACCAAGCCCTTTCTCGTCCTGCAATTGCGCCCCGAGACCGACGCCGCCGACGACGAGTTCACCGCGATCCTGCGCAAGGGCGGGCTGGCAAGCGACCGTGTGCACCGCGTCCGCCTCGATCAGCAACCCCTGCCCGGCGACCTGCGGCTCGCCGATCATGCCGGGGTGATCGTCGGCGGCGGCCCCGGCTGCGTGAGCGACGCGCCCGACGAGAAATCCCCCGTCGAGGCGCGCATCGAGGATCAGGTGCTGTCGCTCATGCCCGGGATCATCGCCACCGACACGCCGTTTCTCGGCTGCTGCTACGGCATCGGCATCCTCGGCAAGCACCTTGGCGCGGACGTGAGCAAGCGCGCCCATGGCGAACCTGTGGGCACCGCCGACTGCGCACTGACAGAAGACGGCACCAACGACCCGCTTCTTGCCGGGGTGCCGGAGCGATTCACCGCCTTTGTCGGCCACAAGGAGGCGTTGCAGAACCTGCCGGAGGGGGCTGCGCATCTGGTGTCCTCGCCCACCTGCCCGTTCCAGATGGTGCGCCACGGACGCCACGTCTATGCGACGCAGTTCCACCCCGAGGCCGACGCCGCAGGCTTCGAGACGCGCATCCGCATCTACCGCCACAAGGGCTATTTCGCCCCCGAGACGGCGGATGACCTCATCGCCATGTGCCGCGCCGCGGATGTGAGCGCGCCCGAGCGCATCCTGCGCAATTTCATTGCCCGCTACGGCGGCTGATCCGCGCGTCGGAACACCGCCATCTGACTCGCCCCGCCAAGGCCGGGATGCGCGCCGCAGATGTCGCGGAACGTCACCTCATAGCCGGTGCGCGCCGCCACCCCCCGCCCCCAGCGGGCAAACCGCGCCCGGTCCCATTCGAAATGGTGCCCGGGGTGGCGAAAGCGGTGCGGCGGCACGCCGAGGACGGGGTTGTATTCTGCATTGGGGGTGGTGACGATGACATGGCGGGGCCGCATCCGGCCAAACACCGCGCGCTCCAGCCGGTTGATGTCGGCGGCGGGCAGATGCTCGATCACCTCGACGAGGCAGGCGCAGTCATAGCCCGCCAGATTGGGATGCGCCTGCGTGAGCGAGGCGCAGGCCAGTTGCACCCGCGCGCCCCCCGACGGGCGATCGGTCAGCCGCGCCTGCGCGCGGCGGAGCCGCTCCGCGTCGAGCTCGATGCCGGTGATGCGGTCGATGCCCGGTATCGCCGCCAGCCGCAGCACCAGGTCGCCCTCGCCACAGCCAAGGTCGAGCACGGTGCGCGCGCCGGTCCCGGCCACCACCGCCACGACCGCCGCCAGCCGGTCTTCGTGCAGCATTGTGGTCATCGCCCCGGCACCCGCAGGAGCGCCACGTCCTTGCGTGGTATCTCGCAGGACCAGCCGCGCGCGGCGGCGAGGGTGGCGAATGTATCCGCCCGATAGAACACGACATGGGTGGGATCCTTGCGGTAATGCCACGCGCCGAACCGCGCGTCGTCGGTCTGGAAACAGGTCATCACCGCCAGCCGGCCTCCGGGGCGCAGCAGCCTGCCCAGCCTGTCGAATTCCTCCGCCGGGCGGTGGAAATGCTCGGCCACCTCCGTGCAGGTGATGAAATCGTAGGTGTCGGCCAGCGGCGCGGGATCGGGGGAATAGAAGGGATCAAAGAGCGCCACCGCGTGACCCGCCTCGCGCAGCATCGCCGCGAGCGCCGGGCCAGGGCCGCAGCCATAGTCGAGCCCCCGCGCCCCCGGTGCCAGCCGCGCAAGCAGCGGCGCGGCGAGCCGGTCGAGAAACCGCCGGTAGCCGGGATCGTCCACCGCGTTCTCGTGCCGGTCATACTCGGCGCGCTCGGCGGCGGCATCGGGGTGATGGGCCGGGTTCATCCCGCGCGCCCCGCAGCCGTCGCAGCGCCAGTATCCCCGGCCCCCGAACACGCCGAATTCCGCCGGGGCGGGCGCGCGGCAGACGGGGCATCGGGCGGGCAAGGGGGCGGACATGGCCCCGCTTAGCGGCAGGGTCGCGCGCGGGCAAGCCCGTGGTGGCAACGCCGCGCGTCAGGGCGGCGTGAAACGACGGCAAGGCCGGGATGCGGTGGCGGGCATGGCGTGGAGGGGATGTTGACCCATCTGGTGATGAGCCGCGCGGGGGAAGGCAGGCGAATGGCGGGAACAGGCCAAATCCGGCGTGCGGCATGGACAGCCGCGCCGCGATTGCCTAAGCCTCACCCAGGTCGGGAAAGGCAGCAGATGGCAAAGCGCACACATTTCGAGATCGGCGGCGAGCGTGTCGCACCGGGCACCCGCGCCCGCGTCGATATCCCGGTGAGCACGCTGTCGAACCACACGCCCGTGCATCTCTCGGTCGAGGTGATCCACGGGCGGCGCAAGGGGCCGGTGCTGTTCGTCTCGGCGGCGATCCACGGCGACGAGGTGATCGGCGTCGAGATCGTGCGCCGCCTGCTGCGCGCAGCACCCCTCAATTCGATGGCAGGCACGCTTCTCGCGGTCCCCATCGTCAACACCTTCGGGTTTCTCAACCATTCGCGCTACCTGCCCGACCGGCGCGACCTCAACCGCGTGTTTCCGGGGCTCTCGGCGGGCTCAATGGCGTCGCAACTGGCGCATATCTTCATGGAAGAGGTGGTGCGCCGCTCCGATGTGGGGATCGACCTGCACTCGGCGGCGATCCACCGCTCCAACCTGCCGCAGATCCGCCTTACCCCCGACAACGAGCGGCTGGCCGATCTGGGGGCCGCCTTCGGCGCGCCGGTGATGATGGAATCGAGCCTGCGCGACGGCTCGCTGCGCATGGCCGCCGAGGCGGCGGGCGTCGACGTTCTGCTCTACGAGGGCGGCGAGGGGCTGCGCTTCGACGAGGCGGCGGCGCGCGCCGGGATGGCTGGGACGCTGCGGGTGATGCGCCGGCTGGGCATGATCGCGGCCAAGGGCGTGCCGCGGGCCAAGGCGCGGCCCGTGCGCGCGCGCGCCTCCTCGTGGTATCGCGCGCCGCGCGGCGGGCTCTTTCGGGGCTTCGTCGGGCTCGGGGATGCGGTGGCGCCGGGCACCGTGCTGGGCGCGGTGGCCAATGCCTTCGGCGATGTCGAGAGCGAGGTCGTCAGCGACCAGACCGGCATCCTCATCGGGCGCACCAACATGCCCGTGGTCTACGAGGGCGACGCGCTCTTTCACGTCGCCGAGACCGCCCGCGCCGCGGCCGCCGCCGAGGGCATAAGCGCCCATCTCGACGTGGGCGCACTCTTTGACGAGGACGAGATCATCTGACGGCGCGGGCCGGAACGGCCCGCGCCCGCGCGCCGCTCAGCCCTTTTTCAGCACCCGCTGCCCCAGCGTCTCGGCGATCTGCACGGCGTTGAGCGCGGCCCCTTTGCGCAGGTTGTCGCTGACGCACCACAGGTTGATGCCGTTGTCGATGGTCGGGTCCTGCCGGATGCGGCTGATGAAGGTGGCGAAATCGCCGACGCATTCGATAGGAGTGACGTAGCCACCGTCCTCGCGCTTGTCGATCACCATGATGCCGGGGGCCTCGCGCAGGATGTCGCGCGCCTCGGCCTCGTCGAGATGGTCCTCGAACTCGATATTGATCGCCTCGGCATGACCGACAAAGACCGGCACGCGCACGCAGGTCGCGGTGACCTTGATCACGGGATCGACGATCTTTTTCGTCTCGGCGACCATCTTCCACTCTTCCTTGGTCTGGCCGTCCTCCATGAAGACGTCGATATGGGGAATGACGTTGAAGGCGATCTGCTTGGGATAAACCTTGGCCTGATAATCGTCGGTCGGGTTGTAGACCGCCTTGGTCTGGTCCCACAGCTCGTCGATGCCGTCCTTGCCCGAGCCCGAGACCGACTGGTAGGTCGAGACCACCACGCGCTTGATCCGGGCACGGTCATGCAGCGGCTTCAGCGCCACGACCATCTGCGCGGTGGAGCAGTTGGGGTTGGCGATGATGTTCTTCCTGGCATAGCCGTCGACCGCCTGCGCGTTCACCTCGGGCACCACCAGCGGCACGTCCGGGTCGTAGCGGTAGAGCGACGAGTTGTCGATCACGACACAGCCTGCCTTGGCCGCCTTGGGCGCGTAAATCCTGGTCGCGTCCGAGCCGATGGCGAAGAGCGCGATATCCCAGCCGGTGAAATCGAACGTGTCGAGGTCCTGCGTCTTCAGAGTTCGGTCGCCAAAGCTCACCTCGGTGCCGAGCGAGCGGCGCGAGGCGAGCGCGGCGATCTCGTCCACCGGGAACTCGCGTTCGGCGAGGATGTTGAGCATTTCGCGGCCCACGTTACCCGTGGCACCCACGACGGCGATTCTGTAACCCATGTGTATCATGCCTCCTGAGCGGGGTTGCGGAGCGGGTCATACAGGCAATGGCGAGGGGATAAAAGCGGTTTGCGCCCCATGCCGCCACGGTCCAGGCGACGCGGCCACGGCCCCGCCCGCTGCAACAGGCAGCGCGTCACGGGGTGACGCTTGTCCGCGTGCCGGGCTCGACGACGACGGCCAGATCCCGGCCGCCGATGCGGACGGCATAGCTGCCGGCCGCCACGGTCACCGGCGCGTCCCCCGCCAGCCCGACGCCCATCAGCGTGCCCGCCGCGTCGCGTATCTCGAAGGGCGCCGCCGCGGCACGGCGCAGCGCAGCGCCCAACTCGCCGGCATCGGCGGCATCGAAGTAGCCGCCGCCCCCCGCCGCGGCCCAGGATTCAAAGGTCCGGGCCAGGTTCTCGTCGTCGATGGCATAACCCACGATATTGACACGGACATCCGTGCCCTGCGCGCGCAGCGCCGCGATGGCCTGACCGGGGTTGCCCTCGCAGGTTTCCTCGCCATCGGTGATCACGATCAGCACACGCGATCCCTCGACCCCGGCCAAATCCTGCGCCGACAGCGAAATCGACCGCGCGATCGGCGTTTTCGCGAGGTTGATCGCCGTGATCCCCCCGATCACCGCCCTTGCGCTTGCCGGGTCGTGCGGCCCGAGGGCAAGCTCCAGATCGGTGCGGCAGGCATCCGCCTCGCGGTTGCCAAAGACCCGCAGGGCAAAGCCGGTCCCCGCCGGGATCGTGTCACTCACCAGCTCCGACAGGGTGCGCTTGGCGATCTCGATCCGGCGTTCGCCGTTCTGCCGCTGCAACATGCTGCCCGACGCGTCGAGGATCACCTCGACGGCATCGCGCGGCCCGAAACCGAGGCCCGGCACCGCCAACACCTCGATCTCGCCGGGGGCCACCGGGGCCGGTGTCACCTCGATGGCGCGGCGCGCCAGCGCGCGGCCGCCACGGGTGACATAGACAAGCTCATACGCGCCCTCGGCCTCCGGAGCCGTCAGCCTCACCGCTTCGACCAGCGGGTCGATATAGGAATAGACGCCGCCCTCGGTCTGCCCCGGCGCCACCATCAGGATGCGGTCGCCCTGATTGCCGGTGCCGCGCCACCCGGCTTCGAACACAAGCCCCGCCTCGACGGCCTCCGGTGCCGCGATCTCCATGCGCGGCGGCACGATCTCCACCGGTATGCGCCCGATCACGCGGCCCCCGGACAGGTAGACCACGTCATAGCTGCCCGGCTCCTCGAAGGCCCGCAGGGTCACCGTGTCCGCGGTCGCGTTCCCCGTATACGCATAGCTGGCAGGGCTTATCGGCCCGCCGTCGCGCACCGCGAAGGTGATCCGGTCGCCGCTGTTGTCCGGCCCGTCGAACCCGACCTCCAGCCGCGCCCCGGCGGCCACCTCCGCGCTTGCGCCCAGCGTCGCCGAGATGCCGCCCACCTGCACCGGGTGCCGCGCCAGCACCGTCTTGCCGCTGACATAGACGATGTCATAGGCACCCGCGTCCTGCGGTGCCTTGATGGTGACGGTGCCGTCCTTGCTGTTGCCGGTATAGGCATAGCCCGCACCGCGGATCGGGGCCGCGCCGGGCTGTGCGAAGGTCACGAAATCGTTGCGATTGTCGGGCCCCTCCCAGGTGACGGTGACGGCCGCCCCGGCATCGACGCTGCCCGGAGCGCCCAGCGTCGCGGTCGCCGGATCGACGCGCAGCGGCTGCGATACGCGGTCCTCACCCTCAAAGGTCAGCACGATCACGTAATCGCCCGGTGCCTCGGGGGCCCCGATCGCCTGCGGGTTCTTCAGCATATAGGCATAGGCGACGCGCCGCGCATTCTCGCCCTCGGGGCGGATCTCGATCAGCCCGCCCTTGGCTTGCGGTGCGGTCCACCCGACGTCAAAGGTGGCGCGCATCCCGACACGCGCCGGGGCCTCCAGCGCAAATTGCTGGGCATATGCGCCCGCCGTCATGAAAAGAAATCCGATTGTTATCAATACCAAACGCATATCGTTACCCTTCCCGGCCTGTCCACTTGCCTGGCACCCGCCCGGAGAGTACGGGCGTTGCCCTCAAATCCGCCTGCAATTTAAAGATGACAGAGGATAGCCCGCGCACCCGCACCGGGCAAGCCTTTCGGCATCGCCATCGCGTCCCGCGCGCCGTCACCCCATGCTGTCGCGGCTGAAGAGATAGATCGCCAGCCCCAGCGCCAGCGCCCCGGCGAAAAGGCCAAAGATCGCCACGTGACCGGCCAGCGCCCCCTGCGCCGCCATGCCGGCATGAAGCGGCCCGGTGAGGAACTGCGCCACGCCCACCCCGCCGATGCCGAACAGGTTGAGCAGCGTCACCCCCCGCCCCGCCAGATGCGCCGGGATGAACGCCCGCCCATGCGCCACGATCACCGGAAAGGACGCGCCGGCAAAGCCGATCACCGCCAGCAGCGCCACCGACAGCACAAGGCTCCGGTCCGGCCAGGCGATCAGCGCCACCAGCGCCAGCGCCGCTGCGAGGTTGCCGCCGAAGATCACCCATTTGCGGCTGCCCACCAACCGGTCGAGCGGGCCATAGGTGAGCGTCCCGGCGATCATCGCCACGCCCATCACCAGAGTCGCCTGCCCCACCGCCCCGGTATCGAGGCCGAACACATCGCGCAGGTAGGGCCCCGCCCACAGCCCGCGCAACGCCGCCGAAGGCGCGTAGGCCACGAACATCAGGGGCAGGATCGCCCAGAGCACGGGCATCCGCAAAAGGTCGAGCACCGAGCCGCGCGCCTCGCCCGTGACCGTTTCGGGATCGCGCACCAGCGCCGCGAGTCCCGCCGCCACCACGCCCGAGATCACCGCCAACCCCCAGAGTGCGGCGCGCCAGCCCATGGTTTCGGCGGCCCAGGCCATCGGGTACGAGGCCACGAGGTTGCCCACCGACCCCACGCCCAGCATCAATGCGGCCAGCGTGGCAAAGCGCGCCGGCGGAAACTGCCGGGCAAAGATGTAATAGGACGCCATCAGCACCGGCGCGCAGCCCACCCCGATGAGCGCCATCGCGAGGATCACGTGCAGCGGCGCCGTCGCCACGGCAAAGAGCGCCGCCCCCCCGCCCCCGCCGATCAGCAGCAGCACCGCGGCGGTGCGCCGCGGCCCCACCCGGTCGAGCGCCCAGCCCACGGGGATCTGCATCGCCGCAAACACCAGGAACCACAGCCCCGAGGCGAATGCCAGATCGTCCGGCGTCGCGCCGAGGTCACGCTCCAGCGGGCCGCTCAGAACGGCGAGAAAGGCGCGAAAGAACTGGCTCAGCACATAGGCGAGGCACAGAAGGATCAGCCCTGCGCGCATCCCCCTCAGCCCGCCCCGCGCGCGATCAGCACGTCGACGTGCGCCGCAGCACTCTCGGCCAGCGCATCGAGGTCATAGCCGCCCTCCAGGCAACTCACCAGCCGCCCGCCGCAGAGGCTGTCGGCCAGATCGCACAGCCGGTCGGTGATCCAGACGAAATCCTCGGTCTCCAGCCGCAAATCGGCCAGCGGGTCGTCGCGATGCGCGTCGAACCCGGCCGAGACGAGGATCAGGTCGGGCGCGAACGCCTCGATCCGGGGGAAAACCTTGTCCTCGTAGAGCCGCCGGAATTCCTCCGAGCCGGTGCCCGGCGCGATGGGCAGGTTCATCACCGTGTCATGCGGCCCGGTCTCGTCCGCCGTGCCGGTACCGGGCCAGAGCGGGAACTGGTGCGACGAGATGAACAGCGCCCGTGCCTCGTCCTCCAGCAGGTCCTGCGTGCCGTTGCCGTGATGCACGTCGAAATCCACCACCGCGACGCGGGCCAGCCCGTGATGGTCGAGCGCATGTTTCGCCGCCAGCGCCACGTTGCCAAAGAGGCAGAACCCCATCGCCGTCTCGCGCTCGGCATGGTGGCCGGGCGGGCGCGCGGCGACAAAGGCGTTGCCCGCCTCGCCCGCCAGCACCAGGTCCACCGCCCGCACCGCGCCCCCGGCGGCACGGTGTGCGGCATCGAGGCTGCCGGGCGACATCCAGGTGTCGGCGTCGATCTGCGCCAACCCTTCGGCGGGGGCGGCGGCGCGAATCGCCTCCACGTAAGCCTTGGGGTGCACGCGCAGCAGATCATCCTCGGCCACCATCGGCGCGGTCACGCGCGTCACCGCCTTGCCCTCCAGCGCCGCCAGCACACGGGCCAGCCGCGCCACCTGCTCGGGGTGACCCTGCGGAGTCTCGTGGCGCAGGCAATCGGGATGGGTGATCAGGGCTGTGGTCATGGCGCTCCTCCGTCTCCGGCAGGAAAAGACCCGGATTCCCGCCCCTTGTCCAGTGCCGCCTTGCCGGCGTGCGGGCCGCGTGCCACTCTCGACCGATGGAAGGCGATGCCGTCACGCTCACCCAGGATATCGCGCTCGGGCTCTGGGCGCAGGCAGAGCTGTTCCTGCGCGGGCTTCTGCGCCCGTGGAACGCCTATCAGGTCGGTATCGCCGTGGGGCTCTTCCTCGCCGCGCATCTCGCCAACCGCGTGCTCGGCCCGCTCTGTTACGACTGGATGCGGCGGCGCGAGGGCTGGCCGAAATGGCGGATGCGCATCCTGGTGATGCTGCACCGGCGGCTGCGGCTCATCTTCTTCGTTATGCTCATGTGGCCCGCAGTATGGATTCTGCGCGCCACCACCTGGCCCAGCCGATCCTACATGCTCTCGATCTTCGCCGAACTGGCGCTGGCCTGGCTCACCATCACCGTCGTGACCCGGCTCATCGGCAATTCGTTCCTGCGGGCGCTGGTGCGCTATGCCGGCTGGACATGGGCGACGCTGCTGATCCTCAACCTCACCGACGAAGCGCAGGCGCTGCTTGACGGCTGGGCCTTTGAGCTTGGCGGCACGCGGCTCTCGGTCTGGCTGCTGGTGCAGGCGGTGATCGTCATCGGGGTACTGTTCGCGCTGGCGCGATTCGTCTCGACGGCGAGCGCCGCGCAGGTGCGCCGGAACGAGGACATCTCGCCCTCGATGCAGGTGCTGGTCGTCAAGGTCCTGCAACTGCTGCTCTACGGTGCGGCGTTCTTCATCGGTCTGCGCACGGTCGGGGTCGACCTCACCGGGCTGGCGGTGCTGTCGGGCGCGATCGGCGTGGGGCTCGGCTTCGGCCTGCAAAAGGTGGTGTCGAACCTCGTGTCGGGCGTCATCATCCTGCTCGACAAGTCGATCAAGCCCGGCGATGTCATCAGCCTCGGCGAGACCTTCGGCTGGATCAATAGCTTGGGCGCGCGCTACGTCTCGATCACCACGCGCGACGGGCGCGAATACCTCATCCCCAACGAGGACCTGATCACCGGCCAGGTGGTCAACTGGTCGCACTCCAACGATTTCGTGCGGCTCGACATCCATTTCGGCACCGCCTATGGCGACGATCCGCACAAGGTGCGCAAGATCGCGAGAGAGGCCGCCAGCGGCGTGACCCGCGTGCTGGCCAGCCCGGCACCGGTCTGCCACATCACCGGTTTCGGCGACAGCAGCGTGGATTACATCCTGCGCTTCTGGATACGCGATCCCACCCAGGGCCTCACCAATATCCGCGGCAACGTCTATCTTGCCTTGTGGGATGCGTTCCAGACCAACGGTATCTCCATCCCGTTCCCGCAACGCGAGGTGCGGATGCTAGAGGACGGGCCGCGGGGTGGGTAAATTTCACGCACGTTCCCGCGCAATCGCCCCGCACCTCTCCGCGTTTCATTGAAAAGTGGCAATTCTCTTGCTACCTTGAACTTAGGCCCGGCACCGGGGCGTAGCGGTGCGCAGCCAAGGAGGACGATGTCCTGTCTCTCATGTCTCACGCGGCCCCTGCCGCTGATTCCCCGGCGGCCCATATGACGCCGCCGCATGTGGCCGATAGCGAAACGCAGCTTGCCGCCATCCTCAAGTCTCTCGACGATGACAAGGCCGAAGACGTCGTGCAGATCGACCTGCGCGGCAAGACGGCGATGGGCGATTACATGGTGATCGCCTCGGGCCGGTCCTCGCGTCAGGTCGCGGCGATCTCCGAGAAACTGGTGGACCGGCTCAAACACGAGCACGGCGTGGCGTCCCGTACCGAGGGCCGCGACACCGGCGACTGGGTGCTGATCGACACCGGCGACGTGATCGTTCACGTTTTCCGTCCCGAGGTGCGCGAGTTCTACCAGCTCGAAAAGATGTGGCAGCCCGCCGGGCAGGCAAAAATTCGGGGCTGAATGCGCGTGCATGTCTGCGCGGTGGGCCGGTTGCGCACCGGCCCGGAACGCGCATTGATCGACGATTACACCACCCGATTCGACCGGACCGGGCGCGGCCTCGGGCTCGGGCCGCTCGACATGCACGAGGTCGAGGACCGCAAGGGCGGCGGCATGGAGGCCGAGGCCGCCCTCTTGGAGCGGGCGATCCCCCGCGGCGCGATGGTGGTGGCGCTCGACGAACGCGGGCAGGTCATGGGCTCTCCTGCCTTTGCCGAGTGGCTCGCCGGATGGCGCGATTCCGGGCGCGGCGACGTGGCCTTCCTCATCGGCGGTGCCGATGGGCTCGCCCCGGCCCTGCGCGCTCGGGCCGATGCCGCGCTGTCCTTCGGACGCATGGTCTGGCCGCATATGCTCGCCCGGGTGATGCTCACCGAACAGCTCTACCGCGCCGCCGCGATCCTCGCAGGCAGCCCGTATCACCGGGTATGAGGCGAGGAATGCCCTGAAGGTGACGTTGAGCACAACGCTTGAGGGGCCGCGCGAGGCAGGAGGCGAACGTCCCTTCCAGACCAGTATCCCACCTCAGCCGCCGTAATCCGCGTCACTCACATGTTCGAGCCAGTCCGCCGCGCGCCCGTCCACCGATTCCTGGATGGCGAGGTGGCACATCATCCGGTCCGGGGCGGCCCCGTGCCAGTGCTCCTCCCCCGGCGGAATCCAGACCGTGTCGCCTTCGCGGATCACCGCGACCGCGCCGCCACGCGTGGCGATCCGCCCCACGCCCGACAATACGTGCAGCGTCTGCCCGCGCGGATGGGTGTGCCACGCGGTGCGCGCACCCGGCGCGAAGGTGACGCGCAGCGCGCGGATATCCGTCTCCGCACCCTCGCCGATCACCGGCTCCTGCCAGACCGGCCCCGTGAACCAGGCCGGGTCGGCGGGGCGGCTTGCGCGCGTGTCGGTCCTGATGATCTCCATGAGACGCTCCCTTGGTGTCCTGTCGATCCTACCCCTGCGCGAACATGATGCAACGCGCGTTTTCGCGCGCGACGGTCTTGACGCTCCCAGGCTTTACGCCTAAAGACCGCTGACGGAATTCGGGGCGCTGCCTGTGGCGGTGCCCGTTGGTATTGAGACGGGGCCGCGATGCGCCCTCACCCAGAGACGAGGATGATCCCATGTCGCGCCGCTGCGAACTGACTGGAAAAGGCCCGATGGTCGGCAACAACTCGAGCCACGCCAACAACAAGACCAAGCGTCGGTATCTGCCGAACCTCAACGACGTGACGCTGCAATCCGAAACGCTGAACCGCGGCATCAAGCTGCGCATCTCGGCGCACGCGCTGCGCAGCGTCGATCACCGAGGCGGGCTCGACGCCTTTCTCGCCAAGGCAAAGGACGAGGAACTGTCCGCCGCCGCGCTGAAGGTCAAGAAAGAGATCGCCCGCGCGCAGGCCGCCACCGCCTGATCGCGCCACGATGCACGGAATCACGGCCCCGTCGCGCGCCCCGCGGCGGGGCTGTTTCCTTTTGTCGCTTGTCGCGCGCGGCCCGGCCCGCCTATACAGGCGGACGATGACCATCCTGCGCGGCATAACCACCATCGCCCTGTGCCTGTTCTTGGCGCTGACCAGCGTCACCCTCGCGGTGGCGCGCGGCGCGCCGGGCCCGGCGGCCGTGGCGGTGATCTGCACCGGCGAGGGGGTGCAGCGGGTGGCCGTCGATGCGGACGGACAGCCCGTATCCCCGCCGCATGTCTGCCCCGATTGCCTGTTGGCCCTGCACGCCACCGCCCCGCGCGATCCGCTGCCCGCGCCGCGCGCTGCCCGTGCCGCCGCGCGCGCGCCCTGCACCGGTTCAGGCCACGCCGCCGCGCCCGCGCGCCCGGCGATGCTGGCGCGCGCGCCACCGCTCCCGGTCCGAGTTTCCGACTTCCCGTAACCAGACCAGACAGGAGCGACACCATGTCCCTCAAATCAACCGTCCTGACGGCGCTTGCCGCCCTCGCCCTTGCCGCGCCCGCCTTCGCGCAGAGTATCGAGATTTACGACCAGTATGCCCGCAGCGCCAGCCCGATGGCCAAGACCGGCGCGGCCTTCATGATGATCCACAACACCGGCGGCCGCGCCGACCGGCTGATCGGCGTCGCCTCGCCCGCCGCCAAGATGGTGCAGCTTCACACCCACCGCGAGGAGGGCGGCGTGATGAAGATGATCCATGTCGAGGACGGCTTCGCCATCCCGGCGGGAGAGACCTTTTTCCTCGAACGCGGCGGCAATCACATCATGATGATGGGCCTGACCGAGCCGTTCGAGCCGGGCAAGACCATCCCGCTCACCCTCACCTTCGAGCAGGCAGGCGAGATCGGAATCGAGGTGCCCGTGGACCTCGACCGCAAGCCCGAACACGGTGCGGAGAACTGATACCACGTTCCGGCGGGGGCGCCCTGACCAGCGCGCCCGCCAAGAGAAGGGTTGGCCTTGAGCGGACATTGCCCCATCCGGTGATGACCCGCGCGGGGTGGATGGCAAATGTCAGCCACAGGCCACAAGCGCCCGCCCCCTCAGCGCCCTTCGAACCGGGCGCTGCGCTTTTCCAGGAAGGCCAGAACGCCCTCCTGGAAATCGCGGCTTTGCCCGCATGCGCCCTGCAGCCGCGCCTCAAGGTCGAGCTGCGCCTCGAGCGTATTGTCCCACGACCCCCGGATCGCCTCCTTGACCGCGCGGTAGGCTTGCGTCGGGCCCTTGGCCAGATGCGCGGCGCGCGCCTGCCAGTGCGCCTCGAAACCGTCGTCGGCCACGCATTCCCAGATCATGCCCCAGTCGCTCGCCTGGCTTGCGCTGATCGGCTCGGCAAAAAGAGCGGCGCCCATCGCCTTGGCCAGCCCCATCTGCCGGGGCAGCGCCCATGTCCCGCCCGCATCCGGCACCAGCCCGATCCGGGTGAACGCCTGCAGGAAATAGGCGCTCTCGGCGGCGATGACCACGTCCGCCGCCAGCGCAAGGTTGGCCCCCGCCCCCGCTGCCGGGCCGCCGACCGCGCTGATCGTCGGCACCGGGCAATCGGTGATCGCGCGCAGCATCGGCACGTATTCCTCGCGCAGCACCCGCTCCAGATCGAGCGTGGCGGCGTTGCCCCCGTCGCCAAGGTCCTGCCCGGAACAGAACGCGCGGCCGTTGCCGGTAAGCACCACCACCCGCGCCTCGCGGCCCGCATGGGTGACGGCATCGGTGATCTCGGCGCGCATCGCGATGTTGAGAGCGTTCATGCGCTCGGGCCGGTCGAGGCGCAGCGTGGCCACGTCATCGGCGATGTCGAGCGTGAGGGTCTCGTACTGCTTCATGGTGGCGCCTCCTGCGTCCGTGTGGCCCCATCAAAGCCCAGGCAGGCGACGGGGCCAAGGGGGACGGCGCGTCATTCCCGCAGAATTTCGCGCAGCCGCGCCTCCTCGTCGGCGCTGAGCCGGTCGGTCGCGGGCTCGGCCTCTTTCGACCGGCGCCGCAGGTAGAGCCCCCCCATCACCAGCCCCGCGCCCAGCATCAGCGGCCCGGCGAGCCAAAGCAGCAGGTTCGCGCCCTCGGCGGTCGGGTTGAGGAGCACGTATTCGCCGTAGCGATCGACGATATAGTCGACGGCCTCCTCGTTGCTGTCACCCGCCACCAGCCGCTCGCGCACCAGCAGGCGCAGGTCGCGCGCCAGCTCGGCGTTGGACTCGTCGATGCTCTCGTTGCGGCACACCAGACAGCGCAACCCGGCAGAGATGTCGCGCGCGCGCTCTTCGAGGGCGGGATCGTCGAGCACCTCGTCGGGCTGCACCGCAAGGGCAGGCGCCGCGAGCACGCACAGGACAAGGACCAGCCGTCTCATTCCGCCGGCACCCCCTGCGGCACCTTGCGCGCCCCCGCCGCCACGCGGAAACGCCGGTCGCTCAGCGAGATGAAGCCGCCCAGCGCCATCAGGATCGCGCCCCCCCAGATCCAGTTCGCCAGCGGCTTGTAATAGCTGCGCACCGCCCAGCCGCCGCCGTCCTGCGGGTCGCCGATGGCAACATAGATGTCACGCAGAAAACCGTTGTCGAGCGCGGCTTCGGTGGTCGGCATCTGCGCCACCGGATAGACCCGCTTCTCGGGCCGCATCGTGCCGATCTCGCGACCATCCTGCCCCAGGGTCAGCGTGGCGACGGTCGCGACGTAGTTCGGCCCCTGCTCGCGATGCACCTCGTCCAGGCGCAGCGTATAGCCCGACAGCTCCAGCGTGTCGCCCTCCTGCATCACGCGGATATCCTCGGCCTGCCACGCCAGCATCGCTGAAATGCCCGCGATGGTCACGCCGAACCCGGCATGCGCCACCGACTTGCCCCAGTCGGCCCGCGGCAGGCGGGTGAGCCGGGCAAGCCGCCCCGCGCCCCGCCCGGTGCGCGACCACAGATCCACCGCCGCCCCCGAGACGAGCCACGCCGCGAGAAACATGCCCACCGGCCCCAGCGCCGAGCGCCCTGACTGCATCGCCCAGGCCAGCGCGCCAACCGCCACCGCCAGCACAAAGGCCGGGGCCAGCGCCCGCAGCACCCGGCGCGCGCGGGCGCGCTTCCACGACAGCATCGCCCCCACCGGCAGCACCAGCCCCAGCGCCACCATGAACGGCGTGAAGGCCGCGTTGAAGAACGGCGCGCCCACCGACAGCTTGCGGTCGAACGCCATCTCCGCCACCAGCGGCCACAGCGTGCCAAAGAACACCACGAACGCCGCGACCGCGAGCAGGATATTGTTGAGCACCAGCGCCGATTCGCGACTGACCACGCCAAACACGCCCTTGGCCTGCATCACCCCCGCCCGCGCGGCAAAGAGCGTCAGCGCCCCCATCATGAACACCGCGAGGATGGCCAGCAGGAACACCCCGCGCTCAGGGTCGGTGGCAAAGGCATGCACGCTCGTCAGCACACCCGAGCGGGTGATGAACGCCCCCACCATCGAGAAGCCGAACGCGATGATCGCCAGCAATATGGTCCAGCTCTTGAGCGCCTCGCGCTTTTCCACCACGATGGCCGAGTGCAAGAGTGCGGCGGCGATCAGCCACGGCATGAAACTCGCGTTCTCGACCGGGTCCCAGAACCAGAAGCCGCCCCAGCCCAGCTCGTAATAGGCCCACCAGGAGCCAAGCCCGATCCCGATGGTGAGAAACACCCAGGCCGCCAGCGTCCAGGGCCGCACCCAGCGGCCCCAGGCGGCATCCACGCGCCCCTCGATCAGCGCCGCCACGGCAAAGGAGAAGGTCATCGAGAGACCCACATACCCGAGGTAGAGGAACGGCGGATGAAAGGCGAGGCCGGGGTCCTGCAACAGCGGGTTGAGGTCCTGCCCGTTGAACGGCGGCACGCCCATGCGCAGGAACGGGTTGGAGGTGAACAGCACGAAGGCGAGGAACGCCACCCCGATCATCGCCTGCACGGCCAGCACCCGCGCCTTGAGGGTCGGCGGCAGGTTGTCGCCGAACCACGCCACTGCGGCGCCGAAAAGGGCCACGATCATCACCCACAGCAGCATCGAGCCCTCGTGATTGCCCCAGACGCCGGTGATCTTGTAGAGCAGCGGCTTGTCGGTATGGCTGTTGAGCACCACCAGCCGCACCGAGAAATCCGAGGTGACAAAGGCATAGGTGAGCGCGGCGAATGACGCCGCGATCAGCAGGAACTGCGCGATGGCGGCGGGCTCGGCCACCGCCATCCATCCGGGCCATCGCCGGTGCGCGCCGACAAGCGGAATCGCCGCCTGAAGACAGGCGACGAAAAGGGCGAGGATGAGGGCGAAGTGACCGAGCTCGATAATCATGCACAGGAGTATATGCGCTCAGCGTGCCCCGTCCAATCGCAATCGGCGGGAATCGCGGATCACATTGTCGCGGCCCGGCTCAGCGTCCGGCGCGCCACTCGGCCAGCGCCGGGTTGTCAGCGGGGGCGGTGGCCGCCAGCGTGGCGCGCGCATCCGGGCCGGGATCGGCGGCACCGGGGCTGTCGTGGCGCAGCGCGCGCAGCCCCTCGACGGTGGCCAGCACCTGCGGCGCGCGCGCCAGCGTCTCGGCCAGCCCGCGCTGAAACGCCTGCCCCTTGGCCTGATGGCGCGCCCCGAAATAGAAGCTCACGATCGCGCCCAGCAGCCACCACAGCGGTTCGGGCACCAGCGCCAGCCCCGCCATCCGCTCGCCGAACCACAATGGGTCGACCATCGCCGAACCGAGCAAACCCAGCGTGCCCAGCGCCATCGCCGGGCGCGGCAGGCGGTTGAGCCCGTCGACCACCCGGTCAAAGACGCCCCGCTGCCCGGTGCCGAACTCCGCCGCCATCTGATCGAGCGCGGCGCGCTGCATCCCGGCCGCGCGGGCATCGGCGGCCTCGGCATTGACGCGAAACACCTCCGCCGTCTCGGCGACCACGTTGCCGCCACCGCCGAACAGCGCCCGCAGGATATCGCCTACCATTGCACCACCCTCCCTTGAAATTCCGCGTCGCTCAGACGATAGCGCGGCGCGATGAACTCTTCCGCGCGCCGGATCCACCCGCCCTTGCCGCCCGCGCGGCTGCGCGCGAACTTGCGCAGCGCGGGGCGCGCATCGGCCAGCCGGAAATAATAGCCGCGCCGCGCGATCCCGTAGGCGTCGGCGATGTGGTCGGGGGCGTCGCGCGCGGCGGCTTCCGCCGCGGCCAGTGTCTTTGGCCCGATCACCCCGTCCACCGCCACCGCCTGCCCCATCTCGCGCAACAGGCGCTGCAGGATTCGCACGGCATTGGCCCCGGCGTTCACCTGCATGTCGAACACGCTCGCACGCAACGCCTCCGGCAACCGCGCGATGCCGGGGCGGTGGTAATAATGCTCGATAAAGAGATCGACCGCCTGCGCGCGTGTCACCCGCCGCACGTCGGCCACGTCCACATCGCCATCGCCGTCAAGGTCGAGCCCCAGACGCCGCAGCGTGTGGATCGTCACCCCGAAATTCGTGGCCCCGCCCGGATCGTCCGGGTCGTTGACGAAGCCGCCCTCGCGCGCGACGATCTCTTCAGCTATCCGCTCGACACTCCGCATCCGCCTGTCCGCCCCGCGCTGTGAAACACGGGCGAGAGGATCGTTGCAGACAGGTTAACGCGCGCCTGACGCAGCGCGCGCCGACGCCTCGGCGTGGCTTCTTCTTGGCAAAAATACTCGAAAACCGACACCGACGGCCCTAGAACGTGTCGTGTTCATGCGCATTCACGCGTCACGCTCAAACTGTTTCATTTCGCATGTTCGAGGAGCTCAAAACCGGTTCCCACTTTTGAGCAACATGCTCTAGCTTCCGCCCGGCTCCTGATAGACGCCCTGCTCCTTGAGCGCGTCCACGACCTCCTTGGGCATGTAATCCTCGTCGTGCTTGGCGAGGATTTCAGAGGCTTCAAAGACGCCATCGCGCAACGAGCCGGTACCGACCATGCCCTGATTCTCGGCAAAGAGATCGGGCAGGATGCCGGTAAACGTGACCGGCACCGACGCGCCGCCATCGGTAACGGTAAAGCGCACGGTTTCGCCCTCGCCGCGCCGGATGCTTCCCGCCTCGACCAGCCCGCCGATGCGGAACACCTCCGTCGGCGCGGGCGGCTCGGCGGCGACCTGGCTGGGCGAGCGGAAGAAGTTGATGCCGTCGCGCATGCCGTAGCCGATGAGCGCGGTGGCCGCGATCAACGCCACGGCGGCGATGGCGATGACCTGCACTCGGCGTTTCTTCTTGAGGGTTTTCATGGGCAGCGTCCGCGTTCAGGGCCCGCGTCAGGGAAAGACCGGGGCCAGCATCAGGCCGGTTGTCTCCGGCAGAGATAACATCAGGTTGGCGTTTTGCAATGCCTGCCCGCTGCTACCTTTTGTCAGGTTATCGAGCGCGGCGATAACGATGGTCCGGCCCGCGCGCCGGTCGGGCACCACGCCGACATGGCAGAAATTGCTGCCCCGCACATGGCGCGTACTCGGGGCATCGCCCATCGGCAGCACCTCGATGAACGGCTCGCCGTCATAGGCGGCGGCAAGCGCCTCGTGGATCGCCCCCGCCTCGCCCCGCACATAACCGGTGGCGAGGATGCCGCGATTCGCCGGGATCAGGTGCGGCGTGAACTGCACCTGCACGGGCCGTCCGGCAAGCGCCGAGAATTCCTGGTCGAACTCGCCCAGGTGCCGGTGCGTGCCCCCCACCGCGTAGGCGTGGTAGCCCTCGCTCAACTCGGCATGGAGCAGGTTCTCTTTGAGGCTCCGCCCCGCCCCCGACACCCCGCATTTCAGATCGAGGATGATCTCGTCGAGATCAATGACCCCCGCCGCGATCAGCGGCCGCAGCATGTATTGGCCGGTGGCGGCGTTGCACCCCGTCCCGGCCACCAGCCGCGCGGCGGCGATCTCGTCGCGGTAGAACTCCGTCAGCCCATAGACCGCCTCGTTCTGCAACCCGGGCGCGGCATGGGCGTTGCCGTACCATTTCTCGTAATCCGCCGGGTCGCGCAGCCGGAAATCGGCAGAGAGGTCCACTATCCGCAGATCGCGCGGCAGCCCGGCGATCACCTCCTGGCTGGTCTTGTGCGGCAGCGCGCAGAAACACAGGTCGATGCCGGTGAAATCGATCTCCCCGATCGTCACCAGATCGGGCAGGTCGAGATGACGCAGATGGGGGAACACAGCCCCCATCGCCTGCCCCGCCTTGGAGTTGGCGGCAAGCGCTGCGATCTCGATCCCGGGGTGGGTGGCGATGAGCCGGACAAGCTCGGCCCCGGTATAGCCGGACGCGCCGAGGATGGCGATCTTGTAGGTCATGGAAGTGTCCTCGCAGAGGATGGTCAGTCAGGGATCAGGCGGGCCGGAACGCGATCTCTCGTCGCAGGAACTGCGTCGCGCGGCTCGACACCCGCTTGGGATCGCCCGTGGTGAGAAACATCGCCTCCTCCCCCGATCCCAGCTTGCCGGGGTGGCGCCCGAGGTAATCGGCGAGGCTCGCCGCCACCAGCGCGGGCTGCGAATAGACCGACACATCGGGGCCAAGGGCCTCGCGAAACACCTCCTCGACCAGCGGGTAATGCGTGCAGCCCAGAACCGCCGCCTGCGGGTGCGGCATCTTGCGTTTCAGCGCGTCCACATGGGACCGCACCAGCGCCTCGGCGAGGATCATGTCGCCCTCCTCGATGGCATCGACCACGCCGCCGCAGGCCTGCGCCTCGACATCCACGCCGATGGCGCGAAACGCCAGTTCGCGCTGGAACGCGCGGCTCGCCACCGTGGCGGGCGTGGCAAATAGCGCCACGTTGCTGACCGCCACCTCGCGGGGCGGCGAGTTGTCGCCCCATTGCCGCTCGGTCAGCGCCTCGATCAGCGGGACAAACACGCCCAGCACCCGCTTGCCCTGCGGCACCCAACGTTCCTGCATCCGCCGAAGGGCGGCGGCGGACGCGGTGTTACACGCCAGGATCACCAGATCGCAGCCCGCATCGAACAGCCGCGCCACGCCGGACTTGGTCAGGTCATAGATGTCGTCGGCATCGCGCACCCCGTAGGGCGTATGCGCGTTGTCACCGAGATAGACCAGCGGCACCTCGGGCAGGCGCTTGTGCACCGCGTCCCAGACCGTCAGGCCACCCAGCCCGCTGTCGAAAATCCCTACCGCCATGAGGCCACCCGCAAAATCAGTCGAATTCGAACCCGATCTCGGAGGCCGCGACCGGGTCCGGCGACAACTCATACGTCCTTTGGCGCAGGAACGCCATGAGCGATTTGGTGTCGCCCGCGTACCGGTCAAGCTCGGGGCGCGGGACGGGCGCACCGATCACCACGCGCACCGGGCTGTCCACCCGCGCCTTGAATTCCTTGATCAGCAGGCCCATCCGCAGCGTGGAATGCAAGTGGCTCGCCAACTGGAACAGGCGGCTTGTGTGACCGTCGAAATAAACCGGCACCACCGTCGCCGCGCTCTTGGCGATCATCCGCGCGGTAAAGCCGCGCCAGCCCGGATCGAGCGGGCGCGAGAACGGCTTCGCCGAGGTGCTGACCGTGCCGCCGGGAAAGATGCCGATGGCCCCGCCCTGCCCCAGATACGACAGCGCGGTCCTGCGCGTTTCGAGGTTGAGCGCCACCGCCTCGCGCGTCTCGTCAAAGCTGACCGGCAGGATCATGCGGTCGAGATCGGCGGCCTTGCGAAACACCTTGTGCGCGAGGATGCGGAAATCGCCGCGCGTGCGCCGCAGGATATGCCCCATCATCAGCCCGTCGAGGATGCCGTAGGGGTGATTGGCGATCAGGATCAACGGCCCCTCGCGCGGGATAGCGTCCAGACTGCCGCCGATGATGTCGAGGCTGAGCCCGTAGCGCTCGACGATCACCTCCCAGAAATCGCGCCCCTGCAGGACCTCGCGCTCGTAGCCTGCCGCCCGCTTGATCAGCCCGATCCGGCCGGTCAGGTTCTCCATCGTGCGGATCATCGCGCGCCCGCCCTTGGTCTGGGCCGAATAGGCATAGCTGATGTCGCGGGCGATGTGGCGGTCGGGGCGCATGGCGGTGTCCTGATCTGAGTCGCGCGTGGGCTACGTTTACGCGACGGTCATGACCAGATCACATGACGGTTTCATGACGCTCACTCCGCCGCCCGCGCCAGATCGCCGCCGCCCGCGCGGATCGCGGCCAGCACCTCCTCGCGCCGCTTTTCGGCCTTGGCGGCGTTGGCCGCCTTCACCGGGCCGAAACCGCGGATCGACAGCGGCAACTCCGCCAGCGCGATGATCGCGTCGCGGGTGTCCGCGTCGAGCCTGGGCAGCACCTCCGCCATGTCGGCCTCGTACTGCCGGATGAGGGCGCGCTCCATCTTCCGCTCCGCGCTGTGTCCGAACGGATCGAGCTGCGTGCCGCGAAGCCGCTTCAACGGGGCCAGCACGCGGAACGCGCGCAGAATCCACGGCCCGAACTCGCGCTTTTGCGGGCGCCCGTCGGGGCCGGTTTTCGCCATGATCGGCGGCGCGAGGTGCACCTTCATCCTGAAATCGCCGCCGAACTCGGCGCGCGCCCTCGTAGCCGTCTCCAGGTGCAGCCGCGCGACCTCGTACTCGTCCTTGTAGGACAGCAGCTTGTGATAGCCCTTTGCGACGGCCTCTTTCACGCCGTCGTCGGCGATCCCGTCCACCAGCTTGCGGTAGCGTTTCGCCAGCCGCTTGCCCTGATAGGCGGTCAGGTGATCGGCGCGATAGGCAATCTTTTCCTCCAGGCTGCGGGGCTTCTCCACCACCGAGGGCGTCACCAGCCGCGCCGCCGCCGCCGGGTCATGCGCCGCCCAGCGGCCCACCTCGAAGGCGCGCAGGTTGGCCTCCACAGCCGCGCCGTTGAGGCGGATCGCCTCGGCGATGGCCTCATGGCTCAGCGGGATCAGCCCGCGCTGCCACGCCGCACCGAACACCATCATGTTGGAATAGATCGAATCGCCCATCGCCGCCTTGGCCAGATCCGTGGCGTCGAAGAGCTGCACATCATCGCGCAGCCGCGCCTCCAGCGACAGTCGCAGCCGGTCGGCAGGCAGGCGGAACTCGGGCTGCCGGGTGAAATCGCCGGTCACGATCTCGTGGCTGTTGACCACCGCGCCGGTGCGCCCCGGGCGCGTCAGGCCCAGCGTCTTGGCCCCGGCACTCACCACCAGATCGCCCCCGATGAGCGCGTGCGCCTCGCCAGTGGCCACGCGGATGGCGCTGATATCGCCCGGCGTCTCGGCGATGCGGCAATGGATATGCACGGCACCCCCCTTTTGCGCGAGGCCCGCCATCTCCATCATGCCCGCGCCCTTGCCGTCGATCTGCGCCGCCTGCGCGAGGATCGCGCCGACGGTGACGACCCCGGTGCCGCCCACGCCGGTGATGACGACGTTATGCGTGCCGTCGATTGCGGGCAGCGTGGGGGCGGGCATCTCGGGCAGACTCAGATCGGCGGTGCTCTCCTTGCGCGGCTTTGCCCCTTCCAGCGTGACGAACGAGGGACAGAAGCCCTTGAGGCACGAGAAATCCTTGTTGCAACTCGACTGGTCGATGGCCCGCTTGCGCCCCAGTTCGGTCTCGACCGGCACGATCGCCACGCAGTTCGACTGCGCCCCGCAATCGCCGCAACCCTCGCACACATCGGTGTTGATGAACACGCGCCGGTCCGGGTCGGGGAAATTGCCGCGCTTGCGGCGGCGGCGCTTCTCGGCGGCGCAGGTCTGGATGTAGAGGATGACGCTCACCCCCTCGACCTTTGCCAGCCGCTCCTGCACGGCCATCAGATCGGATCGTTCCGCGAATTCGATATCCTGCGGGAACGCCTTGGGATCAACATCCTCCTTGTCGTCATAAACGACCGCCAGATGCCTGACCCCCATCGCGCGCAACTCTGCGGCGATCTGCGGCGCGTCGAGCCCGCCATCGTTGCCCTGCCCGCCGGTCATCGCCACCGCGTCGTTGTAGAGGATCTTGTAGGTCATCGTCGTGCCAGCGGCGAGCGCCGCGCGAATCGCCTGCACCCCGGAATGGTTATAGGTGCCGTCGCCGAGGTTCTGGAAAACGTGGCCCCGCGTCGAAAACGGCGCCTCCCCGATCCAGTTCGCCCCCTCGCCGCCCATATGGGTAAAGCCCGTCGTCTCGCGGTCCATCCACTGCACCATGTAGTGACAGCCGATCCCGGCATAGGCGCGGCTGCCCTCGGGCAGCTTCGTTGACGAATTATGCGGACACCCGGCGCAGAAATACGGCAGCCGCGTCGCGATCTCCTCGGCATTGTCGCCGGCGCGCGCCTCGCTCAGCGATGCCAGCCCCGCCTTGACCCGGTCGGTGCCGCGCCCCTCCTCGATCAGGATGTCGCCCAGTTTCTCGGCGATCCAGATCGGATCGAGCGCGCCGGTCGTCGGGAACAGTTCGTCGCGGTGCATGCCGCCCGCGCCGCCCTTGTACCAGCCATAGACGCGCCGCCCGCGCCGGTCGTCGAATATCGCCTCCTTGATCTGCACCTCGATCAGCTTGCGCTTTTCCTCGACCACCACGATCAGGTCGAGCCCCTCGGCCCAGTCGTGAAACCCCTGCATATCCAGCGGAAACACCTGCCCCACCTTGTAGGTGGTGATGCCCAGCCGCTCGGCCTCGTCCGCATCAATCCCCAGCAATTCCAGCGCATGCACCAGATCGAGCCAGTTCTTGCCCGCCGCGACAAAACCTATCCTGGCACCCGGCTTGCCCCACATCCGCTTGTCCATGCCATTGGCGCGGGAAAACGCCTCGGCGGCAAAGCGCTTGTAGTCGATCATCCTCGCCTCTTGCGCATGCGGCGTGTCGATCAGCCGGATGTTCAGCCCGCCCTCGGGCATCGGAAACTCCGGCGTCACCAACTGCACCCGGTCGGGGCGGCCATCGACCACCGCCGTCGCCTCGACCGTGTCCTTCATGGTCTTGAGGCCCACCCAGACCCCGGCAAACCGGCTCAGCGCATAGCCATAGAGGCCGTAATCGATGATTTCCTGCACGCCCGCGGGGCTGACCACCGGCATATAGGCATCCACCAGCGCCCATTCGCTCTGATGCAGCACGGTCGAGGATTCGCCGGTATGGTCGTCGCCCATCGCCATCAGCACACCGCCATGCGCGGAGGTCCCCGCCATGTTGGCATGGCGCATCACGTCGCCCGAGCGGTCCACGCCGGGGCCCTTGCCGTACCACAGGCCAAACACCCCGTCGTATTTCCCCTCGCCGCGCAATTCCGCCTGCTGCGTGCCCCACAGCGCGGTGGCGGCGAGATCCTCGTTGAGCCCGGCCTGAAAGCGGATGTCGGCGCCGCGCAGCACCTTCTCGGCGCGGGTCATCTGCATGTCCACCGCGCCCAGCGGCGAACCGCGATAGCCGGTGACATACCCGGCAGTGTTCAGCCCCGCCGCGCGGTCGCGCGCCTTCTGCATCAGCATCAGCCGCACCAGCGCCTGCGTGCCGTTGAGCAGGACCGGCGATGTCTCCAGATCGAAGCGGTCCTCAAGCGATACCTTCTGCACAGTCATGTCGCGCCTCCCTTTTGAGAGTTAAGTCTCAACATAGGATAATAATAGGTCATAATTTGTGACCTATAAAGCGGAATTTCGTAAAATGATCGTGCTCTTGCTATCGCCGTATCGGGATTTTCTGCTATTACGTCACGAGTGCTGATACTTTTCGGAATTGGGCGCAATGGACTGGGACAAGCTCAGAATATTTCACGCGGTGGCCGATGCCGGGAGCCTCACCCATGCCGGTGACATGCTGCACCTGTCCCAGTCGGCGGTCTCGCGCCAGGTGCGCTCGCTGGAGGACTCGCTCTCCGCAACGCTGTTCCACCGCCACGCGCGGGGGCTGATTCTCACCGAACAGGGCGAATTGCTGTTCGACGCCACCCGCGCCATGATGAAGCGGCTCGAGGCCGCGACCGCGCGCATCCGCGACAGCGAGGAAGAGGTGTTCGGCGAATTGCGCGTGACCACCACCACCGGCTTCGGCACGCTGTGGCTCGCCCCGCGCCTGCCCAAGCTCTACGAGAAATACCCCGATCTCAAGATCGACCTGATGCTCGAGGAGCGCGTGCTCGACCTGCCGATGCGCGAGGCCGATATCGCCATCCGCATGAAGGAACCAAGCCAGGCCGACCTGATCCGCAAGCGGCTGATGACGGTGCACATGTGCCTCTACGCCTCGGAAGGCTATGTCGCGGCGCGCGGCATGCCCGAAAGCCCGGCGGCGCTGTCCGGTCACCGTCTGATCTGCCAGAATCCGCGCTCCGCGCAGGTCGGGGCCGCCGCCACGCTGGTCAACGAGCTGATGACCAACGACATCTCGTCGCTGCTGACGGTGAACAACTATTTCGGCGTGCTTCAGGGCGTGCTCCACGGTCTCGGGATCGGCGTGCTGCCCGATTACCTGATCCACGATTTCCCGCAGCTCGTGCGCGTGTTGCCCGATTTCGCCTCGACCGTGGTGCCGGTGTTCCTCGCCTACCCCGAGGAGTTGCGCCAGTCCAAGCGCGTCTCGGCGTTCCGCGATTTCGTGCAGCAGGAAATCGTCGCCTATCGCCGCAGCCTGCGCGAGTGATCCCCCGCGCGGGCGGGCGCTGCGGCCTCCGCGTGATCGGATTTCGATCACGTCGCACAGTCGGCAGGCAGATCATCGACCAGATATGCAATTTTATCATACCGGCCATGCTGCACCTGCGGCATTATTGGTCTTGATCGGGCGGGATGCCGTCATTATGTGCCAAGCATGACGGTGCCTGGCGACAGCCTGTTACCCTCATACCTCCCTGTTGGACTTTGGCCGAGCTTAGTGCTCGGCCTTTTTTTGTCCTGCACGGTATTCGGGCAGGGCTGCATCCACCCGCGTCATCCCCGCCACGGCCCGTGATGGCGCCCCGCCCGCCCCAGCCGCTCGAACCCGTGATGCCCGAACCGGTCGCGCTGCGCCTGTATCAGCCCGGCGGTGCCGTGCCCGTGGCGCATCGTGTCATACCATGCCAGAGCCGCCGACAGCGCGGGCACCGGGTGGCCCGCGTGGACCGCCTCGGCCACCACCTGCCGCAGTGCCGGCAGATGCCGCACCAGCCGCTCGGCAAAGCCGGGCGCGAGGATCAGTTCGCCCTCCGGCGCGCCGCTCGCAAAGGCATCGGCGATATCGTCGAGCACATCGGCCCGTATGATGCAGCCCGCCCGCCATATCCGCGCGATCACCTCGGGATCCAGCGCCCAGCCATACGCCTCCGACGCCGCCGCGATCACCCGGAACCCCTGCGCATAGGCCAGCAGGCGGGCGGCCAGGAACGCCTCGGCAAGCGTCTCCGGCGTGGCCCGGATCGCGCCAACGGCCCCGCCCAGCACCGCCTCGGCGGCCTGCCGCACCTCCTTTTCCGAGGACCAGCTCCGCGCGCCCACCGCCGCCTCGATCGCGCTCGCCGACTGTCCCAGCCGCAGGGCCTCGATCACCGTCCGGCGCCCGGTGCCCTTCTGCGCCGCCGTGTCCTTGATGACATCGACCACCGGGTGCCCGGTCTCGGGGTCGCGCGCGGCCAGCACCTCGGCGGTGACCTCCACGAGGAAAGAGCGCAGCGGCCCGGCGTTCCACTCCGCGAACAGCGCGCCGATCTCCGGCGGCGACAGCGCCGCGCCGCCGCGCAAGAGCCCATAGATTTCCGCGATGATCTGCATGTCGGCATACTCGATGCCGTTATGCACGGTCTTGACGAAATGCCCGGCGCCATCGGGGCCCAGATGCGCCACACAGGGGCTGCCCTCGTGGCGCGCCGCTATGGCGGTCAGGACGGGCGCGATCCGCGCCCATGCCTCGGACGGGCCGCCCACCATCATCGACGGACCGTGCCGCGCGCCCGCCTCGCCGCCCGAGACACCGAGACCGACGTAATACCGACGCGATACCGACAGGTCCTGCGCCCGCCTCCTCGTGTCGTGGAAATCGGCGTTGCCAGCGTCGATCACGATGTCGCCGGGTGCCAGCAGCGGCGCGATCTCGGCCAGCATCGCATCCATCGGCGCACCCGAGGGGATCATGAAGAGGACGACGCGGGGACGCTCCAGCGCGGCCACGAAATCGGCAAGGTTTTCATGGGGATGCAGCCGCGCCGCCAACGCGCCCGCCGCGTCGGTGAAGGGCGCGATCCACTCGGCCTCGCGATTGGTCACCGCCACGTCAAAGCCGTGTCCGGCGATGTTGAGCGCCAGCGCGCTGCCCATCGTGCCAAGCCCGTATATGCCGATCTGCGCCTTGCCCATTCGCCCCCCGGCACCGCCAACGGAATGGCGTAACTCTATGCCCAGAAACAAGAAAACACAAGCGCGCGCGTCACACCCCGAGACAGTGCCGCAGGATCGCCTTCTGCGCGTGCAGCCGGTTCCCGGCCTCGTCGAAGATCACCGAGTTGGGCCCGTCCATGACCTCCGATGTCACCTCCTCGCCGCGATGTGCGGGCAGGCAATGCATGAACAGCGCGTCCGGTTTCGCCTGCGCCATCAGCTCGGCATTGACCTGGTAGGGACGCAACATGTTGTGGCGACGTTCCTTTGTGGATTGGCTGTCGTGCATCGACACCCAGGTATCGGTCACCACCAGATCGGCCCCCGCCACCGCCTTCGCCGGGTCGCGCTCGATGGTCACGTTGCGCCCTGCCTTGCGCGCCAGCCCGATGAATTCAGGCTCGGGGTCGAGCTGCATCGGGCCGGTGAAGGTCAGGTCGAACCCGAACTGCGCCGCGGCATGCAGGAACGAGGCGCAGACGTTGTTGCCATCGCCCGACCACACCACCTGTCGGCCGGTGATCGGCCCGCGATGCTCCTCATAGGTAAGGATATCGGCCATGATCTGGCACGGATGGGTGCGGTCGGTGAGCCCGTTCACGACCGGCACGTCGGCATGCTCGGCCATTTCCAGAAGCACCGATTCATCGAAGGTGCGGATCATGATGAGATCGACATAGCGGCTCATGACGCGGGCGGTGTCGGCGATCGTCTCGCCATGGCCAAGCTGCATGTCGGCCCCCGACAGCACCATGGTCTGCCCGCCCATCTGCCGCACGCCGACGTCGAACGACACCCGCGTGCGCGTCGAGGGCTTTTCGAAGATCAGCGCCACCATGCGCCCGGCGAGCGGCTGTTCGGCGTCGGGCATGCCGCGCGGGCACCCGCCGCGCGCCTCTTTCATGTCGCGCGCCTGATCAATGATCGCCCGCAGGTCGGCAGCGTCGGTTTTGTGAATGTCGAGAAAATGGGTCATGTCGTCGTTCGCTTTTGCAATCGAGGTATATGCGGGGGCCAGCCCCCACACCCCCGGAGTATTTCGGCCAGGAAGAAGATCAGGCGGTTTCCAATGCGACGGCGGCGGCGTCGAGGCGGGCGACCGCGTCGGCGATCTCGTCGTCGGTGATGGTAAGCGGCGGCAGCAGGCGGATCACGTTGTCGGCGGCGGGCACGGTGACGACCAGCGCGTCATAGCCCGCCTTGACCACATCCGTGTTGACCGCCTTGCAGGCCAGCCCCAGCATCAGGCCCGAGCCTCGCACGCCGGTAAAGACATCCGGGTGTGCGGCCACCAGTCCCTCGAGACGTTGCCGCATCAGCCCCGCCTTGCGGTTGACCTCGGCGAGGAATTCGGGCGTGGCGACATGCGCCATTACCGCACAACCAACGGCACAGCCCAGAGGGTTGCCGCCATAGGTGGAGCCATGCGTGCCCGCGCCCATCCCCGAGGCAGCGCGCTCCGTGGCCAGCACCGCGCCCAAGGGGAAGCCCCCGCCGATGCCCTTGGCGACCATCATGATATCCGGGGTCACGCCGGCCCATTCATGGGCAAAGAGCCGCCCGGTGCGCCCCACCCCGCATTGCACCTCGTCGAGGATGAGCAGGATGCCGCGCGCGTCGCAGAGGTCGCGCAGCCCCTTGAGGCATTGATCGGGCAACGGTCGGATACCGCCCTCGCCCTGCACCGGCTCGATCAGGATGGCGGCGGTATTGTCGTCGATCGCGGCATGGAACGCCTCGTGGTCGCCCCAGGGCACATGCTTGAACCCGGGCAAAAGCGGCCCGAAGCCCTTGGTCATCTTCTCCGATCCAGCGGCGGCGATGCCCGCCGAGGAGCGGCCATGAAACGCGCCCTCGAAGGCGATGATATCGGTCCGCTCCGGCTGGCCTGCATCGTAGAAGAACTTGCGCGCCATCTTGACCGCCAGCTCGCAGGATTCGGTGCCGGAATTGGTAAAAAACACCGTGTCGGCAAATGTCGCCTCGACCAGCCGGTCGGCCAGCTCCTGCTGCGCCGGGATCTGGTAGAGGTTCGAGGTATGCCACAGCTTGCCCGCCTGCTCGGTCAGCGCCGCGACCAGATCGGGATGCGCGTGCCCCATGGCATTGACCGCGATCCCCGCGCCCAGATCGAGAAATCGGCGCCCGTCGGCCTCGATCAGCCAGGCACCCTCGCCCTTCACGAAAGAGAGCGGCGCGCGGTTGTAGGTCGGCAGGATCGACGGGATCATGGCATGGTCCTTGTAAGAAACAGGCCCTTTGAGTGCCGCAAGGGCGGGGCCAAGTCAATCTATTGGGGGGGGCTTGGCGCGGACGCGCCGGGATCACGAGGGGACGGGACGTCAGGCGCGGGTGCGTCGGCGTCGGGTCGGAGTATGTGTCGCGCTCGTGATCATGAGCGGCGTCTTAGCCGGTTTCGCGCGTCAGGGAAAGCGGAATATCGCGGGGTGCGGCAGGTACCACCGCAACGCGCGCCGCCCCCAGCCTCGGATGCAGGTGCCGCGCGAGATGCCAGCAGCCGAGAAGGCCCATACCGGCCAATGCGAATATCCCCGGCAAAGGGGCCACCAGCAGCACCAGCCACGCCGCCCCCGGTGTCATGATCCCCGACACATCGCGGAAACTGGCATAGATCGCCGACATCTCCGTGCGCTCCGACGGCTTCACCGCCATCAGGAAGGGCAGCCCCGCCGACACATCGAGCAGCACCAGAAACACCGACGCTAGCGCCAGCCCCGCGACCGTTGCCCAGGGCCAGCCGCTCGCCACAGCACCTATCAGAAAGAGCAGCCCCGAGGCCGCAAACCCTACCCGCACCGCCCGCCGGATCGAGCGGCGCTGCATCCAGCGCAGCATCAGCGGTGTCACGAACAGCATCCCGTTCGAGGCCGAAAGCAGCATGCCGCCCAGATCCTCGCCCAAGCCCTGCTGCACCGCGAAGATCGGCAGATAGACCACGTAGGCCCACCAGCCGCAGGAGCGGATCACCGCGAAAACCCAGCCCGCCACCAGCCGCGGCTGCGCGAAGAACCGCGGCAGCCACGCCAGCGGATTGGGGGCCGGGGCCCGCGCGCGGGTGATCAGCCGCCCATTGCCAAGCCGCATGTAGAGAAAGAGCGCCATCATCGCGAAGGCCGCCACCCCGGCGATCAGGAAGGGCAGCGGTCTCCAAAGCCCGAGAAGGGCGACGCCGAGCCAAGGCCCCGCCGTCCAGCCCGCCGCACTGTAGAACATGCGCGACGTCTCGCAGCGGCCCAGATCGGACTTGGCGATGAAATCGAGCACATAGGCGTTGAAGCAGACAAAGACCATGACCGTCGCCGCCGTCATCAGCGACAGCGCCGCAATCATGTCGAGCGCCCCGCCCTGCGCGCCCATCCCCGCGCCGCCCGCGAACATCGCGCAGCCCATCACGTAGATCCAGCGGCGCGGCAGGTAACGGGTGGCAAAGGGCACCATCAACCCGGTCGCCAGCGACAGCACCCCGACGAGGAAATACACCTCCGACACCAGCGCCGCATCGCGCAGCGCGCGATACATCTCCAGCGGCATGACCGAGATCAGAATGCCGCGTGCCATCGCCTCGGTGCCCGCCAGGAGGGCAAAGCCCCGGACCGAGGGGGTGGGGGCGTGGCGGAGCCATTCGGGAATGCGGCGGTCATGCATGGGCGGGGTCTTGGATTGATTCATATCCTCGCTGCACGACATTGCGCGGCGGGGCGCGACCGGTCACGACATGGCGTCGTTTTCCGCCCGTGGCACACGCGGATTTGTCGGCGGGTGTCAGGCTGTTACCGCTTGCAGCCGGGTGCGCGGCGCGGCAAGGCTGCGCGCATGTTCACACCCCGCGCCCCCAATCCCGGGCTTGCCGCCGGGCTCACCCTTCTGGCCGCCGCATTGCTGGCGGGCACGACGTTGCTGGCCAAGGCGCTCGGGACCGACGCGCTCGGCCCGCCGCTGCATGCGCTGCAGGTCAGCCACGGCCGGTTTCTCTTCGCCTTTCTGGCCATCGGCGCGATGACGGCGCTGATCCGCCCGCACCTCACCCGCCCCGATCTGGCAACCCACGCCAAGCGCTCCGGCTTCGGCTGGGCCGGAGTCACGCTGATGTTCGCCGCCGCCGCCTTCATCCCGCTGTCGGACGCCACCGCGATCAGCTTTCTCAACCCGGTTTTCGGAATGATGCTCGCCATCCCGCTCCTGGGCGAGAAGGTCGGCCCGATCCGCTGGTGCGCCGCCGCCATCGGCCTTGCGGGCGCCGCGATCCTGATGCGACCGGGCAGCGGCGCGATCTCCCCCGGCGCGCTTCTGGCGCTCGGCGCGGCGATGTGCCTCGGGGCCGAACTCATTTTTATCAAACGGCTCTCGGGACGCGAGGGACCGTGGCAGATCCTGCTGATCAACAACGCTATCGGTCTGAGCATCGCGACCCTTGCCGTGATCTGGGTCTGGGCCACCCCAACGCCCGCGCAATGGGCGGCGCTGATCGGCATCGGCCTGCTGATGGCGCTGGCGCAGGCCTGTTTCGTCAATGCCGTGGCACGGGGCGACGCCAGTTACGTGGCGCCGTTCTTCTACACCGCGCTGGTCTTTGCCGCGCTCTATGACGGGGTGATCTTCGGGGTCTGGCCGGATGCGGTTTCCGTCACCGGCGCCGCAGTCGTGCTCTGCGGGGCCGGTCTTCTGGTCTGGCGCGAAGGTCGGCGACATGGAGTGACGCAACGCCCCCTTTGACAAACATACCCGCGCTTTGGCTAAATTCGCGCCGAGAGAGGGGAACCATGCCGCTGAGCATCCTGTTGCCGATGGTCGTGCTGGGCATCGCTTGCATCGCGGTGCTGCTGCATCTGCTCGGCCTGTCGCGCCGGGCGACACTTGCCGACAAGGCCGCGGCCCGCGCGGCCTGGCTGCGCGAGTTTCCGGGCGATGCGCCGGTGCATGTCACCCTCTGCCACGACCGCTCCGCCGCCCTGATCGAGACGGAGACCGGGCGCGGCGTGGTCTGGCCGATGGGGGCGGATACCACCGCGCGTTACCTCGACGGCGCGCGGCTGCACACCACGAAGACCGGATTGCGCATCGACCTGCCCGATTACACCGCCCCGCGTATTCATCTTGCGCTCCACGCGGACGAATCCGCCCGCTGGCAAGACGCCCTTAAGGAGACCGCATGACCGACACGCCCCCCTTTCCCGACGTGGTGAACTGGGCGGTGCCGCTCTTCATCGCCGCCATCCTCGCCGAACTGCTGTGGATCGTCATCAAGGGGCGCGGCGGGCGGTATGAGACGCGCGATGCGCTCACCTCGCTCATCATGGGGGCGGGCAACGTGGCCTCGGGTATCCTGCTGGGCTTTGTCGCCTACGGGTTCTTCATGGTTTTGTGGGAGATCACGCCGCTCGATCTGGGCACCTCCGTCGGCATCATCGCGCTGTGCTTCGTGCTGGACGATCTGCGCTATTACTGGGTGCATCGCTTCGGGCACCGCATCCGGTGGGTCTGGGCATCCCATGTCAATCACCACTCCTCGCAGCATTACAATCTGACCACGGCGCTGCGCCAGACCTGGACCGGCACCTTCACCTTCATGATGGTGGTGCGCGCGCCGCTGATCCTGCTGGGCTTTCACCCGGCGATGGTGCTGTTTGTCGGCGGGCTCAACCTGATCTACCAGTTCTGGATCCATACCGAGGCGATCGGCAAGATGCCCCGCTGGTTCGAGGCGGTGATGAACACGCCCTCGCATCACCGTGTGCATCACGGGCGCAACCCGCGCTATCTCGATTGCAATTACGCGGGCGTATTCATCATCTGGGACAAGATGTTCGGGACGTTCGTCCCGGAACTCGACGAGGAAAAGCCCGATTACGGCCTCGTCCGCAATCTCGGTACCTTCAACCCGATCCGCGTCGCCTTTCACGAATGGGTGGGCATTTACCGCGATGCCACGCAGCCGGGGCTGACATGGCGCGAGCGGCTCAATTACTGCCTCATGCCCCCGGGCTGGAGCCATGACGGAAGCCGCGAGACCTCGACCGGGATCAAGACGCGGCACGTCGCGGCGCATCCCGAGGCCGCGGGCACGCCGGGATTGCCGCCACTCCCGGACCACACGCCATAGGCGACTCACGCGGCGTACACGGTTTTGTCATTTGACCGTTCGTTCCAAACCCGGCTTCATCGGGAGGCGCTGAGATGCCATCACTCACAAGGGACCATCAGGGGACCATCGGGCCGCCCCGCCATTTCCAGCATGACGCGGGCGGCCCGCACCCTACCCGGCATCCCGTGCAAGGCCCATTACTCAGCCTTGTTCGGGGTGTCGGGGATGGCGTACGCTACGGGCCTTGGGTCCGGTACGGCGCGCCGTTGCGGAACCCAACCAGCCTGTCGGAGCGTCCATGCCCTGGGAAAAGACATATGACGAGGCCGAGGTGCTCGAGGCGGCGATGCACGCGTTCTGGAGCGATGGCTACCATGGCACGTCAATGGCCGGCCTTGTCGCCGCCACCGGCCTCAACCGCGGCAGCCTCTATGCAGGCTTCGGCAACAAGCGCGCCCTCTTCCTGCGCGCACTGCGGCACTACGATGACACCTATCGCAGCGGTCTGCTCGATCAATTCCGTCAGGACGGCCCTGGAAAAGAGTCCATCCTCGCCGTATTCGAGACGGTGGCACGCGGCGACGCGCAGATGCCCGGCGGCTGTCTGATGATCCAGTCCGCGATGGAACGCGCGCCGCATGACCCCGAGATCGCCACGATCGTCGAAAGCAGCATGGCCGAGGTCGAGGCGTTCTTCGCCGCCTGCCTTTCACAAGGTGACAGCCCGCCGCCGGACGCGGGCGAGACCGCCAAGGTCTTGCAGGGGCTGATGATCGGCATTCTGGTCATGACCCGCACCAATCGCGACAGCCCGTCGATCCCCGCGATGCTTGCACAGGTGCGCAGCCTTGTCGGCTGAGTGCCCTACCAGCACCCCGACATCGCCCGCAGCATCAGCGTGAACCGGCTGCGCGCCGGGGCCGGATCGAGCGTGCCGTCGGCCACAGACCCCGGATGACGCGCCGCCGCACGAAGGACAGGCCCGGCCTCCCACAGTGGCAAGAGCGCCGGTGCCGCCGCACGCGACACGCCCCCGCGCCCGGCCCGCGCCTTAGCCAGCCGACTTAGCCCTTCACGCGCCAGAGCGCGCACCGCATCCGGCCGACCGTCCGGCAAGGGCTTGCGCCCCGCCGCCTCCAGCGCCGGGACCGCCCGAAACCAGTTGGCAAGGCCGAGGGCAAACCCCGCGTTGCGCAGCACGTCCGCCTCGGCGGGGCCAAGCGCCCGCACCGCCGCCCGGATCAGGTTGCCCGAGGTGGTCTCGATATAGCGGGTGAACTCCGCCTCGTCCTCGAACGGATCGCGCTCGACATCCCACCGCCGCGCCTCGATCAGATCACTCAGCAACCCGGCCGCCCCGGCATCCAGCACCCGCGCCAGCGGCGTGACCACCTCGTGCCGCCGCACCACGCCGCCCGCGCGGATCTCTTCCAGCGCGTCGGCCCACCATTGCAGACGCATCTCGGCGATCATCGGCTCGGATGTGACCCAAGGCGCGCGCGCCACCTCGACGTTGAAGGCATAGATCGGAAACAAGACCGGCCGCGCCGCCACCGGGGCCGCCATCGCCGCCTGAAACCGTGCCGCATCGGCGCGGCGCACGATCTCCGCACAGGCGATGAGATCGGCGTCGAACCCCTGGCTCACACCGCCCCCTCATGCACCAGCTTCCAGTTGATCGCATCGAGCAGCGCCTCAAAGCTGGCATCAACGATGTTCGGGCTGACCCCCACCGTGGACCAGCGCCGCCCGGCACTGTCCTGACTGTCGATGATCACCCGCGTCACCGCCTCGGTGCCGCCTTGGGTGATGCGCACCTTGAAATCCACCAGATGCATGTCGGCGATCTGGTCCTGATAGGGCCCGAGATCCTTGGCCAGCGCCCGCGCCAACGCATTGACCGGGCCGCGGTCATGGCCCTGATCGTCCATCGACTCCGACACCGACAGCTTCTTCTCGTCGCCCACCTTCACCACCACGACGGCCTCCGACAGGCTCACCATGCGATCATACTTGTTCTTGCGCCGCTCGACCGTCACCTTGTAGCGCTTGACCTCGAAGAATTGTGGCATCTGCCCCAGTTCCTTGCGCGCGAGGATCTCGAAACTGGCCTGCGCGCTGTCATAGGTATAGCCCTGATCCTCGCGCTCCTTGATCACCTCCAGCAGCCGCGCCAGCGCCGGATCACCCGGCGCCACCTCGATCCCCGCCTCGGCCAGACGACGCCGCAGGTTCGATTGCCCGGCCTGGTTGGACATCGGGATGATCCGCGCATTGCCCACCGTTTCGGGGTCGATATGCTCATAGGTGCTGGGGTCTTTCAGGATCGCGCTCGCATGCAGCCCGGCCTTGTGGGCAAAGGCCGAGGCCCCCACATAAGCCGCCTGCCGCAGCGGCACACGGTTGAGGATCTCGTCCAGTTGTCGGCTCACCGCCGTGAGGCTCCTGAGCCCTTCGCGGCTCACCCCGATCTCATAAGCCTCGGCATAGGGCGGCTTGAGCATCAGCGTCGGAATGAGCGTGGTCAGGTTGGCATTGCCACAGCGCTCGCCCAGCCCGTTCAGCGTGCCCTGCACCTGCCGCGCGCCCGCATCGACGGCTGCCAGACTGCCCGCCACGGCATTTTCGGTGTCGTCATGGGTGTGGATGCCCAGCCGGTCGCCGGGGATACCCGCCGCGATCACCTCGCCCACGATGCGCCCAATCTCGGTGGGCAGGGTGCCGCCATTGGTGTCGCACAGGACGATCCACCGCGCGCCCCCCTCATAAGCCGCGCGCAGGCACGCCAGCGCGTAATCGGGATTCGCACAGTAGCCGTCAAAGAAATGCTCGGCATCGAACAGCGCCTCGCGCCCCTGCCCGACCAGATGCGCGACGGAGCGGGCGATGTTTTCGACGTTTTCCTCCAGCGTGATGCCAAGCGCCGCGCTGACGTGGAAATCATGGGTCTTGCCGACGATGCAGACCGCCTTGGTCCCGGCATTCATCACCGCCGCCAGAACGTCATCGTTCTCCGCCGAGCGCCCGGCCCGCTTGGTCATGCCGAATGCGGTGAGCGTGGCGCGCGTCTGCGGCACGGCATCGAAAAAGGCGCTGTCGGTGGGGTTCGCGCCGGGCCAGCCACCCTCGATATAATCGACGCCAAGACGGTCCAGCGCCTCAGCTATCTGGATTTTCTCAGGCGTGGAAAAGCTGACGCCCTGCGTCTGCTGCCCATCCCGCAAGGTGGTGTCGTAGAGGTAGAGGCGTTCCTTAGCCATCACCCAAGCCCCTGTTTCTTTTTGGCAAAAATACTCCGGGGAGCGTGAGGGGCTGGCCCCTCACTCCGCGCGGAATCAAGGCGCACTTGTGCGCCGCCGCGCGAGCGCCCGACCGCCCCCCGGGCGGGCGCTTTTACAACGTTGCAGTCCCGCGCCATCGTTCGATGTATTTGGCAACCATAAACTGCACCAAACATCCGTTGCAGCGCCCCCCCGCGGTCGGGCCCTCGCGCGGCTTGCAGGCGGTGCGCTGAAAGGCTCGTCACTTCAACGCCTCCAGCTTGGCAGGGTCGAAGTCGGGGCCAACATCCCACTCGGGGCCTTGCGGGGTATCAACCACCACCACTCCAGCTTTCGTCAACGCGTCACGAATTTCATCTGCACGTCCAAAATCCCTTGATTTCTTGGCATCCTGCCGCTCCCAGACAAGAGAGACAATTCGTTCCCGTATAACCTCATCCGAAAGAGTTGGATGAAGCATGACACCATCTTCTAAATCGCCATACGAAAACAGGTTGATCCCAAGCAAAGCGCATCCAGCCAAGAGCCTTTTGCTTGCCTGCTCGACTTGATCACTCGACAATTTCGCTCGCGAAGAGCCCTCCAATGACTTCGCCAAAGAAATCAAATGAGTAATTGCCAAAGACGTATTGAGGTCGTCACACAAAGCATCGACGATGTTCTGATCAACATATGATCGAATGAAGGCTTCAACATCGCTGTTAAGCTCTGATCGAAGATGATCCTGATGCGCTACTTCTGACGCCCAGATATCCAATCGTCTCTTTGCTGAAACAGCAGACGCCTGACGCCAATCCATGGGCTTTCGATAGTTCGTCAAAAGAAAAACATATCTGATGACAGGGCCTGGAACGCCTTTGTTGCCGGGCATGCCTTTTTCCAGCAAATCCCGCACCGTAAAGAAATTGCCTAAGGATTTGGACATCTTCTTGCCCTCGACCTGCAACATCTCGTTATGCAGCCAGTAGCGCGCAAAATCCCCCTGAGGATGCGCGCAGCAGCTTTGGGCGATCTCGTTCTCGTGGTGGGGGAACATCAGATCGTTGCCGCCGCCGTGAATGTCGAAACTCTCGCCCAACAGCTCATAAGCCATCGCCGAGCATTCGATATGCCAGCCGGGCCGCCCGTACCCCCAGGGCGACGCCCACCCCGGTTGGCCCTCATCCGACGGCTTCCACAAAACGAAATCCATCGGGTTGCGCTTGTAGGGGGCCACCTCGACCCGCGCACCGGCGATCATGTCATCGACCGAGCGGCCCGACAGCTTGCCATACCCCTCGCGCCACGAGTCCACGGCAAAGAGCACATGGCCCTCGGCCTCATAGGCGTGGCCCTTGGCGATTAAATCCTCGATCATCGCCACCATCTGCGGGATATACTCGGTCGCGCGCGGCATGTGGTCGGGCTCCAACGCGCCCAACTCGGCCATGTCGTCGAGAAACCACTGCGTCGTCTCCGCCGTGATCTCGCCGATCGGCCGCCCGCTCTCCGCCGCGCGCGCGTTGATCTTGTCATCCACATCCGTAAAGTTGCGCACATAGGTCACATGCTCCGCCCCATAGACATGCCGCAACAAACGATACAGCACGTCAAACACCACCACCGGCCGCGCATTGCCCAGATGCGCCCGGTCATAGACCGTCGGCCCGCAGACATACATCCGCACATTGTCGGGGTCCAAAGGCGCAAAATCCTCCTTGCGCCGTGTGCGGGTGTTGGTGAGGCGAATGGTCGTCATGGCGTCCTCGTGGGGGATGGATTGCGCGCGGGCTTAGCAGCTTCGCCCGGCGCTTGGAACCACCGCGTTGCTCAGCCTTTCGGCGGGGCCTTGGGGGTGAATTCGCAGGTCACAGGCTTGATGTCGATCAGCGGCGTGCCGTCCAGACAATCGAGGCCGCGCACGATCAGCGCATCCCCCTCCACCCGCTCCAGCCGCACCCGCGACAGGCCGATCGGGTTGGGCCGCTGCGGCGAGCGCAGGGCGAAGGTGCCGAAATAGCGCTGCCCGTCATTGCCGGGGTTCTGCACCACCAGGTCGCGCCGCGCCCGGTCAAGCCAGTAGAGCAGGTCGAGATGGGCATACTCCCCGACGCCCAGCAATGCCTCGCGCCACGGCGCGAACACCTCCACACGGCACTCGGGGCCGTCCACACGCCCCTGCCGGGGGCAATCCTTGCGCTCACTCCACGGCGTGCGGATGCGCCCGATGAACTGCAGCGCGGCGTCCTGCGCCTCCGGCACCTCCACCAGCTTCTCGCCCGCGCGCACCCGGCTTTCCATCGCCCCGCCCCCGTTATTGCCATTTCACGGGCTCTTCTTTAGCACTGAAGCACATTCCGCACCACGAGAGAGACGCGCCCCTTGTTCCAGAGCTTTACCGAGACCGCGCAGCCCGAGCAGGGCCCGCCGCGCCTTGCCCGCCTGCGCCACGCGATGGCCGGGGCGGGGCTCGCGGGCTTTCTTGTGCCGCGCGCCGACGCGCACCAGGGCGAATATGTAGCAGCCTGCGACAACCGGCTGGCGTGGCTCACCGGCTTCACCGGCTCGGCAGGGCTCTGCGTCGTCCTGAACGATGTGGCGGGCGTGTTCGTGGACGGGCGGTACCGCGTGCAGGTGAACGGGCAGGTCGACACCGGGCATTTCACCCCCGTGGACTGGCCGGCGACAAGGCCGGGCCAATGGCTCGCGCAGCACCTGCCCGCAGGCGGGCCGGTGGGGTTCGACCCGTGGCTGTGGACGCCCGCGCAGATCGACGAGATCGCCACGGCGCTGCCCGACGGCGTCCGGCTCGTGCCGTCCGACAATCTCGTGGATGCCATATGGCAGGACCGCCCGCCCCCGCCGCGCGGCCCGATACAGCCCTGGCCCGAGACATTGGCGGGCATGACCCATGCCGAAAAACGCGCGCAACTGGCCGGGAGCCTGCGCGCGTCCGATACGCGCGCGGCGGTCATCACGCTCACCGACTCCCTCGCATGGCTGCTGAACATCCGCGGCACCGACATCCCCCGAAACCCGGTGCCGCAGGGCTTTGCCATCCTGCACGATGACGGGCGCGTGGCGCTCTTCACCGACCCGGCCAAGCTCGACGATGCGGCGCGCGCGCATCTGGGCACGGAGGTCACGCTCGCCACACCCGATGCCTTTGGCCCCGCGCTCGACGCACTCGACGGCCCGGTGCAACTCGACCGCAAGAGCGCTCCGGTTTGGGTCGTGCAGCGGCTTGAGGCGGCGGGTGTCGCCCATACGTGGGCCGAGGATCCCTGTATCCTCCCCAAGGCGCAAAAGACTGCCGCCGAAATCGCCGCCACCCGCGCCGCTCACCTGCGCGACGGCGCGGCGGTCTGCGAGTTCCTCGCGTGGTTCGACGCGCAGCCTGCCGGAACGCTCACCGAGATCGGCGTAGTGACAAAGCTGGAGCAATGCCGCGCCGCCACCGGCAAGCTGCTCGACATCAGTTTCGACACCATCGCAGGCAGCGGCCCCAACGGCGCGCTGCCGCATTACCGCGTGACCGAGGGCAGCGACCGCACGCTCCACGAAGGCGACCTGCTCGTGCTCGACAGCGGCGGGCAGTATCTCGACGGCACCACCGACATCACCCGCACCCTGCCCGTGGGCACACCCGGCGAGGCCGAGCGCGCGGCCTTCACCCGCGTACTGCAGGGCATGATCGCCATCTCGCGCCTGCGCTTTCCCTCGGGGCTCGCCGGGCGCGATCTCGACGCGCTGGCGCGCTACCCGCTGTGGCTCGCCGATCAGGATTACGGCCACGGCACCGGACACGGCGTCGGCGTCTATTCCTGCGTGCACGAGGGGCCGCAACGGCTTTCGCGCCTGTCGGAGGTACCGCTCACCCCCGGAATGATCCTGTCGAACGAGCCGGGATATTACCGCGAAGGTGCCTTCGGCATCCGCATCGAGAACCTGATCGTGGTGCGCGACGCCGCGCCCGTGACCCGGGGCGACGGGGCCACGCAGCTCGATTTCGAGACCCTCACCTTTGCGCCCATCGACCGCCGCCTGATCGTGGCCGACATACTGTCCGCACCCGAACGCGCATGGCTCGACACCTACCACGCCGCCTGCCGCGACAAGATCGGGCCTCTGCTTTCGGACCAGTCGCGGTTATGGTTGGAGCGGCAGACAACGCCGCTGTGACACATTCCCGTGACATCGGGGCGGCACACGGACATCAACAAACGAACCGGAACGACAGGAGGGACAACCATGAGCAAGATCACGATCCGCAAGGCGGACGGAACATGGACGGTGCGCGCCGGCGGCGCGATCCTCGCCGAGAGCCGCAACGCGCTTGAACTGACCGAGGGCGACTACCCGCCGGTGATCTATTTCCCGCGCGAGGACATCGCGATGGCCTTTCTCGACGAGAGCGAACAGACCAGCCATTGCCCGTTCAAGGGCGATGCGCGCTATTTCTCGATCCACACCAAAAGCCAGATCATCGAAAACGCCGCGTGGAGCTACGAGGCCCCCAAACCGGCGGTCGCGCAGATTGCGAACCATATCGCCTTTTACGGCACCGAGAAGGTCGCGGTAGAACGCATCTGACCATCGGGCCGTCGCGGTGCGTCGCGCTCAGCCGTGCTCTTCCTTCGACACGGCAGCGAGCGCACGGTTGTAGGCCTTGAGCGCATCGACATGGAACAGTGCCCCGACGAGCGCCGGCGGGGCATCGCCCCCCGACAGCGTGACCACCGGCACGAACGGCACGCCCGCGCGCTCGAACACCGGCATCGCGGTCTCGAGCGTGGCGGCGGCATCGACATAGACCCCGTCCTCGATCAGGTCCCAGCACTTGTCGGGATCGGCGGCGCGGGGGTCATCGGGCGCGCGCATCAGCCGCGACACGACGAACATGCCCAGCAGGTAGGCTTGCGGCCCGGCGGCCAGCCGGACGCCCCGCCGCCGAAGCTGCGTGAGAAAGAACGACCGCCGCACCAGCCGCGCCGACAGCGCCACCGAGGTCGAGACCGCCACCATCACCGCGAGGCCCGTCTGCCAGTCGCCGGTCAGCTCGAACACGATCAGCGTGGTCGAAATGGGCGCGCCCAGCACCGCCGCCGCAACCGCGCCCATCCCCGCCAGCGCATAGAGCGTGGCCGCGCCGGAGTAGTCGGGCAGGATCGCCGTCGCCAGCAGGCCGAAGGTCAGCCCGGTGAGCGCGCCGACCATCAGCGAGGGCGAGAACACGCCGCCGCCCATGCGCCCGCCCAGCGTGATCGCCACCGCCAGCACCTTGAGCACGGCAAACACCATCGCCTCGTGCCACACCAGCCGCCCGGTCAGCGCCGCCGAGGTGGTCTCGTAGCCCACGCCGATGATATGCGGAAACCAGATCGCCAGCGCCCCCAGCATCAGCCCCGCCGCCGCCGGACGCAGCCAGCGCGGCACGCGCAGGCGCATCTGTACGTGCCCGGCCACGTCCTCTGCCACGAACACCGCCAGCATCATCAGCGTCGCCACCAGCCCGCAGACCAGCCCGAGAATCAGGAAGGCGGGCAATTCCACGTAGAAGGACAGCACGCTGCTCGTCGGCAGCGCGAACTCGGTCACGTCGCCGAAATGCAGCCGGCTGATGATCGTGCCCGCGACGCTCGCGATCACGATGGGCGCGAAGGCGTGGATCGCGAAATGCCGCAGCACCACCTCCAGCGCAAAGAGCGCGCCCGCGATGGGCGCGTTGAACGAGGCCGAGACGGCGGCGGCCACCGCACAGCCCAGAAGATCGCGCCCGGTGATCCCGTCGGCATCGAGCCGCTCGCTCACCCAGGCCGAGATGACCGCCGCGAGATGCACCACCGGCCCCTCGCGCCCCGATGAACCGCCCATGCCCAGCGTCACCAGCGAGGCCGCCGCCGAGACCAGCCCTTCGCGCCGCTCGACCCGGCCCTCGCGCAGCGCCGCACCCTCGATCACGTCCGAGACCGTGCGCACGCGCCCGTCATCGGTGAACCGGTGCAGGATCAGCCCCACGATCAGCCCGCCCGCCACCGGCACCAGCAGCACCCAGAACCACGGCAGATGCTCGGCCTGCGAGTGCAGCCGCGCCACGTCGCCGGTCTGGTAGACCAGCCCCTCCAGCGCCGAGATCGCCTTGCGGAACAGCACCGCCGCATAGCCCGCGGCGCTGCCCAGCAGCAGCGCGATCACCCAGAACTGGAATTGGCTCGGGCCGCGGCGGCGCATCATCCGCCAGCCCCCGCGCAGGCGAATCATCGCCTGCCTGCGCAGGCGCGCGAAAAACGATCTATCTCTCGGCTGCGTCACGTTACCATCCGACCGGGCGCGTCCCGCGCCGCTTTCGCATCGCGGCGTCATCGCCTAGGCTAACGCGACACTCACGAACGAAAGTTGCCCAATGGACACGCAAAAAGCCCTTGACGACCTGCGCACCTGTCTAGGCCAACGGCTCAGCCTCTCCAAGTCCGATCTGGACCTGCACGGGCAGAGCGAGTCGCATTTCCCGCTCAGCCCCCCCGACGCCGTCGCCTATCCCGAGACGACCGACGAGGTCGCGCACATCATGGCCGTCTGCGCCCGCCACCGGGTGCCGGTCGTGGGATGGGGCACCGGCACCTCGCTCGAAGGGCAGTCGCAGGCGTTTTCCGGCGGCGTGGTGGTCGATTTCAGCCGCATGAACCGCGTGCTCGACGTGGCACAGGCCGACATGGTGGCGCGCGTGCAACCCGGCGTCACACGCGAGGCGCTGAACGAGGAACTGCGCGCCACCGGCCTGTTCTTCCCGGTCGATCCCGGTGCCAACGCGGCGCTTGGCGGCATGGCCGCGACCCGCGCCAGCGGCACCACCGCCGTGCGCTACGGCACGATGCGCGACAACGTGCAGGCGCTCGAGGTGGTGACGGCGGCCGGCGAGGTGATTCGCACCGGCACGGCAGCACGCAAGTCCTCCTCGGGCTACGACCTCACCGCGCTCTTCGTCGGGTCCGAAGGCACGCTCGGCCTGATCACCGAACTGACCCTGCGCCTGCATGGCCAGCCCGAGGCGATCTCGGCGGCGGTCTGCGCCTTCGACAGCGTCGGCGATGCGGTCGCCACGGTGATCGACACGATCCAGTGCGGCGTGCCGATGGCACGGATCGAGCTTGTGGACGAGGACAGCGTCCGCGCCGTCAACGCGTATTCCGGCATGGACCTGACCGAGACCCCGCACCTGCTGCTCGAATTCCACGGCAGTGACACCGGCGTTCGCGAACAGGCCGAGGTCTTCGGTGCCATCGCCGCCGATCATGGCGGCCGCGGCTTCGACTGGGCCACGATGCCCGAGGCGCGCACCGCGCTCTGGACGATGCGTCACAACGCCTATTACGCGATCCTCGCCAGCCGTCCCGGCGCGCGCGCCATCGTCACCGATATCTGCGTGCCGATCTCGCGGCTGGCCGAGGCCATCGAGGAGACCCGCGCCGACCTGGCAAGGGCGGGCGTGGCGGGGCCGATCCTCGGCCATGTGGGCGACGGCAATTTCCACGCCGTGCTGATGGTGGACATGGAGGACGAGGCCGAGATCGCCCGCGCCAAATCCGCCTCCGACCGGATGGTGGAGCGCGCGCTGGCGATGGGCGGCACCGCCACCGGCGAACACGGCATCGGCGTGGGCAAGCTGGGCTACATGGCGCAGGAGCACGGGGGCGGCTGGGCGATGATGGGGGCGATCAAGGCGGCGCTCGATCCAGACAATATCCTCAACCCCGGCAAGCTGGTGCCGCCGCGCACCTGACGCGCGGCTTTACCTCCGCGCCGCGCCGGGGCACAAGCGACGCCATGACCGGGATGCCGCAACCACGCGGACGGCTCAGCCGTGACCGCCCACTCTCTGATCTGACCTGGCTGCGCGTGGGCGGCCCGGCGGACTGGCTGTTCCAGCCCGCCGACACCGATGACCTCGCCGCCTTCCTGCGCGCGCTCGACCCCGCCGTGCCGGTCTTTCCGATGGGCGTCGGATCGAATCTCATCGTGCGCGACGGCGGTATCCGCGGCGTGGTGATCCGGCTGGGACGCGGCTTCAACACGATCGGGGTCGAGGGGGACCGCGTGACCGCCGGGGCGGCGGCACTCGACGCGCATGTGGCGCGGCGCGCGGCCGGGGCGGGGGTGGATCTCACCTTCCTGCGCACCATCCCCGGCAGCATCGGTGGGGCGGTGCGGATGAACGCGGGCTGCTACGGCTCCTATGTGGCCGATCACCTCGTCGAGGCACAGGCGGTGACGCGGCACGGCGAGGTGGTGACGCTGACACCCGACACGCTGAATTTCGGCTACCGCCACAGCGCGTTGCCCGAGAGCTGCGTCCTCACCCGCGCCACGTTTCGCGGCCCCATGGGCGACCCGGAGACACTCGCCGCGAAGATGGCCGCGCAGATCGCCAAACGCGACGCCACGCAGCCCACGCGCGAGCGCAGCGCCGGCAGCACCTTCCGCAACCCGGCGGGCTATAGCAGCACCGGGCGCGCCGACGACGTGCACGACCTCAAGGCATGGTCGGTGATCGACCGCGCGGGCCTGCGCGGCGCGCGCCGAGGGGCTGCGCAGATGAGCGGGAAGCACCCCAATTTCCTGCTCAACACCGGCGGCGCCACTGCCGCCGACCTTGAAGGTCTCGGCGAGGAGGTGCGAAAAAGGGTTTTCCAAAACAGCGGAATACAGCTAGAGTGGGAGATCATGAGGGTCGGCGAACCGGCCCCGGGCGACAGCCCCGACAACGAGCAGTCAGAACGATAACGCGGTCGCATCAAGCGACCCGGTGAATTGAGGCAAAAGGTGGTTGGTTCGGGCAGAACAACCCCGACGGTTGCGGTGATGATGGGCGGCCCCTCGGCAGAGCGCGAGGTGTCGCTGTCGTCAGGGCGCGAATGCGCCGCAGCCCTTCGGGAGGCAGGCTACCGCGTCGTCGGGATCGACGCCGGGGCCGATCTCTGCGCGCGCCTTCAGGACATCTGCCCCGACGTGGTGTTCAACGCGCTCCACGGTCGCTGGGGCGAGGATGGCTGCGTGCAGGGCCTGCTGGAATGGCTGCGCATCCCCTACACCCATTCCGGCGTGCTGTCGTCGGCGCTGGCGATGGACAAGGAGCGCACCAAATCCGCCTACCGCGCCGCCGGTCTGCCGGTGGTCGCAAGCCTGCTTGCCCCGCGCGACGAGGTGCGCGCGCGCCACGTCATGCCCCCGCCCTACGTGGTCAAGCCCTACAACGAGGGCTCGTCGGTGGGCGTCTACCTGGTGCAGGAGGCCGCCAACGATCCGCCGCACCTGTCGGACGACATGCCCGAAACGGTCATGGTCGAGGCCTACGCCCCGGGCCGCGAGCTCACCACCACGGTGATGGGCGACCGCGCGCTGACGGTCACCGATATCCTCACCGATGGCTGGTATGACTACGACGCCAAGTACACACCCGGCGGCTCGCGCCATGTGGTCCCTGCCGACCTGCCGCAGGACATTTTCGACGCCTGCATGGAGTATGCCCTGCGCGCCCACGAGGTGCTGGGCTGCCGCGGGCTGAGCCGCACCGATTTCCGCTGGGACGAGGCGCGCGGGCGCGACGGGCTGGTGCTGCTCGAAACCAACACCCAACCGGGCATGACGCCGACATCGCTCAGCCCCGAACAGGCGGCGGCGGTCGGGGTCTCCTTTCCCGACCTTGTCCGCTGGATGGTGGAGGATGCGTCATGCGACCGGTGAGCCCCCGCGCCGATCCGTCGCCCTCGCGGCTGCGCTACCGGCTGGAGCGGATGCGCCTGACCCCCGCCTGGCGGCGGCTCACGCGGCTGGGCCTGCCGCTGCTGATCGTCGTCGGGTTCGTCGCGGGCTATCTCCACGATGCCGACCGGCGCGCGGAGATCGCCGAGCGCATTGCCGACATTCGCCACCAGATCGAGACACGGCCGGAATTCATGGTCCACCTGCTCGAACTCGACGGGGCCAGTGCCGGGGTGCAGGAGGATGTCCACGAGATCTTCCCCTACGACCTGCCGACAAGCTCGTTCGATATCGACATGGCGGCGCTGCGCGAGATGGTCGAGGGGCTACCCGCCGTCGCCCGCGCCGAGCTGCGCATCCGGCAGGGCGGCGTGCTGCGCATCGCCCTGACCGAGCGGGTGCCGGTGGCGCTGTGGCGCACGCGGCACGGGTTCGAGGTGCTCGACATCACCGGCGCGGCCATCGCCACGGTCGAGACCCGCGCCGCGCATCCCGGCCTGCCGGTGCTGTCGGGCACAGGGGCCGATCGCGCGGTGCCGCAGGCGCTCGATATCCTCGCCGCGGCGGCGGCGCTGAACCGTCCGCTGCGCGGTCTCGTGCGCATGGGCGAACGGCGCTGGGACCTGGTTTTCGGCGATGGCAGGCGCGTGCGTCTGCCCGCGCGGGCACCGGTGCCCGCAGTGGAGCGGGTGGTCGTGCTCGACCGCGCCAGCGACCTGCTGGAACGCGACCTCGTCAGCATAGACATGCGGCTCGGCGCGCGCCCAACGGTGCGCATGAGCGAACACGCCACCGGGGAATGGTGGCGCATCACGCGCGCGTCGGGCGCGCCACGCACTTCGTCAGGGGCGGACAACAGATGATCGAGCTATACGAAACCCAGCGTGCGATGCGCGCCATGCGCAAGGCCGCGATCCAGCGCGGCGTGGTCGCGGTCCTCGATGTCGGCACGTCCAAGATTTCCTGCCTCGTGCTGCGCTTCGACGGCACCGGGCGCTTTGCCGCCGCCGAGGGCGTCGGGCGCATGGCCGGGCAGGCCGGGTTCCGCGTGATCGGTGCGGCGACGACGCGCTCGCGCGGCGTGCGGCTGGGCGAGATCGAGGCGATGGCCGAGACCGAGCGCGCCATCCGCACCGCCGTACAGGCGGCACAGAAGATGGCGCAGATCCGCGTCGATCATATCATCGCGTGCTTCTCCGGGGCGCGGCCGCGCAGTTACGGGCTCGCCGGCGGCGTCGATGTGACCGGCCAGACCGTGACCGAACACGATATCAGCCGCGTGCTCAGCGCCTGCGAGGTGCCCGACATCGGCGAAGCGCGCGAGGTGCTGCACGCGCAGCCGGTGAATTTCGCGCTCGACCACCGCTCCGGGCTGATCGACCCGCGCGGCCAGATCGGCAACCGGCTGGCCACCGACATGCACATGCTCACCGTCGATGCGCTGGCCGTCCAGCACCTCGCCCATTGCGTCAAGCGCTGCGACATGGAACTCGCGGGCGTGGCCAATTCCGCCTATGTCTCGGGCAAGGCCGCGCTGGTGGAGGACGAGCAGGAGCTCGGTGCCGCCTGCATCGACCTCGGCGGCGGCAGCGCCGGGCTGTCGATTTTCATGAAAAAGCACATGATCTACGCCGATTGCGTGCGTATCGGCGGCGATCACGTCACCGGCGACATCTCGATGGGGCTACAGGTGCCGCAGGCCACCGCCGAGCGGATCAAGACCTTCTACGGCGGCGTCGTCGCCACCGGCATGGACGACCGCGAGATGATCGAGACCGGCGGCGATACCGGCGATTACGAGCATGACCGCCGCAAGGTCAGCCGCGCCGAACTGATCGGCATCATGCGCCCCCGCGTCGAGGAAATCCTCGAAGAGGTGCGCGCCCGGCTCGACGCCGCGGGCTTCGACCACCTGCCCAGCCAGCAGATCGTGCTCACCGGCGGTGGCAGCCAGATCCCCGGTCTCGACGGGCTCGCCAGCCGCATCCTCGGGCAGCGCGTGCGCCTCGGGCGGCCCTTGCGCGTGCACGGCCTGCCGCAGGCCGCCACCGGCCCGGCCTTCGCCAGCGCCGTCGGCATGTGCCTCTTTGCCGCCAACCCGCAGGACGAATGGTGGGATTTCGAGATCCCGGTAGACCGCTACCCGGCCCGCTCGCTGCGGCGCGCTGTCAAATGGTTCAAGGAAAACTGGTGAACGCAACATGTGGCGATATGAGCGAAATCCCGCGAAAACTCCCGGAAAACCGGGCATATTTGGTAGTTTCACGGTGTTTTTTTGGTGACGATTGGCGCATCCATCGGTAAGAATGGGGACAATCAGGCGGAAAACGGCCTGCGCAGACAGGCCCAGAGACAGGCGGACAGAGCAATGACACTCAACCTTTCACTCCCCGGACAGGACGATCTCAAGCCGCGCATCACCGTCTTCGGTGTCGGCGGCGCCGGCGGCAACGCGGTCAACAACATGATCGACAAGGCCCTCGACGGCGTCGATTTCGTCGTCGCCAACACCGACGCCCAGGCCCTCAGCCAGAGCCAGGCCGAGAGCCGCGTCCAGTTGGGGGTGAAGGTGACAGAGGGTCTCGGCGCCGGCGCCAAGGCGTCGATCGGGGCCGCCGCAGCCGAGGAATCCATCGAGGCCATCGTCGATCACCTCGCCGGCTCGCACATGTGCTTCATCACCGCCGGCATGGGCGGCGGCACCGGCACCGGCGCCGCCCCGATCATCGCGCAGGCCGCGCGCGAGCTTGGCGTGCTGACGGTGGGCGTCGTCACCAAGCCGTTCCAGTTCGAGGGCGGCAAGCGCATGAAACAGGCCGAGGCCGGCGTCGAGGCGCTGCAAAAGATGGTGGACACCCTCATCATCATTCCCAACCAGAACCTGTTTCGCCTCGCCAATGACAAGACCACCTTCACCGAGGCGTTCAGCATGGCCGACGACGTGCTCTACCAGGGGGTCAAGGGCGTGACCGACCTGATGGTGCGGCCCGGTCTCATCAACCTCGATTTCGCCGACGTGCGCGCGGTGATGGACGAGATGGGCAAGGCGATGATGGGCACCGGCGAGGCCGATGGCGAGACCCGCGCCGTGCAGGCCGCCGAGAAGGCGATCGCCAACCCGCTGCTCGACGAGATCAGCCTCAAGGGCGCGCGCGGCGTGCTCATCAACATCACCGGCGGCCATGACCTCACGCTGTTCGAGCTTGACGAGGCCGCCAACCGCATCCGCGAGGAGGTCGACCCCGACGCCAACATCATCGTCGGCTCCACCCTCGATATCGAGATGGAAGGCCGGATGCGCGTGAGCGTGGTGGCCACCGGCATCGACGCCAGCGAAGGCTCGGCCGATGTCCCGGTGCCGCGCCGCACGCTGGCCGAGCCGCTGCGCCAGCCCGAGGCCATCGAGGCTGACCTCCACGCCGAGCATGGCCACACCGCCCCCGCCGTCGCCGAAGAGCCCTCGCTCTTCGACCGCACCGAGGACGCCGCGGCCTGGCACGATCAGCCCGCAGCCTTCGTCGCGCAGGCCGACGATGACGATCTGCCCCCGCCCGCCTATCAGCCCGGCGCCGAAGAGTCCGCGCCCAGGGACGAGGCCGGGATGGAGTTCGAGGAAGAGCTCGACGCCTTCCTCGCGCCGCGCGCCCCCGCTCCCGGCACCCCCTCGCCCGAAGCGTTGCAGCGGCTGCAGACCGCGGTGCGCAATGCCCCCTCGCAGGCATCGCGCCAGCAGCCCGCCGGGCACGACACCGCCGCCGACGCCTCTTCGGCGCGGGAGACCGGCGGCGCGGCCGAGGAGAGATCGCGCTTCGGGATCAATTCACTCATCAACCGGATGACCGGGCATGGCGGACAGGAGGCGCCGCGCCCCGCGCGCCAGCAGCCCCCGGTACAGTCCGCCGCGCGCGCGCCGCAGCCTGCCCCCCGCGAGCAGGACGAGGAAGACCAGATCGAGATTCCCGCCTTCCTGCGGCGCCAGGCCAACTGAACCGGCACCCCGGCACAGTCTGCGGCCGCCCCTCGGGGCGGCCGTTCGCATTTGCCCGCCCATGCCGGCCGGGCCGGGGCCGGGGGATTCCCCGCGCGGCTCCCCGCCATGATCGCACGCGCCCCGCCAAACCCGTTTTGCCCCGCGAATTTATGTGCTAGAGCATCCCCGTGGCGAGGGATACGCCTGTGCGAAACACGACGGGAAGCATGGTCATGACAATCGGCAAGGGTCCGGCGCGATTTGCGGGGGCGGCGCTCATGGCGCTGGTGCTGGCGGGCTGCGACGGCGGCGAAAGCGTCGAGCGCGGCAATCTCAATTACGAGAATTTCACCGCGAAACAGATTTTCGAACGGGGCGAATACGACCTCGAGCGCGACAAGCCCAAACTCGCGGCGCAGAGCTTTGCCGAGGTCGAGCGGCTCTATCCCTATTCGGCCTTCGCCAAGCGCGCTGTCATCATGCAGGCATTCGCCTATCACCGCGACCGCAACTATGCCGAAAGCCGTGCTGCCGCGCAACGCTACATCGATTTCTACCCCGCCGACGAGGACGCGGCCTATGCCCAGTATCTGCTGGCGCTCAGCTATTACGACCAGATCGACGAGATCGGTCGCGACCAGAAGCTCACCTTCGAGGCGCTGCAGGCCCTGCGCGAGGTGATCGAGCGTTACCCCGAAAGCCAGTATGCCAATGCCGCGCGGCTGAAGTTCGATCTCGCCTACGATCACCTCGCGTCCAAGGAGATGGAGATCGGCCGCTACTACCTCAAACGCGACAACTTCTCCGCCGCGGCCAGCCGCTTCCGCATCGTGGTCGAGGATTTCCAGACCACGTCCCACACGCCCGAGGCGCTGTACCGTCTGGTCGAATCCTACCTCTCGCTGGGCTTCGTGGACGAGGCGCGCACCGCCGGCGCGATCCTGGGCCACAATTTCCGCGGCACCGAATGGTATCAGGACGCCTATGCGCTGCTCACCGGCAAGGGCTACACGCTCGAGGCCGCGGGCGACGGCTGGCTTCGCGGAATCTACCGTCAGACCGTGCTCGGCCGGTGGCTCTAGGGGGCAGCGGGGCGCGCGCCCGCCCCGCGGAATGACCGGATGCTGGCCACACTCGAAATCCGCGACATGCTCATCATCGACCGGCTGGAACTCGGGTTCCGGCCGGGCCTCAACGTGCTGACCGGCGAGACCGGGGCCGGCAAGTCCATCCTGCTCGATTGTCTCGGCTTCGTGCTGGGCTGGCGCGGGCGCGCCGATCTGGTGCGCGCAGGCACCGCGCGCGGCGAGGTGGTCGCGGTGTTCGAGCCCGGCCCCGACCATCCGGCCCGCGCGGTGCTGGCCGAGGCCGGGCTGCCCGACGAGGACGAGCTGATCCTGCGTCGCGTCAACGCGCAGGACGGGCGCAAGACCGCCTGGGTCAACGACCGCCGCGTCTCGGGCGAGGTGCTGCGACGGCTGTCGGCGACGCTGGTGGAGTTGCACGGCCAGCACGACGACCGCGGCCTGCTCGACCCGCGCGGCCATCGCGACATGCTCGACATCTTCGGCGGGCTGGAAACGCAGCGCGGCACGGTGCGGGCCGCCTGGCGCGCGCGCGCCGCCGCGCAAAAGGCATTGGACGAGGCCGAGTCGGCGCTCGCCGCGATGCGCGCCGAGGAGGATTTCCTGCGCCATTCCGTGGCCGAACTCGACACGCTCGACCCGCAGCCCGGCGAGGATGCCGCGCTCGACACCCGCCGCCGCCTGATGCAGGGGGCCGAGCGAATCCGCGAGGACATCGCCCGCGCCGCGCAGGCCATCGGCCTAGACGGGGCCGAGGGCGCGGCGGGCGACGCACTGCGCTGGCTCGAAGGGGTCGCCGAAAAGGCCGAGGGGCGGCTCGACGGCGCGCTCGCCGCGCTGTCGCGCGCGCTGGTGGAGCTGGACGAGGCCGGGCGCGAAACGCAGGCCGCGCTCGAAGCGCTCGACTTCGACCCGCTCGATCTCGAACATTGCGAAGAGCGGCTGTTTGCCATTCGCGGGCTGGCGCGCAAGCACGATGTGCTGCCCGACGACCTCGCCACATTCGCCGACAGCCTGCGTGCGCGGCTCGCCGCGCTCGACGCGGGCGACAGCGATCTCGCCGCCCGCCGCGAGGCGCGCGACGCCGCCGCGACGGCCTACGACCGCGAGGCAGAGCGCCTGACCGCCGCCCGCCGCGAGGCCGCCGCCCGGCTCGACGCCGCCGTCATGCACGAACTGGCCCCGCTCAGGATGGAGCGGGCGATCTTCACCACCGGAATCACCGCCGCCGATCCCGGCCCCTCCGGCCATGACGCGGTGAGCTTCACCGTCGCCACCAACCCCGGCGCCCCCGCCGGTCCATTGAGCCGCATCGCCTCGGGGGGGGAGCTCAGCCGCTTCCTGCTGGCGCTCAAGCTGTGCCTGTCGGCCCCCGAGACCGGCCTGACCATGATCTTCGACGAGATCGACCGCGGCGTCGGCGGGGCCACGGCGGACGCGGTCGGGCGGCGTCTGGCGCGGCTGGCGACAGAGGGCCAGGTGCTTGTCGTCACCCATTCGCCGCAGGTGGCGGCGCGCGGGGCGCATCACTGGCGGGTGGAAAAGCGGGTCGAGAACGACATGACGCTGTCGACCGTGCGCGCCCTCGCGGGGACAGAGCGCGTCGACGAAATCGCCCGGATGCTGTCGGGTGAACGCATCACCCAGGAGGCCCGGGCCGCCGCCGAGGCGCTGATGACGGGATGAGCGCGCCCGTGCTCAGCGCGGCTGGCGGCTGTCGGGGTGCAGCGACTTTCCGAGGATGTGCACGGAATTGTGCAGCACGTGCTGCGCGGTCGACACGATCAGCGGATCGGGCGTGCCGACGACCCGCTGGTCCTTGCCCGAATACTCCAGCGTGCTCAGGAAATGCCGCATGCAGTTCAGCCGCGCGCGTTTCTTGTCGTTCGACTTGATGACCGTCCAGGGCGCGTCGGCAGTGTCTGTATAGAAGAACATCGCCTCTTTCGCCTCGGTGTAATCCTCCCACTTGTCGAGGCTCAGCTTGTCGATCGGGCTCAGCTTCCACTGTTTCAGCGGGTCGGTGGCACGGCTGTCAAAGCGGCGCTTCTGCTCCTCCTGCGTGACCGAGAACCAGTACTTGTAGAGCCGGATGCCCGAGCGCACCAGCATCCTCTCAAGCTCGGGCGTCTGGCGCATGAATTCGAGGTATTCCCACGGCTCGCAAAAGCCCATGACCCGCTCGACACCGCCGCGATTGTACCAGGAGCGGTCATAGAATACCATCTCGCCCACCGTGGGCAGATGCTCGACATAGCGCTGAAAGAACCACTGACCCTTTTCTTCCCATGTCGGCTTGTTCAGCGCCACGACACGGGCCTGCCGGGGGTTCAGGTGCTCGGTGAAGCGCTTGATCGTGCCGCCCTTGCCCGCCGCGTCGCGTCCCTCGAACAGCAGCACGAAGCGCTCTCCGGTCTCTTGCGCCCAGAGTTGCACCTTGAGCAGTTCGGCCTGAAGCTTGGCCTTCTGCGCCTCGTAGGTGCGGCGCCCCAGCTTGTCCTGATAGGGATATGTGCCGTTCTCGAACGCGGCGCGCGCCTCGGCGAGCCTGTCGGTGGAGACGGGTTCCCGGTCTTCGTCATGCGTGTCCGCCGCTTCCGGAGCGGTGGCAGGTCCGGCGAGCGGCTCTGCCGTGGACTCGATGTCCTTGGCGGCGGTATCGGTCATGTCGGGCTCCCTCGTCACTGTTGATTTTGTGACGCCCAGTCTAACGTTTACGCGCCTCCCGCGCCTTGATGCGTGTCAATGGAGGACGGTCGCCGCCGAAAATGCACTGGTCCCGCGCCCCGGTCGGGGGCGGCGGCGGGCCGCGAAAAGGGAAAGAGCGGAATGGCCTGCGGGACGCCTCAGTGGGTCCAGACCTGCCGCCGCCGGGGCGAGAAATTCTCGGCATAGCCGCCGGGGCGGATGTTGGGCTTGCGCGTGTGCGGCTCCTGAACCACGGCGTCGATGCCGTGCTCCCTGGCGTAGTGCAGCGCCGCCTCCTTGCTGTCGAAGCGCAGCCGCACCTGCGCCTGCGTGTCGGCGTTCGAGGTCCAGCCCATCAGCGGGTCGATCTCGCGCGCGGTCTCGGACACGAATTCCAGCACCCATTTCTGTGTGTTGGCGACGCCCGATTGCGTGGCGGTCCGGGCGGGTTTGTAGATGCGTGCGCGCATGGGACTCTCCGAAACTGTCACTCGCCGTTATTCCAGATTGCCGCGCTCGCGGCAAGGGACCGTTCGCCGCGGTCAGGCCGCGACGCCGTCGGTGAACTGCAACCGCGCCAGCCGCGCATAGAGCCCGTTTTCCGCCACCAGGCTGTCATGCGTGCCCTGCGCCACGATGCGGCCCTGGTCCATCACCACGATGCGGTCGGCCTTTTTCACCGTGGCGAGCCGGTGCGCCACGATGATCGTGGTACGCGTCTGCGCCATCGTCTCGACGGCGGTCTGCACCGCGCGCTCGCTCTCGGCGTCAAGCGCGCTCGTCGCCTCGTCCAGCAGCAGCACCGGCGCATCGCGCAGGATCGCGCGGGCGATGGCGATGCGCTGTTTCTGCCCGCCCGACAGCATCACCCCGCGCTCGCCCACATAGGTGTCGTAGCCCTCGGGCAGCCGCGCGATGAAATCATGCGCATTGGCCGCACGCGCCGCCGCCTCGATCTCGGCATCGCTCGCGCCGAGACGGCCAAAGCGGATATTCTCGCGCGCCGAGGCGGCAAAGATCACCGGGTCCTGCGGCACGAGGGCCAGATCGGCGCGGAAATCGTGCCGCGCCATGTCCCCGAGCGGCACGCCGTCAAGCGTGATGCGCCCCTCATCCGGGTCATAGAACCGCTGGATAAGCTGAATGACAGAGGTCTTGCCCGCCCCCGAGGGCCCCACCAGCGCCACCGTCTCGCCGGGCCTGATGCTCAGGCTGAAATCGTCGAGCGCCGGGGTCTCGGGCCGCGCGGGATAGGCAAAGCGCACCGCGTCAAAGGCGATCTCGCCACGTACCGGGCGCGGCACCGCCACCGGTGCGCCCGGATCCTTGACCGGATCGTCGGCGCGCAGCAGCTCCACCAGCCGCTCGGTCGCGCCCGCCGCGCGCTGCAACTCGCCCCAGATTTCCGACAGCGCCGCCACCGCGCCCGCCACCATCACCGCGTAGATCACGAATTGCACCAGGCTGCCGGCGCTCATGTCGCCCGCGCGCACATCGCGCGCCCCGATCCACAGCACACCGACGATGCCTGTGAACACGAGGAAAATGACGATCACCGTCATCAGCGCGCGGGTATTCACCCGCCGCCGCGCGGCTTCATAGCTGCGCTCGGTGATGTCGCCGAACCGCGCCCGGCTCTCGCGCTCATGGGTGAACGCCTGCACCGTCTGCACCGACATGAGCGCCTCGGAGGCGTTGCCGGAACTGTTGGCGATCCAGTCCTGGTTCTCGCGGCTGAGCCCGCGCAGACGCCGGCCAAGCACCAGGATCGGCACGATCACCAGCGGCACGATCAACAACACCATCCCGGTCAGCTTGGCCGAGGTCAACAGCATCAGCACCATGCCGCCCGCGAACAGCAGCAGGTTGCGCAGCGCGATCGACACCGACGAGCCGATCACCGACTGGATCAGCGTGGTGTCGGTGGTGATCCGGCTCAGCACTTCGCCGGTCATCACCCGCTCGTAGAACGCCGGGCTCATGCCGATCACCCGGTCGAACACCGCCTTGCGGATATCGGCCACCACCCGTTCGCCCAGCCGCGACACCAGCAGATAGCGCAGCCCCGTACCCAGTGCCAGCAGCGCCGCGAAAAAGAGCGCCGCGCCAAAATACTGATCGAGAAGCGCGCCGTCCTCGCCGCCGAAATTGTCCACCACCCGGCGCACCGCCATCGGCAGGACCAGCGCCGCGGCGGCGGTCAGCACCAGCGCGGCGAAGGCGGCGGCCAGCAGCACGCGATACGGGCGCAGGAACGGCCAGAGCTCGGCCATCGCGCGCAGCCGCTTCGATTTCTCGCGATCCAGAAGATCGGCCCCTTTATCGGCCCTGCGCACCATGTCCGTCTACTCCGTCCCGTTCGCACCGGTTCTTGGCGAGTAGGGCGCGCGGGGTCAAGTGCCCCGAATGGTCGCAGGGGACATGGCATGGAAAACCGCATCGCATGCGCGCGGCGGCAGCGGCGATTATCTCTTGCGCGAATCCGGTTTCGGGCGTATCGCGGGACTGCTTCGGTCCGGGAAACATCCCGGGCAATAGGGAATACGGTGCGATCCCCGAAATGGATCAATTCCGTGACTGCCCCCGCAACTGTAAGCGGCGAGCGAGGCCGGAACATGCCACTGCACCCCCGAAGGGGTATGGGAAGGCCCGGCCAAGCGACGACCCGCAAGTCAGGAGACCTGCCGAAGTGATCACCCTATCCGGGCGCGGGGCGCGCCGTGGATAACGGACCTTTCCGTAGTGGTGGCGCTTTCACCGTCTGCGGAGGGGGCATGTCCTTTCCAATGACCGAGCCGATGGAAAACACGATGCCGCATACCGGTATTCTGGGGACATGACATGAAATATCTCGCAAGCTGCGCCCTCTGCGCGCTCGCCACCACCCCTGCAATCGCACAGGAGGCGTTCGATCTCGACACGATCACCGTGATCGCCAACCAGACACGCACAGCGCTCGAACGCAGCGGCTCTACCGTCGAGGTGCTGTCTGACACCGAGGTCCGCACCGCGCCCACCAACCGCCTCGGCGACCGCCTCGCCTTCGAGCCGGGGGTTTCCGCCTCGGCCACGGGCCCGCTCGGCACCGCCTCGACCGTCCGTATCCGCGGCCTCGGCGGCTCTTACGTGCCGGTGCTGATCGACGGCATCGACGTGACCGATCCGGCCGGCACCGGCGGCGGCTTCGATTTCGGCGGGATGACCAATGCGGGGCTGGGCCGGATCGAGGTGCTCAAGGGCTCGCAATCGGCGCGCTTCGGCCAGAACGCCGTCGGCGGCGTCATCAATATCCAGAGCCTGCGACCCACCGAAGATGGCGTCCACGGCTTTGCCGAGGCCCAGGCCGGGAGCTACGATTTCCGCCGCGGCGTGCTCGGCCTCACCGCCCGCACCGACCGCACCGACCTGTCCTTCTCCGTCAGCCGCACCGAAACCAACGGCTTTTCCGCCTCCGCCGCTGGCACCGAGGATGACGGGTTCGACGCGACACAGGCCAGCCTCTACGCCCGCCACCAGGTGTCGGACATGGTCGCGGTCGGCCTGAGCGGCCTTTACATCGACGCGACCCTCGAATTCGATGAGGGTGCCGCCGCGGGCGACGGCCCGCCCCCGTTCAACGAACGCACCGACCGCGAGACCGCGGGCCTGCGCGCCTTCGCCGAGCTTGAGACCGGGGCCGTCAGCCATGATCTCGCCGTCAGCTATTTCGACACCGAACGCCAGACATCGGACAATTTCGGCGGCCGCCGCTTCAAGGGCGAGCGCCGCCGCGTCGAATATCGCGGCAGCTACGATCCGGGCGGGATGTGGACGCTCAATTTCGGCGGCGATTACGAGGAAGAGGAGGATATCACCCAGACCGTCGACATCACCGGCGTGCAGGCGGAACTGCTGTTCGCCCCCATCGACGCCCTCGATCTCGCGTTTTCGGTCCGCAACGACGACCATTCCGAGTTTGCCTCCGAACTGTCCTCGCGCGCCGCATTGGCGTGGCGGATGCGCGAGGACCTGATCCTGCGCGCCTCGGCCTCCGACGGCTTCCGCGCGCCCGCCCTGATCGAGCTTGACCCGAGCTTCGGCGATCCCGCTTTCGAGCCGGAGACCAGCACCAGCTACGATCTCGGGCTCGAAAAACGCCTCGCCGGGGGCGGCTTCCTGCGCGGCACGCTGTTCTACACCGAGATCGACGGCCAGATATTCTTCGACAGCAACTCCACCGGTTGCCAATCTTTCGCCGACTTCGGCTTTCCCGGCTGTTTCGAGACCCGCGATTTCGAGGCGAGTGGCGTGGAGTTGTCGGCGGAAGTGCCGATCAACGCCTATCTGACGCTCAACGCGGCCTATACCTTCACCGACGCCGACGCAGGCGACACCCGGGCCTCGCGGGTGCCCCGGCACGACGCCCTGATCGCGCTCGCGACACAGATCACGCCGGACCTCGACGCGCAGTTCACGCTCCAGCATGTCGCCGATTCGGAGCCGTCGGAATTCGCGCCGGCCATGAACAAGGTGGGCGACTACACCCTGTTCCACGTCAACGCCACCTACGCGGTCACCGACAGCGTCGATGCCTTCCTCCGCGTGGAAAACCTCTTCGACGAGGATTACGAGACGGCGGGCGGGTTCAACACCGCCGGGCGGTCCGCCTATGCGGGGCTGCGTGCGTCCTTCTAGGCTCATAGCGCTCGGCCTGGCCCTCGCGCTCGCGGGGGCCATGGCGCGCGCGGGCGCGGATCCGGCCCACGCCCCGGATCGCGTGGTGTCGATCAACCTGTGCACCGATCAGCTCGCCATGATGCTGGCCGCCCCGGGACAGCTCGTCTCGGTCTCCGACCTCGCCACCGATCCGCACAGCTCGGCGATGGCCCGCGAGGCGCGCGCCTACCGGGTCAACCACGGCCGCGCCGAGGAGGTCTACCTGCTCGATCCCGACCTCGTGCTCGCCGGGGCCTATACCGATCCGGCGACCGTGGGGATGCTGCGTCGTCTGGGGCTGCGGGTGGTGCAGTTCGACACCGCCCGTTCGCTTGCCGACACCCGCGACCGCATCGCAGGAATGGCCCGCGTTCTGGACCGCGAGGCGGCGGGCGCGGCTCTCATCGGGGATTTCGACGCGCGGCTCGCCGCGCTGCGCGCCCCCGACGCCCGCCACAGCGCCGCGCTTTATCACCCCAACGGCTACAGCCTCGGCGCGGGCACCCTGTCGGACGACATCCTGCGCGCCGCCGGGTTCGAAAACGTGGCCCGCTCCCTCGGCCTGCGCGGCGGCGGCACGGTGGTGCTGGAACAACTGGTGATGGCCGCGCCCGACCTGCTGATCCGCGGCACGCCCCTGCCCGGCGCCTCGCGCTCCGAGGCGGTGATGACCCACCCGGCGCTGGCCGCGCTCACCGCCCGCACGGCGGGCCTGCGCATCACCTCGCCCGACTGGATCTGCGGCACGCCGCATGTTCTGGACGCGGTGCAAACGCTCACCACCGCACGCGAGGGCCTGGAATGAAGCGCCTCGCCCTCGCCCTCTCGGCGCTCACCGCCGCACTGTTCCTCGCCTCGCTCGCCGTGGGCCCGGCGGGCATCGGCGCGACCGACGGCCTCGCCGCGCTGATCCTCGGCGGCGACGGGCCCGCGCCGCTGGTGATGCGCGAGATTCGCCTGCCGCGCGCACTGCTGGGCGTGATGATCGGGGCGAGCCTCGGGCTTTCAGGCGCGGCCCTGCAAGGCTACCTGCGCAACCCGCTGGCCGAGCCGGGGCTGATCGGCGTGTCGGGCAGCGCGGCGCTGGGCGCGGTGCTGGCCATCCATACCGGGCTGGCCGCGGCCACCACGCTCGCCCTGCCGGTGGCGGCGCTGGCGGGCGCGGGCACCGGCGTGCTTCTGATCCTGATGCTGGCCGGGCCGCGCGGCGGGTCGATCACGCTGATCCTCGCCGGGATCGCCATCTCGGCGCTCGCCGCCGCGCTCACCTCGCTTGTGCTCAACCTCTCGCCCAACCCCTATGCCGCCTCGGAAATCGTGTTCTGGATGATGGGCTCGCTCGCCGACCGCTCGATGACCCATGTCTGGCTGGCGCTGCCCTTGATGCTGGCGGGCGGCGCGGCGCTGCTGACGCTGGGGCGCGGGCTCGACGCGCTGACGCTGGGCGAGGACGCCGCCGAGGCGATGGGCCTGCGCCTCGCCCGCCTGCGGCTGACGCTGGTGCTGGGCACGGCGGCGATGGTCGGATCGGCGGTGGCGGTGGCCGGCGCCATCGGCTTTGTCGGCCTCGTGGTGCCGCACCTGCTGCGGCCCCTCGTCGGCGCGCGGCCCTCGCGACTCCTGTGGGCCTCGGCCCTCGGGGGGGCGGCGATGGTGCTGGCCGCCGACATCGCCGTGCGCCTCGTCCTGCCCGAGCGCGACCTGAAACTCGGCGTGCTCACCGCCATCGTCGGCGCGCCGCTGTTCCTGCACCTGATCTACAAGACGCGGGGGGCGCAGGCATGACGCTCTTGTCCCTCGATGACCTGTCGGTGCGCCTGCGCGCGCGCGCGATCCTCACCGGCGTCACGCTCGACGTGGCCGAGGGCGAGTTCGTCGGCCTGATCGGCCCCAACGGCGCGGGCAAGACCACGCTGATGCGCGCCGCCCTCGGCCTCCTGCCCCACGAGGGCCGCAGCAGCCTCGCCGCCCTGCCGCCCGCGGCGCGGGGCCGCGCGGCGGCGTGGATGCCGCAGGCGCGCGACATCGCCTGGCCGGTCACGGTGGAAACGCTGGTGGCGCTGGGCCGCACGCCGCATCTCGGCGGCTGGCAGGGGATGGGGGCCGCCGACCGCGCCCATGTCGACACGGCGCTCGCCACGATGGGGCTGGAGCCTCTGCGCCACCGCACCGCCACGCGGCTGTCGGGGGGCGAGCAGGCGATGGCCCTCATCGCCCGCGCGCTGGCGCAGGAGACGCCGCTCGTGATGGCCGACGAGCCCATTGCCGGGCTCGACCCGGCCAACCAGATCGCCACCATGCAGGTCTTTGCCCGGCTCGCGGGCGAGGGTCGCGCGGTGATTGCCTCGCTGCACGACCTCGGGCTGGCGGCGCGCCACTGCACGCGCCTCATCCTGCTGGGCGAGGGCGGCATCGCCGCCGACGGGACACCGGCAGAGGTGCTCACCCCCGACAACCTCGCCCGCATCTTCCATGTCAGCGCGCATTACGCCACCACGCCGCAAGGCCCCGTCTTTCAGCCGCTCGAGGTGATCCGATGACCGCACCCCGCCTGGATCCGCCCCGCCTGGATCCGCCCCGCCTCGATCCACCCTGGCTCACGCTCGATCTGGCCACCGACATGCCGGTGCTGAGCTGGGCGGTGAACCGCCCGGGCCTGGTGCGCGCAAGGCGCATCCTGTGGCGCGAGGTGCGCAATGCCGACCTGCCCGAACATCTCGACGTGGTCACATGGCTCGACGCGCAGCTTGCCGCGCGCGGCGCGACCGACGCGGTGTGCTTTCTCACCTCCTGCGACATCGCGCAATTCACCACCGCCGAGGCCCGTGCCGACGGCATCCGCGCCCGTGCCGTGGCCACCGTGGGCCTCTCCAACGCCGAATCCGTCGGCCATCGCCTGCCCGCCGCCGCCCACGGCTGGGGCACCATCAACATCGCGGTAGAGATCGGCGCGGGGCTGACCGAGGCCGCCCGGCTGGAGGCGCTGAGCATCGCCACGCAGGCCCGCACCGCCGCCATCATGGCCGCAGGCATCCGCCTGCCCACCGGCCCCGCCACCGGCACCGGCACCGACTGCATCGCCATCGCCGCCCCCGACGGCGACACGCGCTATGCCGGGCTGCACACCGGCACGGGCGAGGCCGTGGGCCGCGCCGTCCACACCGCCGTTGCGCGCGGCGTGGCGCTCTGGCAAGCCACCGGAACCATCAGGAGGGCCCGCCATGGATGAGACCACCCTCACCGGCTTTCTCGACCGCGGCGGCCCGGCGCTCTGGGTGATCGCCGGGCTTTCTGTGCTGACGCTTGCCCTCATCCTGTGGAAAATCTGGCGGCTGACGCTCACCGGCGCGTGGTCGGGGGCGATGACCGAGCGCGCGGTGGCGCTCTGGCAGAACGGGCAAGGGACCGAGGCCACCGCGCTCCTGCGCCCGCGCCGCTCGCTTCGCGCCCGCCTCGCGCTCGCCGCGATGGAGGCAGCAACAGCCCCCCACCTGACAGAGCCGCAGGCCCGCGAAGAGACCACCCGCGTCGCCAAGGCGCTGCTGAACGAGGCGCGCACCGGCTTGCGCGCGCTGGAGCTCATCGCCACCATCGCCCCGCTCATCGGCCTTCTGGGCACCGTTCTGGGCATGATCGCGGCCTTCCAGGCGCTCCAGACCAGCGGCAACAGCGCCGACCCATCGGTGCTGGCGGGAGGCATCTGGGAGGCGCTGCTGACCACCGCCGCCGGCATGGCGGTGGCGATCCCGGCCTCGATGGCGCTGACCTGGTTCGAGAGCGTGGCCGACCATGTGCAGGCCGACATGGAGGACGCCGCCACCCGCGTCTTCACGGCTTTGGGGGCGGGCTCATGATGCAGTTCGGCCCGCCCCGCCACGCCCGCCGCCCCAGCCTCACGCCGATGATCGACGTGGTGTTCCTGCTGCTGGTGTTCTTCATGCTGGCCGCGCGCTTCGGCCATGACCTCAGCCTGCCGGTGGCCACCGGCGGCGGCGACGCCGCCTATGACGGCCCGCCGCGCCTCGTGGCCATCGGCCCCGACGCGCTCACCCTCAACGGGCAAACCGTCACGCCGGGGACCCTGCCCAAGGCGCTGGAACCGCTCATGTCGGACCCGTCGGACATCGTCGTGCTGCGCCCCGAGGCGGGCGTTGCCCTCGCACGGCTCATCGCGGTGAGCGACGCGCTGCGCGCCGCCGGTCTGACGCGCATCGTGGTGGTGGAGTAGGCCCATGCAGTTCAGCCTCCCCCGCCGCCGCCGCGCGCCAGAGCCCATCGTGCCGATGATCAACGTGGTGTTCCTGCTCCTGATCTTCTTCCTGATGAGCGCGCAGATCGCGCCCCCCGCCCCGTTCGACCTGACCCTCCCCAAAGGCGCGGGCGGCGACCGCGCGGCCCCCGCTGACACGCTCTACATGGATGCCGAGGGGCGGCTTGCCTTCAACGACGCGCGCGGCGACGCGGTGCTGGCCGCGCTCGCCGCCCGCGCCGCGCCCGACGCTCCCTTGCAGATCCGCGCCGACGCGCGGCTGGAGGCGCGCGCGCTGGCCCGCCTGCTGCCGCAACTGGCCGCGCGCGGGGTGGCGCAGGTCGAGATCGTGACGGCGGCGAAATGATCCGGGGGCTGGAATTCGCGGGCTTCGTGGCGCTGGCGGCGGCGGTCCATGCCGGGATATGGACCGCAACCCCCGAGGGCGGCGGCGCGGGCGGCGCGCGCGGCACCGACACCGCGACGCTCGCCGCGTCCACCCCGCAGATGGCCGCGCTGGTCGAGACGTGGCAGCGCCCGGTCGAGACGATGCCCGACGCCCCGGAGCCCCGCACCGCCCCCGCGCCGGATGCCCAACCCGTCGCGCTGCGCCCCGAAACGCACCCCGCGGCCCCGCCCGCGCCCGACGCCCTGCCCGACACCGCCCGCGCCCCCCACCGTCCACAGGTGGAGAGCGCGCCGCTTCCCCTGCCCGCGCCCCGGATCGGGGCGCGCGCCCCCACCGCCGCCCCGCCGCCCGACGCACCGCAGCGGTCCGCGCGCCCCGCACCGAAGGCACCCGCTCCGGCAGCCCGACGCGCCGCGCCCGCCGCGCCCCGCGCACCCTCGATGGCCGCGCGGCCGCAGGCGGACCGCAGCCCGCCCGCCGCGCAGGCCCCGCCGCCCCCGGCCACGCGGCCACGGGCGCGCCCCGCCCGGCCCGCAGACCCGGCCCCCGCACGGCAAAAGGAGGTCGCACGCGGCAGCGGCGGGGCGCAGGCCGGCGGTCAGGCGCAGACCGCCGCCCCGGCCCGGATCAATGACGCCACCCGCGCCAGCCTCATGGGCCGGTGGGGCGGCGCGATCCGGTCGCGGATCGAGCGGCACAAGCGCTACCCCTCCGGTACGCGCGCCTCCGGCACCGCGCATCTGGTGCTCGACGTGGCCGCCGACGGGCGGCTCGTGGCCGTGGCGCTGCGGCGCTCCTCGGGCGACGCACGGCTCGACGCGGCGGCGATGAATGCGGTGCGCCGCGCCCGCCTGCCCGCCGCGCCGGACCGGCTGCCGGGCAGCCGCCACCGCTTCAACCTGCCGGTGGCCTTCGCCCGCTGAGCCCACGCAGCCGTGACCCGGCCCGCCGGATTCCCCCCTACATCCCGGGGACGAACTGGGCTAAGACGGAACGTGCCGCGTTGCCGCAAGGAGACAAGCGATGGCCAAAGGGCAGAAACCCGTCAACCTCGCCCTGCAAGGGGGCGGCGCGCACGGGGCGTTCACCTGGGGCGTGCTCGATTTCCTCCTCGCGGATGGCCGCCTGCGGATCGCGGGTGTCTCGGGCACCTCGGCGGGGGCGATGAACGCCGTGGCGCTCGCGGATGGCTATACCCGCGCGGGCCCCGAGGGTGCGCGCGCCGCCCTCGACGAATTCTGGCGCGCGATGAGCGCCAGCGCCAGCACCACGCCGCTCCAGCGCACACCGATGGACCGTGTGACCGGCAATTGGGGGCTGGAGAACAACCCGTTCTACCATTTCATGAACGCGCTCACCGGCGTCGCCTCACCGTACCAGCTCAACCCGCTCAACATCAATCCGCTGCGCGATCTGGTCGAGGAGAGCGTCGATTTCGACATGGTGCGCCAATGCACCGCGTTCGAGCTGTTCATCTCCGCCACCAATGTCGAGACCGGGCGCGTCAAGGTGTTCCCGCGCGAGCACCTGACCGCCGACATGGTGATGGCCTCGGCCTGCCTGCCGCATATCTACCAGGCGGTCGAGATCGACGGCGTGCCCTATTGGGATGGCGGCTACATGGGCAACCCGGCGCTGTTTCCGCTCTACGGCAAGACCGGCACCGACGATATCGTCGTCGTCCAGATCAACCCGGTCGAGCGCACCGGCACCCCGCGCACCGCCCAGGACATCCAGAACCGGATGAACGAAATCAGCTTCAACGCCAGCCTGCTCAAGGAATTGCGCGCCATCGACTTCGTCGATCGCCTGATCCGGCAGGGCAAGCTCTCGGTCGATCACTACCGCCCCGTCAAGGTCCACCTGATCGAGAACGAGGATGCGCTCAAGCCGATGGGCGCCTCGTCCAAGATGAACGTGGAATGGGCGTTCCTCACCCGGCTGCGCGATATCGGGCGCGAGACCGCCGCCGCGTGGCTCGACCGCTGCTTCGACCGGATCGGCAAAGACAGTACCATCGACCTGCGCGCCATGTTCCAGGGGATCGGCGCAGAGCATCAGGGGTGAACAGGAACACACCTTGCTGGTAACCCAAGCGATGGTCTTCGTGTTTATTCAGACCAACTCTAGCGGCATTGATCAAAGTCTGAACCAACTACATCCATTAATCCCTCAACCCCAAACTCAACAATTTCCTTTTCACTGTAGGCGGGATTAAGTTCTATTAGTAGCGTTTTACCTGATCTTATTGCCGCTAGCAGGTGACTGGGCCTACTAGGGTTTACAAGGCTACCCAAATGCACTGATTTACCTGAATCTTGAGGTGTCGCTAACAACATATCTTTCGGATGCTTATCGACTCGAAAGGAAATAACATGGTCGTCAAAAAAATAGCAATTGGTAGTTCCAAGCAAAGCGGCTGGTCCGGTGGATGTACAAGTTAAGAAAATCTGTGCATCTGATAAGCCGTTACCACAATCAAAAGCATGAGAGGAATCCGCCCTATACCACACTGACACCTCGTCAGTCATACGATCAACGACTTCTTCTCTTTTCCAATCATTCGCTACGGCAGGCGCAGAACCAGCAATCAAAGAATATGTTGCACCAACCATTGCGAAAATAACAAATAGAAAGTTCATTTCAGTAGCCCTTTGCAACACATCGCGCTTATTGCGCCTGCCATATGCGGCTATACATTTCAAGGTTCGCTGTTATGCAATCCCCCCCGCGCCTCACCCCACCCGGTAGGGCAGCACCCCGCGCTTGTCGGGTGTCACCTGCAACCGCCGTTCCAGCGGCGGGACCGAGCGCTGATGGCATTCGGTGCGCTCGCAGATGCGGCAGGAAATCCCGATGGGCTCGAAGGCGCGGGCATTGGTCACGTCCAGGTCGTCGGCATAGACCAGATCGCCCGCGTGCTTGATCTCGCAGCCCAGCGCGATGGCAAAGCGGCGCACCGGCGCGCCGAAGCTGCCCCCCGGTTTGCTGACATCGCAGGCAAGGCTGATATAGCGCACCCCGTCGGGCGTCTCGGCCAGTTGCCACAGGAAGCGGCCCGGTGTCTCGAACGCGCGGTGCACGTTCCACAGCGGACAGGCCCCGCCGAAGCGCGCGAACTGCAGCCGCGTGGCTCGGTCGCTGCTTCGACCGGATCGGCGAGGACAGCACCATCGACCTGCGCGCCATGTTCCAGGGGATCGGCGCAGAGCATCAGGGATAGGCGGCCCGCCCGGTGCCCCGCCGTCACCGCGTCGGCACCGGCTCGTCGCCGCGATAGTCGTAGAAGCCGCGCCCGCTTTTGCGCCCGAGCCAGCCCGCCTCGACATATTTCGTCAGCAGCGGACAGGGCCGGTACTTGGTGTCCGCCAGCCCGTCATGCAACACGTTCATGATCGCCAGACAGGTATCCAGCCCGATGAAATCCGCAAGCTCCAGCGGCCCCATCGGGTGATTGGCCCCCAGCTTCATCGACCGGTCGATGGAGCGCACGTTGCCGACCCCCTCGTAGAGCGTATAGACCGCCTCGTTGATCATCGGCATCAGGATGCGGTTGACGATGAAGGCGGGAAAATCCTCGGCGCTCGCCGCCGTCTTGCCCAGCCGGTCCACCACCGCGAGGCAGGCGTCGAAGGTCTCCTTGCCGGTGGCGATACCGCGAATGAGCTCCACCAGTTGCATCACCGGAACCGGGTTCATGAAATGGAACCCCATGAATTTCTCGGGCCGGTCGGTGCGGCTCGCCAGCCGCGTGATCGAGATCGACGAGGTGTTGGAGGTCAGGATCGTGTGCTCCGCCAGATGCGGCAGCAGCGCGTCGAATATCTTCTGCTTGATCTCCTCGCGCTCGGTGGCCGATTCGATGATGAGATCGCAGGTGCCCAGCGTCTCCAGCGCCGCCTCCGTCGTGATGCGGGCCATCGCGGCGTCCATCTCGTCGCGGGTTATTTTCTCGCGGCTGACCTGCCGTTCCATGTTCCGCCCGATGGTGGCCAGCGCCTTGTCCAGCGCCTCGGTGCTGACGTCGTTGAGCTTCACCTCATAGCCCGCGAGCGCCATGACATGGGCAATGCCGTTGCCCATCTGGCCCGCGCCCACCACGCCCACTGTCCGGATGTCCATGCGATCCGCCCTTTCCTCGCTTGTCGCGCACAGCATAGGCCCCGGCGGGGACGCGCCGCAAGGGCCGGTACCCGCTAAAATACGCCGCGAATTCGAGGTTTAGGGGATTGGAAAGGCGAATCGACGAGCCTCGTCCCCGGGTGACTGAAAACGGGTGGGACCGATGGCTTATCAACGCATGGGGCGGCAGCCCCCGGATTATCTGCCGGTGCGCTACGCCGGCTCGCGGCTGGTGTTTCGCGGTCCGCGGCGCAGCCTCGCGGGCGGCTACGTGGCCTGCCTCGGCGGCACCGGCACCTATGGCACATTCGTGGCGCGGCCCTGGCCCGCGCTGCTCGAGGCCGATCTCGGCACGGCCTGCGTCAATCTCGGCGTGCCCAATGCCGGGCCCGACGTGCTCGCCGGCGACCGCGGGCTGCGGCAAATGGCGCAGGGCGCGCGCGCGGTGGTGCTGCAACTGCCCTGCGCGATGAACCTGTCGAACCGGTTCTACCGGGTGCATCCGCGCCGCAACGACCGCTTCGTCGCCGCGACGGACGCGCTGCGCGATCTCTACCCCGATGTCGATTTCACCGAGTTCCACTTCACCCGCCACCTGATGAGCCGACTCGCCGCAATCTCGCCCGCGCGCTTCGCGCGGCTGCGATGCGGCGTGCAACAGGCGTGGATCGCCCGCCTGTCGGCGCTGGTCCGCGATCTCGCGCCGCCCGTGGTGCTGCTGTGGCAGGCCAACTATGCGCCCGGCGACGGCGCGGGCAGCGCCGCCATCGGTGCCGACCCGGCCTTCGTCAGCCGCGCCATGCTCGACGCGGTGGCCCCGCATGCCGCCGCCAAGGTCATCGCGGTGGCGTCGGGGGTGGCGCGGGCGCAAGGCACCCTCGGGATGCGCTTCGCGCCCATGCAGGAAGACATCGCCGCCGCCCTGCCCGGCCCGCTCGCCCATCGCGAGGTGGCCGGGGCGCTGCACCCCGTGCTGACCCGGCTGCTCAAGGACTAGCGGTCGCCTCCCGGTGGAGGCGGGGGGCCGGACACCGGGTCGGACTCGTTGAGCGACATACCGGAGCGGGGTTTGCAGCCGGATCGCGGCACCCCGCGACGCGGGACCGAGAAACCGAATGGCCTGAAGCGGACGTTAGACATGACGCGATGAGCCGCGCGAGGGCCCGACCGCCGGGTGGGCGCAGTTCGGTCTGTGCTGTGCGATTTATGGTGCAAGATACTTCCGAAATCACCGCTATTTGCGCCGTTGCAAAAGCGCCCGCCCGTCACGCCGGAGGCGTGCCGGTAGTATCGGCGCACCTTTGGTGCGACGGGGCGGTCGGGCGCTCGCGCGGCGGCGTGCAAGCACGCCTTGATTCCGCGCGGGGCAGAAGGCGAATGGCAGGAACGAGCCAATCGCACCCGTCATGACGCACCCGGCCACACTCCGCTCCGGTCCGCTCTCATGCCCCCGGAGCTTCGTCCGCGCAACCGGGGGCGGGGCGCCGCCCACATGCCCGATGCAATGAAACGGGGCCCGCGCAATGGCGCGAGCCCCGTTGTCTCGACAGTCCCCCGAGCCTCAGAGCTTCTCGGTCAGCTCCGGCACGGCAGAGAACAGATCGGCCACCAGCCCGTAATCGGCGACCTGGAAGATCGGCGCTTCCTCGTCCTTGTTGATCGCGACGATCACCTTGCTGTCCTTCATCCCCGCCAGGTGCTGGATCGCACCGGAAATGCCCACCGCGACATAGAGATCGGGGGCCACCACCTTGCCGGTCTGACCCACCTGCCAGTCGTTCGGCGCATAGCCCGAATCGACCGCCGCGCGGCTCGCGCCCACGGCGGCGCCCAGCTTGTCGGCCAGCCCCTCGATCAGCGCGAAATCGTCCTTGGAGCCGACACCGCGGCCCCCCGACACGACCACCCCCGCCGAGGTCAGTTCCGGCCGGTCGCTCTCGGCCACCTTGTCCTCGACCCATTCCGACAGGCCCGGATTGTCGGTGCTGCCGATGGTCTCGACGGCGCAGGCATCCTGCTCGCCCGCCGCGTCGAATGTCGAGGTACGGATCGAGACGACCTTCCTCGCGTCCTTCGATTTCACCGTCTGCACGGCGTTGCCGGCGTAGATCGGGCGCTCAAACGTGTCGGCATCGACCACGCCGGAGACGTCCGAGATCACCATCACATCGAGCAGCGCCGCCACCCGGGGCAGCACGTTCTTGGCATCGGTGGTGGCCGGGGCCACGACGTGATCGTAATCGCCCGCAAGGCTGACGATCAGCGCCGCCGTCGGCTCCGCCAGCCGGTGCCCGAGCGACGCATCCTCGGCCACCAGAACCTTGCCGACACCGGCGATCTTCGCCGCCGCCTCGCCCGCCGCCGCGGCGTGCGCCCCGGCGCAGAGCACGGTCACATCGCCAAGATCGGCGACCGCCGCCACCGCCTTGGACGTCGCGTCCAGGTTCAGCTCGCCATCGGTCACTTCCGCAAGAAGAAGAACAGCCATCACACGACCCCCGCTTCCTTGAGTTTCGCCACCAGCTCATCCACCGAGCCCACGATTTCGCCCGCCTTGCGTGCCGGCGGCTCCTCGGTGCTGAGCACCTCCAGCCGCGGGGCCGGATCGACGCCGTAATCCTGGGCGGTCTTCTCGTCGAGCGGCTTCTTCTTGGCCTTCATGATGTTCGGCAGGCTCGCATAGCGCGGCTCGTTCAGCCGCAGATCGACCGTCACGATGGCCGGCATCGTCACCTTGATGGTCTGGAGCCCGCCATCCACCTCGCGGGTGACCAGCGCGTGATCGCCCTCGATCTCCAGCTTCGAGGCAAACGTCGCCTGCGACCAGCCCAGCAGCGCCGACAGCATCTGCCCGGTGGCGTTCATGTCGTTGTCGATCGCCTGCTTGCCGCAGAGCACGAGGCCGGGCTGTTCCTCCTCGACGATCTTGCCGAGGATCTTGGCCACGGTGAGCGGCTCGATGTCGTTGTGCACGTCATCGGCGGCGACCACGAGAATCGCACGGTCCGCGCCCATCGCCAGCGCCGTGCGCAGCGTCTCCTGCGCCTGTTTGACGCCGATGGAGACGGCGATCACCTCCTCGGCCTTGCCCGCCTCACGCAGGCGGATGGCCTCCTCGACGGCGATCTCGTCGAACGGGTTCATCGACATCTTGACATTGGCGAGATCGACACCGCTGCCATCCGCCTTGACACGGACTTTGACGTTGTAATCAATCACGCGCTTGACAGGCACGAGCACCTTCATTGGCACGGTCTCCCTTACAGTGATGGGGGCGGGCATGCCCCCCGGCTTGGCTCTTCCGCGCGGTGATACCGGCTCGCGCACGCGGAAAACAGGGTAAAATCGTCACGATGCGGTTCGCGGACGCCACGTTTGGCCGTTTTCTGCCCCGCGATCCTTGCCAGAATGTGTCAGCGGTTCGCGCCCGGAACCCACAGCACATCGGCCTTGCCGCCATCATTGGCCATTCTTGCTGCCACGAACATCCAGTCGCTCGCCCGGTTGAGATAGCGCACCGCCGCCTCGTTGACCGATTCCAGCGCCGCCAGTTCCACCACCAGCCGCTCGGCGCGCCGCGCCACGGTGCGGCCCATGTGCAGATGCGCGGCCAGCGGCGATCCGCCGGGCAGGATAAAGCTGCGCAGCGGCTCCAGATGGGTGTTCATCGCGTCGATCTCGGCCTCCAGCCGGTCCACCTGGCCCGGCATCATGCGCAGCGGCGTGTACTCGGCCTCGGCATCCTTCTCCATGTCCGGGCGGCACAGATCCGCGCCCAGATCGAAAAGATCGTTCTGAATCCGCGCCAGCGCCGCGTCGGTCTCGCCCTCGGCATGCAGCCGCGCCAGCCCCAGCGTGGCGTTCAATTCGTCCACCGTGCCATAGGCGGTGACGCGCGCCGAATGCTTGGCCACCCGCGCGCCATTGCCCAGCGCGGTGTCGCCCGCGTCGCCGGTGCGGGTGTATATCTTGTTGAGCACGACCATGAAATCAGCCTCCCTGCCTGCGGAAATAGACGAATACGAGGATCAGCAGCACCGCCACGAATTGCGCGATCAGCCGCCAGCGCATGTACTTGTTGGCGCGCTTGGCGTTCTCCACACCCTCCTTGCCGAAGGTCGAGATGCCGCGGATGAGGATCGCCGCCGTCACCAGACAGCCTGCGGCCACGAGCCAGAAAAGCGGGTCGCTCAGCATGGCGGCCTCCTTGCGTTCTTGCGTTCGAATCGCGTCTGCCGCGCATCTAGGACGGCGCGCGGGCAAAGCGAAAGGAAAAAACCCGTGCGCACCGTCCCGCCGCGGGCCATTCACCCCCTGGCCAGCACCCAATCGAGCGCCCGCACCGGCAGCACGCGGCGCAGCGCGCCCATCACGTAGGTCGGCGTCGTGACATAATAGCGCGCCTTCGGGCGCGGCGATTCGAGCGCGTGAACCAGCGTCTTCGTCACCGCCGCGGCGGGCCATTGCGGCCCCTTGCTGCTGCCCTTGTAGAGCTGGTCGAGCAGGCTCTCGCGATACTCGTCGGCGCGCACCGAATTCTCCCAGTCGATCCATTTCTCGAACTGCTTGATCGCGTTCTGCCGAAAGGCCGTGTCGATCGGCCCCGGGTCGATGATCGCCACCTCGATCCCGGTACCCGAAAGCTCCAGCCGCATCGCGTCGCTCAGCCCCTCCAGCGCGAATTTCGTCGCCACATAGGCCCCGCGCCATTTCATCGCGACAAGGCCAAGCACCGAAGAACATTGCACGATGCGGCCATGCCCCTGCGCGCGCATCACCGGAATCACCCGCCGCGTCAGGTCGTGCCAGCCGATCAGGTTGGCCTGAAAGATGGTGCGCAGCGCCTCGGTGGGGACGTCCTCGACCGGGCCGGGGATGGCATAGGCGCCGTTGTTGAACAGCGCATCGAGCCGCCCGCCGGTGGCCTCCAGCACCGCCGCCAGCCCGGCCTCGATCCTCGCCTCGTCCTCATAGTCGATGCGCGGGGCCTCGAACCCCTCGTCGCGCAGCCGCGCGCAATCGGCCTCCTTGCGGCACGCGGCAAAGACCCGCCAGCCGCGCGCGCGCAACGTCCGCGCCGCGTCCAGCCCGATACCCGACGAACAGCCGGTGATGAGAAGGCTCCGTTCGCTCATGGCCACCTTGTGGCCCGGCCCGACGCACGATGCAAGCACACGAGGCCCTGTCCCCGCTTTACGCCCGCGCACGCCGTCTGTATCACCACATCCATGACCGACCTGCTCGACGACCCCAACATGCGCCCCGAGGCCACATCAGAGCCGCTGCGCCGCGCCATCGGCGAGCGGTATCTGACCTATGCGCTCTCGACAATCATGCACCGCGCGCTGCCCGATGCCCGCGACGGGCTCAAGCCGGTGCACCGCCGCATCCTCTACGCCATGCGCGAACTCAGGCTGTCCAGCACCGGGGGATTCCGCAAATCGGCCAAGATCTCGGGCGACGTGATGGGCAATTACCACCCCCATGGCGACGCCGCGATCTACGATGCGATGGCCCGCCTCGCGCAGGATTTCGCAGTGCGCTACCCGCTCGTCGACGGGCAGGGCAATTTCGGCAATATCGACGGCGACAACCCGGCCGCCTCGCGCTACACCGAGGCGCGGATGACGCCCTTCGCCGAGGCGCTGCTCGACGGCCTCGCCGAGGATGCGGTCGATTTCCGCGACAATTACGACGGCACCCTGCGCGAGCCCGTGGTTCTGCCCGCCGCCTTTCCGAACCTGCTGGCCAACGGCGCGTCGGGCATCGCCGTGGGCATGGCCACCAACATCCCGCCGCACAACATCGCCGAGCTGATCGACGCCTGTCTGCACCTCATCAAGTCGCCCGAGGCGCGCGACGAGACATTGCTCAACCACATCCCCGGCCCCGATTTCCCCACCGGCGGCGTCATCGTCGAGCCGGCAGAGAGCATCGCACAAGCCTACCGCACCGGGCGCGGCAGCTTCCGGCTGCGCGCCCGCTGGCAGGTCGAGGAGCTGGGCCGCGGCGGCTGGCAGGTCGTCATCACCGAAATCCCCTACCAGGTGCAGAAATCCCGGCTGATCGAGCGCATCGCCGACCTGATCCAGACCCGCAAGGTGCCGATCCTCGCCGATGTCCGCGACGAGAGCACCGACGACGTGCGCCTCATCCTCGAGCCGCGCACCCGCACCGTCGATCCCGAGATGCTGATGGGGCTGATGTTCCGCAACACCGATCTGGAGGTGCGCTTCTCGCTCAACATGAACGTGCTCGTGGACGGGGTGACGCCGCGGGTCTGCTCGCTGCGCGAGGTGCTGCGCGCCTTTCTGGATTTCCGGCAGGAGGTGCTGCTGCGCCGCTCGCGCCACCGGATGGAAAAGATCGACCACCGGCTCGAGGTGCTCGAAGGGCTGATCGTCGCCTTCCTCAACCTCGACCGCGTGATCGAGATCATCCGCTACGACGACGCGCCGAAACCGGCGCTGATGCGCGAGGATTGGGGGCGCAGCTTCGTGCGCGCCGCCTCCGAGGCCGATTACGTCTCGCCCGCCGCGTCCGACACCGACGGGCTGTCGGAGGTGCAGGCCGAGGCGATCCTCAACATGCGCCTGCGCTCCCTGCGCCGCCTCGAAGAGATGGAGTTGCGCGCCGAGCGCGACGCGCTGATGGAGGAACGCGCCGGGCTCGAGGACCTGCTCGACGACCCCGCCCGGCAATGGGCCGCCGTCGCCGATCAACTCAGGGAGGTGAAAAAGACCTTCGGCAAGGCCCATCCCATCGGTGCGCGCCGCACCACCTTTGCCGAGGCGGGCCGGGTCGAGGAGGTGCCGATCGAGGCGATAACCCCGCGCGAACCGATCACCGTGGTCTGCTCACGCATGGGCTGGATCCGTGCCATGACCGGCCATATCGACCTGAACCGCGACCTGAAATTCAAGGACGGCGACGGCCCGCGCTTTATCTTCCACGCCGAAACCACCGACCGGCTGCTGATCTTCGGCACCAACGGGCGGGTCTACACCCTCGCAGCCGCCGGTCTGCCCGGCGGGCGCGGCATGGGAGAGCCGGTGCGCCTGATGACCGACCTGCCCAACGAGGCCGATATCGTCGAGTTGCTGATCCACAAGCCGGGGCGCAAGCTTCTGGTGGCGTCCACGGCGGGCGACGGATTCGTGGTGACCGAGGACGAGGTGCTCGCCCAGACCCGTACCGGCAGGCAGGTGCTCAACCTGCGCGCCCCCGCCCGCGCGCTGTTGTGCAAGCCGGTGACGGGCGATCACGTCGCCTGCGTGGGCGAGAACCGCAAGGTTCTGGTGTTCCCCCTCGACGAGTTGCCCGAACTGACCCGCGGCAAGGGCGTGCGGCTCCAGAAGTTCAAGGACGGGGGGCTGTCGGACGCCACCACCTTCACCCTCGCCGATGGCCTGACCTGGCGCGATCCGGCGGGCCGCACCCGCACCGAAAGCAACCTCGCCGAATGGCTGGGCAAGCGGGCAAGCGCGGGCCGCATGGCGCCGCGCGGCTTCCCGCGCGACAACCGGTTCACCTGAGGGGATTTGGCCTTGAGCGGGCGTTGGAGTGAGCCGCGCCATCGACAGGCCGCGGGCTGGCGATCCGGCGGTGACGGGATGCGCTTTATGCCTCAGCATCACCCGAATCTCGAAGTGGGGCAGATACTTCGCGAAATCGCCAGTCCGGGGGGCGGCCTGGCGATGGCGCGGCGGGCTTCGCCCTCGACTCCGCGCCGGGCCAGGCACCGAACGGCAGGTACAGGCCAGACCCGGTCAGCCCCGGCCTACCCGCGCCGCTCCCCCAGCGACAGCGTGTGCGCGCGCAGCCATTCCATGAAGCCGCGCGGGTCGCCCTGCAGCATCTCCATCCGCTCAGGCTCCACCGGCGCGCCGACGACGGGCGTCTGCGGATTGCCGCAACTGCGCACCACCTCGTGCAACAGCAGCCCCTGCCGCATGGTGGGCGAGAGGCGGTTGGCCATCTGGTACCACCGCGAGTTGGCGCCGGGAAAGAACACCGGCACCACCGTCGCCCCCGAGCGGCGGATCATCTGCGCGGTGAACACGTTCCACTCGCGCTCGATCACCGGGCCAAAGAGCGTGTCGGATGACGCCACCACCCCCGAGGGGAACACGCTGATGACGCCCCCCTCGCGCAGATGCGCCATCGCGCTCGCGCGCATCTCGACGGATTTGCGCTGCGCCTCGGGGTCGTGCGGGAACGGCACCGGGATCATGTAGGAGGCCGCGACCTCGTCGATGCCGGTCAGCAGCGCGCGCGTCAGGATCTTGTAATCCGTGCGCCGCCGCCCGATCAGGTCGGCGAGGATCATGCCGTCCACCAGACCGTGGGGATGGTTGGCCACCACCACCACCGGACCCTCGGCGGGAATGTTGGCGATCTGCTCGCCGGGGGTGAGCAGCGGAATGCCCATCGTGTCGAGCGCCGCGCGCCAGAACGGCTGCCCCGAGGGCGCGCCGCGCTTCTCGAAGGCGCGGATCATGCGGATGATGCTGATCTTGCCGGTCAGCCACTCCATGCCGCGGATGATCGCGGCGGTGCCGGGGCTGTCGAAACTGTTGGCATAGGTCAGGCTGCGGCGATCGTACTTCGTGAACAGGATCTGCCCGCCGGTGTCTCCGCCGGGCTCCGCGCCGGTCTCTGGCTGCGCCTTGATGCTCACGTCATCCGTCCCGCTTCGCTGTGCCGGTGTCATGCGCGGCCTAGATGTCCTCGCCAAAGCGATCGGCGACCAGCGCGGCCAGCGCATCGCCCAGCGGCCCGGCATCGGCCCCCATGATCTCGACGTCAATAGTGCTTCCTTTGCACGCTGCCAACATCAAAAGCCCCATGATGCTGTCGCCCGAGGCGCTCTCGGGGCCGTGGCTCACCTCGACCTGCGCGTCGAACCCCTCGACCACCTCGACGAACTTGGCGGCGGCGCGGGCGTGCAACCCCTTTTCGTTGACGATCTCGAGTTGCCGCCGCGTGCGCTCGGTCATTCCGCTTGTCCTCATTCCGGTGAAACGTTGTGGCTGTCGATATATTTGCGCCCCGCCTCAAGCGCCGCGCGCACCGCCACCGGCAGCGGGTTGTGACGGCTCTTGGCCAGCTTGATCAGCATCGGCAGGTTGACCCCGTAGAGAATGCGCCGGTCATCGGGCCGGCACGCGCGCAGCGACAGGTTGGACGGCGAGCCGCCGAAGATGTCGGTCACCACCACCACGCCGTCGCCGCTGTCCACCGCGTCGGCGGCGGCGCAGATCTCGTCCTGCTTGTCGGCGCGGTCGTGATCGCCCTCGACGGCGACGGCCACGATGCCGCCCTGCGCGCCGACCACATGCTCGACCGCCCTGAGATATTCGCGGGCCAGCCCGCCATGTGCCACGATCACGATCCCGATCATGACCGCCCTTCCCCCGGCTCCCGCCGCTCCAGTTCCCGATGCCTTAATGACACCGGCCAGCCTTGCTGTGCAAGCCTCGCCCGCAGGAATTCGGCCACCGCGACCGAGCGGTGCTGCCCGCCGGTACAGCCGGTGCCGATGGCGAGATAGGCCCTGCCCTCGTCCTCGTGCGCGGGCAACAGCAGATCGAGCAGCGCATTCAGCCGGTCGAGGAACGGGGCCAGGCGCGGGTCGTCGCGCAGAAACGCCTGCACCGCCGCATCGCGCCCGTCGGCGGCGCGCAGGTCCGGCTGCCAGTGCGGGTTGTCGAGGAACCGGCAGTCGAACACCATGTCGAGCCCGCGCGGCAGCCCGCGCTTGTAGGAAAACGACTGCACCGACACCGACAGCCGTTTCGCGCCCGCCGGCGCAAACCATCGTTCGAGCTCGGCGCGCAGGTCATGCGGCGACATGTCGGAGGTATCCACCAGGATATCCGAGCGCGCCCGCACCGGGCCGAGCAGGTCGCGCTCGCGCGCGATGCCGTCCTCGGGGCTGCCCTCGGGCGAGAGCGGGTGCCGCCGCCGCGTCTCGGAAAACCGCCGCACCAGGATATCGGGGCGGCAATCGAGATAGAGCACCTCCATCTCGCCCGGCGCCCGTGCCGCATCGCCGTCGATCACCTCCAGCAGCGCGCAGGTCGAGAAATCGCGGTTGCGCACATCGATCCCCAGCGCCAGCGACGTGTCGAGCCCCGGCCCGGCAAAGAGCCGCGGCAGCAGCGACAGCGGCAGGTTGTCGATCGCCTCGAAGCCGATATCCTCCAGAACGTGGATGGCGGTGCTGCGCCCCGCCCCGGACGGACCGGTGACAAGGACCAGCCTGCGGGGATTTTCGGCTTCGGCAAGGGGCGAGGGCATGATCGGCGACCTTCGTTGCTATTCCAGCACTCCAAACTTCAGATAGAGCAGGATCGCCGCCGGAAAATGCGCGTGCCCCGATCCGTGAACCAGCGGCAGCGCCGCCCCCGCGACCCGCGTCTCGCGCAGCGGCGGCAGGCGCCCGGTCTCCTCGCGGTCGAGGTCGATCGCCAGCGCCAGCGGGCACGGGCCCGCGGCGGGCAGGCGCAACAGCCCCACGCCGCGCGCCTCGATCCGCCCGCGGATCGTGGCGGGCGCGTCGGCCATCACCTGCGCCCCCGCGCGCCAGAGCCGCGTGCGGTCGTCGGCCACCAGATCCGCGCCCAGCGCGATCAGCCGCAGCGCCAGCCCCGACTTGCCGCTGCCCGCCGCCCCGCGAATGAGCGCGGCCCGCCCGGCCTGCGCGACACAGCTCGCATGGACGGTCAGCCCCCCGGCATCGTCCCCGGCATCGTCCCCGGCCTCTGCCGCGCGGGCCATCCCGGCTCAGACCGGCAGGCCGACGACGAACCGCGCGCCCAGCGGCTCGGACGTCGCGTCGGCATGGGTGGGGCGGATGTTCTCGGCCCAGATCACGCCGTCATGCGCCTCCACGATCTGCTTGGAAATCGCCAGCCCCAGCCCCGAATTGTTGCCGAACTCGCCCTCGGGCCGCTCCGAGTAGAAGCGCTGAAAGACCTTGTCGAGCGCCTCCTCCGGGATGCCGGGTCCGGTATCCTCGACCACGATCAGCACGCGGTTGGCGCGGCGGCGCGCCCAGATGCGGATCGCGTCGCCCTCCTCGCAAAAGCTGATGGCGTTGGTGATGAGGTTGACAAACACCTGCGCCAGCCGTGCCTCCAGCCCGGTCACGACGATCGGAGTGCCGGGGAAATCGGTGATGAACTCGACCCCCTTCTTGCCCGCCTCCTCGCTGAGATACTGCGCCAGGTTCTGCAACAGCGCCACCAGGTCGAACCCTTCCTGCGCCTCCTTGACCAGCTCGGAATCGAGGCGCGAGGCGTTGGAAATGTCGCTCACCAGCCGGTCGAGCCGGCGCACGTCGTGCTCGATCACCTCCAGCAGCCGCTCGCGCTGATCCTCGCGCTTGGCGATGCGCATCGTCCCCACCGCCGAGCGCAGGCTCGCCAGCGGGTTCTTGATCTCGTGGGCCACGTCGGCGGCGAATTGCTCGTTGGTCTCGATCCGGCTGTAGAGCGCGCCGACCATGCCGCGCAGCGCACCCGACAGCCGCCCGATCTCGTCGGGCCGCGCGGTCAGGTCGGGGATGCGGATGCGCCCGCCGCCACGCCGCCCGCGGTTGCGCTCGCGCCCGATCTCGGCGGCGGCGGCGAGATCGGCCAGCGGGTTGGCGATGGTCGAGGCCAGCACCAGGCTCAGGCCGATGGAGATGAGCGTGGCGATGAGGAACATCTGCAACACCCGCTCGCGCTCGGCCGCCGAGATGCGGGCAACGTCGCCCGAGCTGTCCACCAGCACCACCGCGGCCACCGGCGTGGTGCCGCGCATCACCGGCGCGGCGGCGCGCAGCACCGTGTCGTCGCCGCTCTCCGAGGCGCGCACCTGCGCCCCCCCGGAGACCGCCGCATCGACCAGGTCGCGCAGCGATGCCATCGCGTCGGGGGCCGGGTCCTGCGCCCCGTGCGTCGAGAACGGCACCGAGATGACATCCCAGATCCGGCCCAGGACATCCGTCAGCGGCGTGGGCGGCATATTGCCGGTGACCGCCGAATCCGCCGGCGCGCCCGCCGTCTGCCCCAGCAGCAGCCCGGTGCGGTCAAACAGGAACGCCTCAAGGTCCGGCCGCAGATCGAGCCGCGCCAGCGTGTCCCCGACATCGAGGCCGTCGCCGGTGGCGAGGTTCACCGGCGCGGTCTGCGGCAGCCGCGCGGCGACCACATCGGCGGTAAGCGCGGCACGGTCGCGCAGGCTCTCGACATGCTGGCGCACCAGCGTGTCCTGCGTGCCGTTGAGATACAGGATACCGATGACCAGCACGTTGAGCGCGATCAGGTTGAAGGACACGATCTTGCGGGTCAGCGCCGAACGCCGCAACGACAGCCAGCCGCGCCGCGCCCGCCGCTCGGTCAGCTCCGCCTCCTCGATACGGTCCGGCGCGACGAAATCGTCCCCAAGGACGAGGTCGCCGTCCCTGCGCGCGCGCGCATCACCCACGTTCATCCCCTCGGCCAGGGTCATCATTCCTCGTTGTAACGGTACCCGATCCCGTAGAGCGTTTCGATGGCCGAGAATTCGGGATCGACCATCCGCAGTTTCTTGCGCAGGCGCTTGATGTGGCTGTCGATGGTGCGATCGTCCACATAGACCTGATCGTCATAGGCCACGTCCATGAGCTGATCGCGGCTCTTGACGAAGCCGGGCCGCTGCGCGAGCGCCTGCAACAGCAGGAATTCGGTCACGGTAAGCGACACGTCCTGCCCCTTCCAGGTCACCGCGTGGCGGGCCGGGTCCATGCGAAGCTCGCCGCGCTCGATCACCTTGTTTTCCTCGCTCTCGGTGAGCGCGCCGCCGGCCACCACCTCCTGCCGCCGCAGAAGCGCCCGGATGCGTTCGACCAGAAGCCGCTGGGAAAACGGCTTTTTCACATAATCGTCGGCCCCCATGCGCAGGCCGAGCACCTCGTCGATCTCGTCATCCTTGGAGGTCAGGAAAATCACCGGCATCCGCGATTTCTGGCGCAGCCGCTGCAACAGGTCCATGCCGTCCATGCGCGGCATCTTGATGTCGAGCACCGCCATGTCCGGCAGTCGCTTGCTGAAGGCGTCAAAGGCCTGCTGGCCGTCATTGTAGGTTTCGACCTCGAAGCCCTCGGCCTCGAGCGTCATGGACACCGATGTCAGGATATTCCTGTCATCGTCCACAAGGGCGATCCTCGACATTGCTCATTTTCCCCATACTGCTCTGAGTTTCTGATTTTTTTTGTCATTATGCGCCTTTTGCGCGCTGCGGATCAATCCAAATCTGCGAATCAGCCGGGTTGCCCGCCCCGATTGGAGCGGAATTTCCTTGAGAATGGCTGAATTGACTCACTTTTGCCGCATGCGGCGGCGCGTGGTTCCGCTAACACCGGGGTGATTGCGCTAACTTGACGATGGTTGCGCTAACTGCCGCAAACCCGGCTGTTATTTCCCGAAAGCGTCGTGTTAAGACGCGCACAGCCGGGCACGACGCCCGACCGACGCCGCATCTCGGCGCCCCACTTGATCCGCCCCGGCTCTTGCCCGGGCAGACGCATTTGGTGAACAGGAGCTAAGCAGACATGACACTCGGACGGGTGAACCCGAATTTCCGGCTGGAGGATCAGGGCATCACGGGGCTGGGCACGGTCCACTACAACCTCATCGAGCCGGCGCTGATCGAGGCGGCGCTGAAAAACGGTGAAGGCACGCTCGGCCGCGGCGGCGCGTTCCTCGTCTCGACCGGCAAGTTCACCGGCCGCTCGCCCAGGGACAAGTTCGTCGTCCGCTCCGCCACCACCGAAGACACCATCTGGTGGGACAACAACGGCGCCATGGAGCCCGCGAAGTTCGACGCGCTCTATGACGACATGATCGCCCACCTCGCCGGACGCGACGTCTATGTCGAGGATCTGGTGGGCGGGGCCGACCCGGCGCTCGCCATCAACGTGCGCATGATCACCGAACTGGCCTGGCAAAGCCTGTTCAACCGCACCATGCTGCGCCGCCCCGAACGCGACGCGCTCGATCATTTTACCGCCGATTTCACGTTGATCAACTGCCCCGGCTTCAAGGCCGACCCGGCCCGCCACGGCTGCCGCTCCGACACCGTGATCGCGATGAATTTCGACCGCAAGCTGATCCTCGTCGCCAACACCGAATACGCCGGCGAGAACAAGAAATCCATCTTCACCCTGCTCAACTACCTGCTCCCCGAGCAGGGCGTGATGCCGATGCACTGCTCGGCCAACCACGCGCCCGACAACCCGGTCGATGCCGCCGTCTTCTTCGGCCTATCGGGCACCGGCAAGACCACCCTTTCGGCCGATCCCGCGCGCACCCTCATCGGCGATGACGAGCATGGCTGGTCCGAGCGCGGCACCTTCAATTTCGAGGGCGGCTGCTATGCCAAGACCATCAATCTCGACCCCGATGCCGAGCCCGAGATCTACGCCACCACCTCGAAATTCGGCACCGTGGTCGAGAACATGGTGTTCGACCCGGAAACGCTGGAGCTCGACTTCGAGGACGATTCACTGACCGCCAACATGCGCTGCGCCTACCCGCTGCACTACATTTCCAACGCCTCCGAGACGGCGCTGGGCGGGCACCCCAAGAACGTCATCATGCTGACCTGCGACGCCTTCGGCGTGCTGCCGCCGATCGCGCGGCTGACGCCGGCGCAGGCGATGTACCACTTCCTGTCGGGCTTCACCGCCAAGGTCGCGGGCACCGAGCGCGGCGTCACCGAGCCGGAGCCGACCTTCTCCACCTGTTTCGGCGCGCCGTTCATGCCGCGCCGCCCCGAGGTCTACGGCAACCTGCTGCGCGAAAAGATCGCCAAGCACGGTGCCACCTGCTGGCTGGTCAACACCGGCTGGACCGGCGGCGCCTATGGCGTGGGCTCGCGCATGCCGATCAAGGCCACCCGCGCGCTGCTCACCGCCGCCCTCGACGGCTCGCTCGGCGAGGTGGAGTTCCGCAAGGACGATAATTTCGGCTTCGAGGTGCCGGTCGAGGTGCCCGGCGTCGCCGAGGTCCTGCTCGACCCCCGCCGCACCTGGGACGACGCCGACGCCTACGACGCACAGGCGGCCCGGCTGGTCCAGATGTTCGCCGACAATTTCGCCCAGTATGTCCCCTTCATCGACGACGACGTGAAGGCAGCGGCCATCGGGTGAGAGCGGCGGGCGGGGGCGTCCTGTCGCCACCGCCCCCCGCACCTGCGCCCCGGATCGCCCGCGAGAAGGCAAACCGCGCAGCAACGCCCGGGTGCCTCTTGTGGCCGCTTCAAATATATGGCGACATGACCTGACCCGCCCGGCGGCTTTGCGCAGTGAGCGGGCTTTGCAAAGTTTGGGCAGTTTCCCAACAGCGGACCTTCAAGCTGGATGCAGCGAATGCCGGGTGAGAGCCCAAATGACCCGTTTTGTGCCGGGGTGGAGCTTGGCTTAGCCCTTGAGAGTGCGACAGCCATCGGGACGCCGTTTAGGTTGCCAATCGGACAGGGAGGAACGGATGGCCCAGCCTGTTAGTTCGACGACGATGCTTGGTGAAGTCGGTGCCGTTTTTCGCGTGTCGGTTGCGATCATTGTGATCTTCGTACTGACCGCTGCTATCGCGCCCGCAGCGATGGAGACTGCGGCGCGGGCAGTGCTGCACGCGACAGCGGTGAACGTCGGCTGGATGTACCTGTTGGTCATGACAGGATTTGTCTTTTTCGTGCTGTTCCTTGGCCTGTCGCGGATAGGGACCATAAGATTGGGGGCCCAGGACGAGCGGCCCGAATTCTCATTTCAAAGCTGGCTCGCGATGATCTTTTCGGGCGGCATGGGCGTTGGCCTCGTGTTTTGGGGCGTGGCCGAGCCGATGATGCACTTCAACGCCCCTCCACTCGGCACCGGGCTTCCGCGCACGGCCGAGGCGGCACAGACCGGCATGCTCTATGCCTTCTTCCACTGGGGACTGCACCAGTGGGCGACTTTTGCGCTGGTGGGGCTCGCCCTCGCCTATGTCCGGTTTCGCCACGAAAGCCATGGCTTGATAAGCGAAACCTTCCGCCCGCTTTTGGGAACCCGCGTGGATGGCGGCTGGGGTAAGGCCATTGACGTGCTGACGGTCGTCTCGACGGTATTCGGCGTGGCCACGACGCTGGGGCTTGGGGCGCTGCAGATCAACAGCGGAGTCTCACAGTTGACCGGTATCCCCTACGGCTTCCCGGCGCAACTGGTGATCCTCGCTGTTGTCGGTATGCTCTTCACGCTCTCGGCGATGACCCCCCTCGACCGTGGCGTAAAGCTATTGAGCAATGCCAATATGATGCTCGCGGCGGCGCTTATTGGCGCGGTGCTGCTCTTTGGGCCAACCTCCTTCATCTTTGGGGTCTTTACCCAAACCCTGGGCGAGTATCTGGGCAACGTGATCCAGATGAGCCTTGTCACCTCGCCCTATTCGAATGGCGCGTGGGTTGAGCAATGGACCATGTTCTACTGGGCTTGGGGGCTGAGCTGGGCGCCGTTTGTCGGAAGTTTCATCGCCCGGATCTCGCGCGGGCGAACCATCCGCGAATTTGTCCTGGGCGTAATGATCGTGCCGGTGGCACTGAGCATGCTGTGGTTTTCAACCTTCGGCGGGGCGGCCATCCAGTTCGAGATCTTCGAGAATGCCGGTATCGCCGACGCCGTTGCGGCCGAGGTTCCGGCCGGGCTCTACGCACTGCTCGACCAATTGCCTGCCAGCGAGGTGCTGACCTTCGCATCCATCGCGCTTGTCGGCATGTTCCTCGTGACCTCGGCCGACTCTGCCACTTTCGTGCTTGGCATGTTCACATCGAAGGGCGTGCTCAACCCGACACGCGCGGTTCGGGTGCTCTGGGGCTCCTTGCAGATGGTGATGGTCGTGGTGCTGCTTCTGGCCGGCGGTCTCGAGAGCCTGCGTACCGTTTCGATCATCGCGGCCTTTCCGTTCATGCTTCTGATGATCCTGCTCGCGGTCTCGCTTTACAGCGATCTTTCGAAGGAGATCGCAACCCGCGATGAGAAAGCGCAGCTTCTCGAACGGCGGATCGAGCGCCTGCTGTTGCGGGAAGCCGAACGCGACATGGCTGCACAAGCCGAGGCCGAAGTTCATCCAACAGTTCCCGAAGACTCTGACGGGACAGCCTTACCCAGTTCCGAGGAGGACAGCGTCAGTAATTGAAAATCCGACGGCGCCGGTGATTGTTCGCTCTTTGTGGTCTTCTCAAGGGTGAAAGAGCATTGCTTGCAGTTGCCCCTCGCTAGGCGCTCTCCTCGCGGCCCGAGTAATACCACCGATGCCAATCCCTTTTGTACGTTCTTAGAGCATGTTGCTCAAAAGTGGGAACCGGTTTTTAGCTCCTTGAACATGCGGAATCAAGGAGTTGGAGCGTGTCGCATGAATGCGAATGAACGCGGGCACGCTCTTGCAGGGCGCTAAAGGCGTCAGGCTGCAGGTGCGTTTCGCGGCATCGGCATCAGTCGGCTTTGTCCCGCATTGTGTGAGTTCGAGACCTGCGCGGCGAAGGTCGACTATCGCAGTTTCGGGCCAAGGCAAGTGGGTCCGCTTCGGGCTGACAACTGCTATTCGCACCCGCAGCATCTGACCCACGGGCAACCGCCACGCCCGTTCCCGCCCCCTCATCCGACTGTTTCTTTCAGGGATAGCCGTCCCACGCCCAGCCCCGGGCATCCCCCGCCCCTCTCCTGCCGAACGGAGGGCGCGCGACAGGGTGTCGCGCCGGGGCCATTCGGGCCGCCCCAACGGGCACCGTCACGGTGCCCCTCCCGAACCTTGCGGTTCGTCCACTGAGCCGTGCGGTTCGCGCCCACGTCAGGGCGTCGTCCCCCCCGCCATCAGGACCACCCGGACCCGCACCACCGGGCCCACCGGGGCCAGCGCCGTCCCGACGCCCCCGGAGCGACGCGCGCGGCTGACACCCCCTTGGGGGGAGCGGACGGGAAAGGCCCTCTCCGAAAAACATTCTGTCTTTCAGTGGGTTGCCGGATTTCACAGGGACCTATTGCGGCTCGGGCACCAGCACCTCGCGCTTGCCGACATGGTTCGCCGAGCTCACCACGCCCTCGTCCTCCATCTGCTCCACCAGCCGCGCGGCCTTGTTGTAGCCGATCGCCAGCTTGCGCTGAATATAGGAGGTCGAGCATTTTCGGTCCCGCGCCACAATCGCCACCGCCTGATCATAAAGCGCGTCCTCGCCCTCGGTATTGCCGCCGGTCGACAGCCCCAGCTTGGCATCAATGGAATCGGCGGTCTCGTCATCGGGGCCCTGCAGCACGCTGCCCACGTATTCGGGCGGGCCATAGGCCTTGAGGTGACTGACCACCTCCTCCACCTCCTCGTCGCTGACAAACGGCGCGTGACAGCGGGTGATCCGCCCGCCCCCGGCCATGTAGAGCATGTCGCCCATCCCCAATAGCTGCTCGGCCCCCTGCTCGCCCAGGATGGTGCGGCTGTCGATCTTGGAGGTCACCTGAAAGCTGATCCGCGTCGGGAAATTGGCCTTGATCGTGCCGGTGATGACATCGACCGAGGGGCGCTGCGTGGCCATGATGAGATGGATGCCCGACGCCCGCGCCATCTGCGCCAGACGTTGGATGCAGGCCTCGATTTCCTTGCCCGCGACCATCATCAGATCGGCCATCTCGTCGACGATGACAACGATGAAGGGCATCTTCTCGGGCGCGAATTCCTCGGTCTCGAACACCGGCTCACCGGTCTCGTCGTCAAAGCCCGTCTGCACCGTGCGGCTGAACATCTCGCCCTTGCGCAGCGCCTCGTCCACGCGGGCGTTGTAGCCGTCGATGTTGCGCACGCCCATCTTGGACATCTTGCGATAGCGGTCCTCCATCTCGGCCACCACCCACTTGAGCGCCACCACCGCCTTCTTGGGGTCGGTCACCACGGGGCTCAGGAGGTGCGGGATGCCGTCATAGACCGACAGTTCCAGCATCTTGGGGTCGATCATGATGAGACGGCACTCATCGGGGGCAAGCTTGTAGAGCAGGCTCAGGATCATGGTGTTGATCGCCACCGACTTGCCCGAGCCGGTGGTCCCTGCGATCAGCAGATGCGGCATCTTGGAGAGGTTGGCGACCATCGGATCGCCGCCGATATCCTTGCCCAGCGCCAGCGGCAGCTTCTGATGGCCGTCGCCATAGGCGCGGCTCGACAGGATCTCGCGGAAATTGACCATCTCGCGGTTGTCATTGGGCAATTCGATCCCGATCACCGAGCGCCCCGGCACGGTCGAGACCCGCGCCGACAGCGCCGCCATCGACCGCGCGATATCGTCGGCGAGCCCGATCACGCGGGACGCCTTGAGCCCCGGTGCAGGCTCCAGCTCGTACATCGTCACCACCGGGCCGGGGCGGACGCTGACGATCTCGCCCCGGACGCCGTAATCGTCGAGCACATTCTCCAGCATCCGCGCGTTCTGCTCCAGCGCCTCGTCGCTCAGGTGGTGGCGCTGCACGGTCGCCGGGTCGGTCAGCAGCGACAGCGGCGGCAGGTCATAAGCTGCCTCCTCGGCGGCAAAGGGCAGCGCGGGCTGCGCCTCTTCCATCGCGCGGGCCGAGGGCTGTGCGGGTTTTCGCGGCGGGTGCTGCACCACCTTGCGCGGCTCGGGGACCGGGATGCGCGGTCGCCCCGTCGCGCCCGGCGCGGGCTCTGCCGCGCCCATGTCCATCTCCGGCTCCGGCTCGACACGCATGTCATCGTCACCGGGCGCGGGCGGCACCGACAGGCCGGGCGCGCCCGGCCCGGTCAGCGGCGGCTCGGGCGGCAGCGACGCGCGCGGGCCGTCGTTCAGGATCAGCGGATCCGGCCCGCGGCCCCGTCCCCCGGTCAGCGGCGCGGCCGGGTCGGGCCGCATCGCAGGGGCCTGCCGCACGCGGGCGCGGATTACGTCCGAAATGCGCGCGCGGATGCGATCCTCCGGCGGGGCGTCGGCGGCGTCAGCGTCAGCGTCGGTCTCGACCAGTTCCGGCTCGGGCATCGCCTCGGGCTTGCGCAACAGGCCCGGCATCCGCGCCAGCAGCCCGCCGGGCTTCTCCGCCGCCTCGCCGGTGCCCGCCGGCGCGGCCAGCACCGGCTCGGCGCGGCGCACGCGGGCCGCCGCGTCCTGCGGCCCCGTGTCCGCCGCGTCCTGATGCGGCGCCTCATCCGCGGCCCCGCGCCCGCGCATCGCCCGCCCTGCCCCGGCAAGGCCGTTGATGCCGCGCGCCAGCACCGCCCGCAGCACCGCATAGCTCATCACCAGCCCGACGATCAGGAACCGCAGGAGGCGCCGCAGTTCCGCCCCGTCAAGACCCAGCACAAACGCCCCGCTGACCAGCACCAGCGCACCCAGCACCAGCGTCGAGAGGCGCAGCCCCAGCCCCGGCTCGACCGGCATGAGCCCCAGCAGCGTGCCCAGCACCGTGTCGCCAAAGAGACCGCCAAGGCCAAAGCTGTGATGCGCCGCCCATGTATCGGGCGGGGCCAGCGTGGCGCAGTAGAGCGACAGCACCGCCACCCAGACCGGCGCAAAGATGAGCCGCCCGGGCGCGCGCTCGCCGCCCGCGTGCGCCACCAGCCGCGCGCCCCAGACCAGCGGCAGCACCGCCAGCCCCCAGCCACCGAAGCCGATGATCATGTAGAGCGGGGCCGCCACCGACGCCCCGGTCACGCCCAGCAGGTTCTTCACCGGCGCGTCGGTCGCCGCCATCCAGCTCGGGTCGGTGGGCGCGTAGGACCACAGCGTCGCCCCCGCCACCACCGCCACGCCCAGCAGGATCAGGCCGATCAGTTCCTTGCCGCGCCTGCCCAGCGCCCGCGCCAGGGTGCTGTCGATCAGCGGCTCGCGCCCGCGTGTCTGATATGCCATCTGCGTTCCTCGTCTCCGCTCATCCGTAGAGACAGCCGCATAGGCGGCTCAGCCCGTGCGCCATCTCTTCCTCGGGGGCCACCATCGCCACCCGCACGAATTCCTTGCCCGGATTCACCCCGTCCGCATCCTGCGCCAGATAGGCCCCGGGCAGCACCCGCACCCCCGTCTCGCGCCACAGCCGCAGCGCCGCCTCCTCGCCATCCGCGACCGGCAGCCACAGGAAGAACCCGGCCTCCGGCGGGCAGTAGCCGGGCACCCCCGCCATGATCCCGTCGGCGCGGGCGTATTTGCGCGCGTAGAGGCGGCGGTTCTCCACCACATGCGCCTCGTCCGCCCAGAGCCGGGCGGCGGCGTGCTGCAACGGCATCGGCAGGGGCGACCCCGCGTAATTGCGCAACTGCCGCATGTGGCGGATGCTCTCGGGTCCGGCGGCCACAAAGCCCGAGCGCAGCCCCGGCACGTTCGACCGCTTCGACAGGCTGTGAAAGGCGACGATCCGCTCGGGATCGGCCCCCATCTCATGCGCCACCTCCAGCACGCCCACAGGCGGGCCGTCGCGGTAGATCTCGGAATAGCATTCATCGGCGAAGATGCGGAAATCGTGCTTTTCGGCCAGCCAGATCACCTCGGCCCAATACGCGCGCGAGGCCACCGCCCCCTGCGGGTTCGACGGCGAGCACAGATAGGCCACCGTCACCCGGTCGAGCACCTCCGGCGCCACCGACGCGAAATCCGGCAGATGGCCCGTGGCCCCGGTGGCGTTGAGAAACACCGGCTCCGCCCCGACGCTGAGGGCGGCGACCATGTAGACCTGATAGAACGGGTTCGGCACCAGCACCGCGGGCCGCTTGCCCCGCTTTGCCTCGGGGCAGAGCGCCATCATCGCGTTGTAAAGCCCCTCGCGCGTACCGTTCAGCGCCATCAGCCGCGTTTCGGGATCGAGCGCCACGCCATAACGCCGCTCCAGCCACCCGGCGGCAGCCTCCAGCAGCGCGGGCATCCCCTCGTTCACCGGGTATTGCCCGAAGCCCGCGGCGTTGGCCGCGATCTCGTCGGTGATCCAGTCGGGAAAGGCGTGTTTAGGCTCGCCAATGGTCATGTGCACGACCTCGCCGCCCGGCGCATGCGCGTCGAGAAGCGCCCGCAGGCGCGGGAACGCATAGGCCGGTAGGTTCGAAAACCGCTCGGGAAACATCGGATATCTGCTTTGCTGCCTCGAATGCGGGGCATTTTTCGCCCCATTTTCAATGAATCTACTCCAGTCGGCGGGTTCAGGTCCAGAAAAACCAAGGACTTGACAGGCGAATTGTGACATTTCGGCACGGCCCGCACCGCATCCGGCGATGGCCACACCGCGGGCCGCCGCCTATACTGCCCCCGGATCACGACCCACGGGGGCAAGGAGAACGATTCACCATGCGTGCCGCCTTCCGCTCCGGCCTGACGGGTCTGGCGCTGTGCCTCGGGCTGGCCCTCGCGCCCGGCCCCGCCCGGCCCGAGACCGCCCCGCCCGGCACCGGCCTTGCCGCGCCCGGCCTCGCGATCGGACTGAGCGGCATCGCGGACACCAGCACCCAGCAGCCGTTCATCGACGTGATGAAGACCGCCCGTCCGTGGACCGGCCGCGGCGCGCGCGGTGCCGTCCCCACCGCCGGCCTGCGCGCGGGCGGCTATCTCGACGCGACCGGCTGGCCCACCGCCCTGCCCGACGGGGCGCGGGCGCTCGAGAGCCTGGTGCTGACCGATCAGCCCGAGGCGGCCACATATCTCGGCGGGCGCTACCTGCTGCGCTACACCGGCGAGGGCGTGCTGCGCGTCACCGGGCGCGCCGACAACGTCCGCTACAATTACGACACCCGCGAGATCCGCTTCGATTACACCCCCGGCGAGGGGTCCGTCCTGCTGCGCCTGCGCAGCACCGATGCCGGCAACCCGCTGCGCGACATCACCATCGTGCACGAGGATCACCTTGCGCTGCACGCGGCGGGGGCGGTGTTCAACCCGCTCTGGATCGACCGCATCGCAGACCTTCGCCTGCTGCGCTTTACCGACTGGCAGCTCACCAACGGCTCGGAGCAGGTGACATGGGCGGACCGCCCCACGCCGCAGGACGCCACCTACGGCTGGCGCGGCGTGCCGGTCGAGGTGATGACGGCGCTCGCCAACCGGATCGGGGCCGACCCGTGGGTCAACATGCCCGACGCCGCCGACGACGCCTATATGCGCGCCTTCGCGCGCCACATGCACGACCATCTCGACCCCGGGCTCAAGGTGCATGTGGAGTATTCCAACGAGATGTGGAACGTCGCCTTCCCGCAGGCGATCCGTGCGCAACAGGCCGCCACCGCGCTCTGGGGTGCGGACGCGGGCGACGACGGCTGGCTGCAATTCGCGGGCATGCGCGCGGCGCAGATGGCCGGTATCTGGCGCGCGGTGTTTGACGATACACCGGGGCGGCTGTCGGTGGTGGCGGGCGTGCCCACCGACTGGCCGGGGATGGAGACACCGATGCTCACCGCCCCGCTCGCCCAGGCGGGCGGGCAGATCGGCGCGGCCCCCGCCACCCGCTTCGACGCCTACGCCGTCTCCGGCTATTTCGGCCAGGAACTCGGGACCGAGGACATGGCCGCCACGGTGACACGCTGGATCACCGCCAGCCGCGCCGTGGCCCGCGCCCGCGCCGTCGAGATCGGCACCGACCCGGCGGCGGCGGTCGCGGCGCGGGGCCACGACCTCGCCTTCGACCTCGCGGCGCAGGCGATCCGGCAGGGCTCGCTGGACACGCTTCTGACCGAAACCCTCCCCTACCACGCGGAGGTGGCGGCGCGGCACGGGCTGGACCTCGTGATGTACGAGGGCGGCAGCCATGTGGCGGGCCGGGGCGCGGTCGCGGACAACGCCGCGCTCACCGGGTTCTTCACCTCCTTCAACCACTCGGCGCGGATGGGCACGCTCTACGAGGAGCTGCTCGCCGGATGGCGCGCGGCGGGCGGAACGCTGTTCAACGCCTTCGTCGACGTGGCCCCGGCCTCGCGGTGGGGGAGCTGGGGCGCGCTGCGCCATCTTGGCGACGACACGCCCCGCTGGCAGGCACTGATGCGCGCCAACGCGATGCCGCCGCACTGGGACGACCCGCGCCCGCCCGGCACCTTCCTGCACGGGGTGCTGCGGCGCGCGGGCGACGGGGCCGCGGCGCTCGCGGGGACGGCCAAGGCCGACATCCTGATCGGCGGGCCGGGCGACGACGTGCTCACCGGGCATGGCGGCGATGACCGGCTGCATGGCGGCGCGGGCGCGGATACCGCGGTGCTGCCGGGGCGGCGCGCCGATTACGCCGCCGCGCGTGAGGGCGCGCGCGTGATCCTGACCGCGCGCGGCGGCACGGTCACGCTGGTTGCCATCGAATCGGTTGCGTTCAGCGGCACACCGGGCGCGGCCATTGCCCTCGCCGATCTGATCCGCGGCGCACGGTAGGACCGGCACGCCCCCTTGCCAATCCCGCCCCGCCGCGCGATGACAGGGGCCATGGGCAAGGTGCTTTTCTCCTTCGGTCACGGCTATTCGGCCCGCGCGCTGGCACGGCACCTCGCGCCGCGCGGCTGGCGCATCTACGGCACCACGCGCAGCCCCGAGCGCGCCGAAACCTTGCGCGCCGAAGGGGTCACGCCGCTGCTGTGGGACGGCGATGACATCGCGGACGCGCTCGCCGAGGCCACCCACCTGCTCAGCTCCGCCGGGCCCACCGAGGCGGGCGACCCGGTGCTGGCGCGCCACCGCGACGCCATCGCCGCCGCGGCACCCCGGCTCGACTGGGCGGGCTACCTCTCCACCACCGGGGTCTACGGTGACCATCAGGGCGGATGGGTGGACGAGGACACGCCGCTCACCCCCTCCACCGAACGGGGCAGGCGCCGCGTCGCCGCCGAGGCGGACTGGCAGGCCATCCCCGGCCTGCCGCTGCACATCTTCCGGCTCGCGGGGATCTACGGCCCCGGCCGCGGCCCGTTCGAAAAGGTGCGGCAGGGCACGGCGCGGCGCATCGTCAAGCCGGGGCAGGTGTTCAGCCGCACCCATGTCGACGATATCGCGCAGGTGCTCGCCGCCTCCATCGACCGCCCCCGCCCCGGCGCGGTCTACAACCTGTGCGATGACGACCCGGCCCCGCCCGAGGACGTGATCGCCCACGCCGCCGAATTGCTCGGCCTGCCGGTGCCGCCCGAAGTGCCCTTCGACGACGCCGATATGAGCCCGATGGCCCGCTCCTTCTACGCCGAATCGAAACGCGTCTCGAACCGGCGCATCAAGGACGAGCTGGGCGTGCACCTCCTCCATCCCGACTACCGCAGCGGGCTGCGCGCGCTGCTGGCCGAAGAGGGCTGAGCCCGCCACTTCATCTTGCCATAAATATCCAAGTGGCAACTGAGTTCCCGAACGAAAAAGGGCCGCGCACCGCGCGACCCTTTCCCTTGGCTTCAAAGGCCGGGGGCTGACTTACATCATGCCGCCCATGCCGCCCATGTCGGGCATGCCGCCGCCGCCACCGCCGGCGCCTTCTTTCTGCGGCTTGTCGGCCACCATCGCCTCGGTGGTGATCAGCAGGCCGGCGATCGAGGAGGCATCCTCGAGCGCGGTGCGGACCACCTTGGCCGGGTCGATCACGCCGAACTTGAACATGTCGCCATATTCGTCGGTCTGCGCGTTGTAGCCGAACTTGAGGTCATCGCTCTCGCGGATCTTGCCCGCGACGACCGAGCCGTCCACGCCCGCATTCTCTGCGATCTGGCGCAGCGGCCACTCGAGCGCCTTGCGCACGATGGCGATGCCCGCGTTCTGATCGGTGTTGGCCCCGGTCAGACCGTCGAGCGACTTGGCCCCCTGCACGAGGCTCACGCCGCCGCCGACGACGATGCCTTCCTGCACCGCGGCACGGGTCGCGTTGAGCGCGTCATCGACGCGGTCCTTGCGTTCCTTCACCTCGGTCTCGGTCATGCCGCCGACGCGGATCACGGCAACGCCACCGGCGAGCTTGGCCACGCGCTCCTGGAGCTTCTCGCGGTCATAATCCGAGGTGGTGTCCTCGATCTGGGTGCGGATCTGGGCAACGCGCGCCTCGATCTCGTCCTTGCTGCCGTGACCGTCGACGATGGTGGTCTCGTCCTTGGTGATGTTCACGGTCTTGGCCGAGCCGAGCATGTCCATGGTCACGCTCTCGAGCTTCATGCCGAGGTCTTCGGAGATGACCTGGCCGCCGGTCAGGATCGCGATATCCTGGAGCATGGCCTTGCGGCGGTCGCCAAAGCCCGGTGCCTTGACGGCAGCGATCTTGAGGCCGCCGCGCAGCTTGTTCACGACGAGGGTCGCGAGCGCTTCGCCCTCGACATCCTCGGCGATGATCAGGAGCGGCTTCTGGCTCTGGATCACCTGCTCAAGGAGCGGCACCATCGGCTGGAGGCTCGACAGCTTCTTCTCGTGCAGCAGGATGAGGCAGTCATCGAGCTCCGCGATCATCTTGTCGGAGTTGGTCACGAAGTAGGGCGACAGGTAGCCACGGTCGAACTGCATCCCCTCGACCACCTCGGTCTCGGTCTCGAGGCCCTTGGCTTCCTCGACGGTGATGACACCCTCGTTGCCGACCTTCTGCATCGCGTCGGCGATCATCTGGCCGATCTCGGCTTCGCCGTTGGCCGACACGGTGCCGACCTGTGCCACTTCTTCCGAGTTCTCGACCTTGCGGGCGGCGGCCTTGATGTGTGCGACGACCTTGGTGGTCGCAAGGTCGATGCCGCGCTTGAGATCCATCGGGTTCATGCCCGCGGAGACGGCCTTGACGCCCTCTTTCACGATGGCCTGGGCCAGCACGGTCGCGGTGGTGGTGCCGTCGCCGGCCTCGTCATTGGTGCGGCTGGCGACTTCTTTCACCATCTGCGCGCCCATGTTCTCGAACTTGTCTTCCAGCTCGATTTCCTTGGCGACAGAGACACCGTCCTTGGTGATGCGCGGCGAGCCAAAGCTCTTTTCCAGCACCACGTTGCGGCCCTTGGGGCCAAGCGTCACCTTGACCGCGTCGGCCAGGGTGTTGACGCCCTTGACCATGCGGTTGCGGGCGTCGGTATCGAATCGTACGTCTTTAGCAGCCATGTTCGGATACTCCTGATATCTTGTTGTTTCCGGGTCAGACGAAGCGCGGCCTTCAGGCGGCTTTCGCGGCCTTGTCGGCGTCGATGATGCCCAGAATGTCGCTTTCCTTCATGATCAGCAGCTCTTCACCGTCGATCGTGACCTCGGTGCCCGACCACTTGCCGAACAGCACCGTGTCACCGGCCTTCACGGCCATCTCGATCAGTTCGCCATTGTCCTTGCGCGCGCCGTCGCCCACGGCGACGATCTCGCCCTGTTGCGGTTTTTCTTTTGCGGTCTCGGGGATGATCAGGCCCCCGGCGGTTTTTTCTTCGCTCTCCACGCGGCGGACGAGCACGCGGTCATGCAGCGGTTTGAATGCCATCTTCGAGGCTCCTTGGCTCAAGGTTTCCCTATTGAATGACCCCCGGTGGGGGTCATTAGCACTCACTCCATCCGAGTGCTAACGGCGCAGAAGTAGGCAGCGCCGTGACATCTGTCAACTCCCTCCTTCGACAAAAACGCATGGCGGGCGGCCGCTGGATATCGCAGCCGCAAGCGGCTATCTGCAAGACATGCTCCACCCCGACGACAAAGCCGCCCCCATGTGCACCGAATCCGCGCCTTCGCATGACAACCTCATGCGCCTGCTCGACCGGATCGAGGCCGAGACCGGCGACGGCGCGGTGTCGGTGCGCGAGGTGCTGGCCATCCTCGGCCCGCGCGCCTTCACGCCGATGCTGCTGGTGCCAAGCCTCGTGCTGGTCTCGCCCGCCTCGGCCATCCCCGGCGTTCCCAGCCTGCTGTCGGCGCTCGTGGGGCTGGTGGCGTTGCAGATGCTGCTGGGGCACGATCGGATCTGGCTGCCGCGCGTGCTGCTCGACCGCGCGCTCGACGCGGATCGTTTCGCCCGCGTCCTGCGCGCGCTGCGCGGCCCGGTCGCGTGGATCGACCCGCTGATAAACGAACGGCTGACATGGCTCACCGACAAGCCCGGCAACATCCCCGCGCTGGCGATCTGCGCCACCGTCTCGTTCTTCATGCCGCTGATCGAGTTCGTGCCCTTCCTCACCTCGATCCTCGCCGGGGCCATCGCACTCTTCGCCACCGGCATGTTCGCCCGCGACGGGCTGTTGGTGCTTGTGGGCTATGGCCTCGTCTCGGGCGGCGTGGTGCTGGTGACAGGGGCGGTGCAGGCGGTGGCGGGCTGAGTGAAAAAAGGTATATCAAATCAGTAGCTTGAGTTCCAGAGGGGCGTTATGGTCTCGATTGGGCCAGGAGCGGCACCCTCACTTAACGCCCTTAGTAGGATACTGCGGAGAATAAAGAATGACTCCTGCACATCCTCTGGCTTTGGCTGATGACCGGCATGTGCCGCCTCGCCGCGTGCTTTGCAAAGATGAATAACCCTTTGATAAAGTTTGTCACCTTGCCCACTGGATGTTCCAGAGTAAGCTCGTATAGATCGGGCTAGTTGTTTTGTCATGTCTTGTCGGCCTGGGCGCATTAGTGCTTCTGCGGCAGCCCATATGGCGATCATCTGTGCGTTAAAAGATGGAAGCCACCACACACTGTTTGCAAGATTAAAGGCAGAGTTGAACTGGTCGCAGTGTAGCAACACCTGCATAGGATCAAGTAGTTTCTCGATCGCTGTGAGGAGGTTATCGTTGAGCGGCACCGGATGGATCGGCCAGTCCATCGGCGGTTCTAGTTGCATAACGGTAACGTCCTTAATTTCCGACATTTTTGAAAAGGGGATGTTCGAGCAAATCGGAGCTCGGACGGGCGAGCCAGCAACTAGCCGAATGAGCGAAACAATATTTTGGGACTGAATCAGTCGGTCAACGTTGCTCTCGCTCTGTCTTCGAAGAACCATTTCGACAGTTGCTTCTTCAATCACCCCCGGCGTGCTAACCGCATGCAAAGGCGCGGGATGGTGAGCGCGCTCATGTATTGGGGGGGATGTTGCAAGCATCGGATGTGCGAAGGTGTAAGCGTAGGTTTGCCGCAGTTCTATGTCGGGAGCGATAAGTCGTTCGTGCTCTATGACGGCCCTAGAAATGGCAACGTAGAGATCGCCAAATGGATCAATCGTCCGCCGCAGCCGGCCAGCCTTCGTAGGCTTGCTATCCTCTTGCATTTATTCGGCCCAGAGTTAATCGACCAAGACGGCTACATCTTAGAATTAACAGGGCGGATTGCCCATAGGGAAGGTCCGAGGGGGCTCCCAGCCGTCGCCTAACCGTTTCGCCCAATGCTGCTGGACCTCTGCCCAAGACCCTGCATCCACTCGGCGTCTCATGCCAGGTGGCGCCCAAGCAGCAGCCCCGCGCCGCTTTCGCCGCAGCGCAGCATTCCCGGGTGACAATCCCCCCCGACACCCCTATAAGGCGCGCGAAACACCCGCAGCATTCAGGACAGACCCATGACCACACTCGTCTTCGGCCACAAATCCCCCGATACCGATTCCACCGGCTCGCCCCTCCTCTGGGCGTGGTATCTCAACGAGGTGCAGGGCGGCGATGCCGAGCCCGTGCTCCTCGGCGAGCCCAACACCGAGGCCGCCTTCATGCTCGACCGCTGGAACCTGCCCAAGCCGCGCATCATCGACGGCCTAGAGGCCGGTCAGCCCTGTGTCGTGGTGGACACCAACAACCCCGCCGAGTTGCCCGACGCGATCAACGACGCCGACCTGCGCGCGATCATCGACCACCACAAGCTCGTCGGCGGGCTGGAAACGAAAGGGCCCATCGACATCACGGTGCGCCCGCTGGCCTGCACCGCGACGATCATGGTCGATCTCATGGGCGACGACGCCGCGAAAATGCCCGAGGCGATGAAGGGCGCGGCGCTGACCTGCATCCTGTCAGATACGCTCGAATTCCGCTCGCCCACCACGACTGACCATGACAAGGCGGTGGCCGAGCGCCTCGCCGCCGATCTCGGCATCAATATCCCCGACTACGCCGCCGAGATGTTCGCCGCCAAGTCCGACGTGTCGGCCTTCTCCGATGCAGAACTGCTGCGGATGGATTCCAAGGAATACGAAGTCGGCGGCAAGGCATTCCGCGTCAGCGTGCTGGAGACGACCGCGCCGACCACCGTGCTCGACCGCAAGGCCAGCCTGATGGACAGCATGACCACCGTCGCCGCCGAGGATGGCGTCGATCAGGTGCTCCTCTTCGTGGTGGACATCCTCAACGAAGAGGCGACGCTTCTGGTCCCGAACGATCTGGTCAAGACCGTCGCCGAGAAGAGCTTTGGTGCCACCGTCTCGGGCGACGTGGTGGTCCTGCCCGGCGTGATGAGCCGCAAGAAGCAGATCATCCCCAACCTCACGGTCTGAAATCGCACCGGATTCGCACCGGATTCGCACCGCCGGAATACCGACGCGATACCGACACGGTACCGACACGAAAAAAGGCCCGCGGGGGACACAGTCCGCGGGCCTTGTCATGTCCGGGGCGGCGGCTCAGCCGCGCCCGGCCTCGATCACGTCCTCGACCGTCCGAAGCCCGGTGCGCGGCGCCTGAACCAGCACCGCCATGTTGCCCGGCTTGTGCTCGTTGTTGAGCATCTTGGTATGCGCCCTCGGGATATCGGCCCAGGGAAAAACCTCTGACATGCAAGGGTCCAGCCGCCGCTCGACCATCAGCTTGTTGGCCGCCGACGCCTGCTTGAGATGGGCGAAATGGCTGCCCTGCAAGCGTTTCTGGTGCATCCACATATAGCGCACGTCGAAGGTGCAGTTGAAGCCGGAGGTGCCCGCGCAGATCACCACCATGCCGCCCTTCTTGCACACCAGGCTCGACACCGGAAAGGTGGCCTCGCCGGGATGTTCGAACACCATGTCCACGCTGACCCCTTTACCGGTTATGTCCCAGATAGCTTTGCCAAATTTCCGCGCTTCCTTGAGCCAGGCGTTGTATTCGGGGGTGTTGACCTTGGGCAGTTGACCCCAGCAATCGAACTCCTTTCGGTTGATGACGCCCTTGGCCCCCTGATCCAGCACGAACTGCCGCTTGCTCTCGTCCGAGATGACCCCGATCGCATTGGCCCCGGCGGTGTTTGCAAGCTGGATCGCGTAAGATCCCAGACCGCCCGAGGCGCCCCAGACCAGCACGTTCTGCCCCGGCTTGAGGTCATGCGGCGCGTGGCCGAACAGCATCCGGTAGGCGGTGGCCAGCGTCAGCGTGTAGCACGCACTTTCCTCCCATGTCAGGTGGCCCGGGCGCGCCATGAGCTGCTGCGCCTGCACCCGCGCAAACTGCGCGAAAGAGCCGTCGGGCGTCTCATAGCCCCAGATGCGCTGCGTGGGCGAGAACATCGGATCGCCCCCGTTGCAGTCCTCGTCGTCGCCATCGTCTTGATTACAATGGATAACAACCTCGTCTCCGACCTTCCAGCGCTTGACCTTGTCGCCCACCTTCCACACGATCCCCGAGGCGTCGGAACCCGCGATATGATACTCGGCGCCGTGGCCATCAAAGGGGCTGATCGGCTGGCCGAGACCGGCCCAGACCCCGTTGTAATTGACGCCTGCCGCCATCACCAGAACCAGCACCTCGTGGCTGTCGATCTCCCATGTGTCGACCACCTCCTGCTGAAACGAGGTCTCCGGCTCGCCGTGACGCTCGCGGCGAATCGCCCAGGCGTACATCTGCTTCGGGACATGCCCCAGCGGGGGCATTTCGCCGATCTCGTAGAGGTCCTTTTCGGGCGCCTCGTAGGGCGCGATACCGGTATGCGTGTCCAAGGCCATCACCTGATCTCCTGTTCGCGGATGCCGCGATGCAGAATCGCGGCGGTCTGGGGACGGGATACTTTCCGATGGGTAATATTGCAATAGTGGCAATGCTTGTTTTTGTAATTTTATGACCCTGCGGATGCAGAAAAATCACGCCCTTCCTCGCTGCAAGCGCGAAAGTGATGGGCGATGGAGGCCGCGTAATAGTTGACCATCGCGCGCTCTTCGGGGACGATTTCGACGCGGTCGCCTGCCAGCGATACCATGCCACGCCCCGCGAGCGCTTCGACCCCGAAGCGCGCCAGAGCCGCCGCGTCGTCGTCGCTGTCTTGTTCCGGGTCAGGCACCGCCTGTGGCGCCTGCTCCATCATGTCCGTCACCGCGCGGTCAAGCGTGGCGCGGTTCAGCGCGCCCCCGGCGCAGACAAGCGCCCGCGCCACCAGCGGCACCGGCAGCAGCGGCACCTCCGCCCCGATACGTGCCATCAGCGCCTCGGCGAGCGCCTCGATCCCGGCACCCGGACGGTCGTGCTCAAATGCCTTGAGCGACAGCGGCGCACCAAAACTGACGGCCGCACGGCCATGCCGGTGATAGCGCCCCCGAAGCCGCAGCCAGACCTGCCGCAGAACGAAGCGCGCGATGACCGAGATTCGCGCCGGAAAGCGCCGCCCGCCCGCAGCGTCGGCGGCCACCAGCAGGCGGTCTTCCAGCACGCGATCGTAATTGAGCGCCACCGGCACGAACACCACGTCGCGTCCGCCCGGCACACGCTCTTCCACGAGATATTTGAGCAGGCCCATCTTCGGCGGCTGCAGGGCCCCGGTCAGGCTCAAGCCGCCTTCGGGAAACACCGCCTGCGTCACCCCGCCATCGGTGGCGAGCCCGACATAGCGCGCCAGCACGCGGCGATAGAGCGCCCCGCGCGCGCGGCGGCGGATGAAATACGCCCCCATCGCCCGGATCATGCGCGACAGCGGCCAGACCCGCGCCCATTCGCCCACGGCATAGCTGAGCGCCGAGCGTTCGGCGGCGAGCCATGTCACCAGAACGTAGTCCATGTTGGAGCGGTGGTTCATCACGAAGACCACGGTGGCATCGCGGTCGATTCCACCGAGCCTGTCGTCGAAATGCCCCAACCGCACCCGGTAGAGCGCCCGGCTGAGCATCCGCGCCACGCGGATGGCGAAACCGAAATAGAGGCTCGCGCTGAAGCTCGGGACAATCTCGCGGGCATAGCCGCGGGCGCGCTCGAAGGCGACATTCTCGGGGACGCCTTGCTTGCTTGCATGGGCGGCAATCGCGCGACTGACCTCGGGATCGTAGATCAACCGCTGGATCATGTCATGGCGGCGGGCGAGCTTGAACGGCTCGATGGGCCGCTCCAGCCGCTCGTTGAGCCGCGCCACCGCGCGCTCCATTCGTCGGCGAAAGAACCAGCGGACCGACGGGAACAGGAAATGCGACGCGAAGGTGACGGCGGCAAAGGCCACCAGCAGGATGAGCGCCCAGAGGGGCATTTCGACCGTTTGCGCCATTGGGCCAGATAAGCAGGGAACGCGGGTGTGGTAAATGGCCCCACCGGTCGTTCTCCTGTCATCCTCTGGCCGGACCCGAGGATCTATTGCCCCCCAGACCCCGGGATCAATTCCGTGGGTGACGGGGACGCGGCGCGCATGCCGCAACGCAGCGAATTGACAGCGCCACTTTGTTGCCGTTACCTTGCGCCGGACGTAAGAAAATTGCGCAATTCGATTCATGAGGCCCGCACATGTCGCAGACGCAGCAAAACCCGAAAGGGGATTCGCCGAGGAAGGACAAGCCCTGGCTTATCCGCACCTATGCCGGCCATTCGACGGCACAGGCCTCGAACGCGCTTTACCGCTCCAATCTCGCGCGGGGGCAGACCGGCCTGTCGGTCGCGTTCGACCTGCCCACCCAGACCGGCTATGACAGCGATCACGTCCTGAGCCGAGGCGAGGTTGGCAAGGTGGGCGTGCCCGTCTGCCATCTGGGCGACATGGAGACGCTATTCGACCGGATCCCGCTCGACCGGATGAACACCTCGATGACGATCAACGCCACAGCCCCGTGGCTGCTCGCGCTCTACATCGCCGTGGCCGAGCGGCAGGGCGTGGATACAACCGCGCTGCAAGGCACTGTGCAGAACGATCTGATCAAGGAATACCTCAGCCGCGGCACCTATATCTGCCCGCCCGCTCCGAGCCTGCGGATGATCGGCGACGTGGCCGAATACTGCTACAAGCACATCCCGAAGTGGAACCCGATGAACGTGTGTTCCTATCACCTTCAGGAGGCGGGCGCGACGCCCGAGCAGGAGCTGGCCTTTGCGCTGGCCACGGCCACCGCCGTGCTCGACGAGCTGAGGCCCCGTGTCCCGGCGGAGGATTTCCCGGTGCTGGCCGGGCGGATTTCCTTCTTCGTCAATGCGGGCATCCGCTTTGTCACCGAGATGTGCAAGATGCGCGCCTTCGTCGATCTGTGGGACGAGATTTTGCAGGAGCGCTACGGCGTCGAGGACCCGAAATACCGCCGCTTCCGCTACGGCGTGCAGGTCAATTCCCTTGGCCTGACCGAGCAGCAGCCCGAGAACAACGTCTACCGTATCCTGATCGAGATGCTGGCGGTGACGCTGTCGAAAAAAGCGCGCGCGCGCGCCGTGCAACTGCCCGCCTGGAACGAGGCGCTTGGCCTGCCCCGTCCGTGGGACCAGCAATGGTCGATGCGGATGCAGCAGATCCTCGCCTACGAGACGGACCTGCTGGAATTCGACGACCTCTTCGACGGCAACCCGGCGGTCGATGCCAGGGTCGAGGCACTCAAGGAAGGTGCACGGCACGAGCTGGCGAATATCGACGGCATGGGCGGCGCGGTGTCGGCCATCGAGTACATGAAATCGCGACTGGTGGAGAGCAACGCCGACCGGCTGGGCCGTATCGAGGCCGGCGAGACGGTGGTGGTCGGCGTCAACCGCTGGCAGGAGGGCGAACCCTCGCCGCTGCAAGCCGAGGATGGCGGCATCATGGTGGTCGATCCGGGCGTCGAGGCCGACCAGATCGCCCGGCTGGAGGCCTGGCGCGCAGACCGCGACGCGCAGGCCGTCCAAAGCGCACTGGCCGATCTGCGCGCAGCGGCGCGCGAGGGACGCAACATCATGCCCGCCTCGATCGCCTGTGCCCGCGCCGGCGTGACCACCGGCGAATGGGCCGAAGAGATGCGCGCCGTACATGGCGAGTATCGCGGCCCTACCGGCGTCTCGCCCAGCCCGTCAAACCGCACCGAGGGGCTCGACGACCTGCGCGAGGCGGTTGAGGCCGTGTCGGGACGGCTCGGGCGGCGGCTGCGCTTTTTGATGGGCAAGCCGGGGCTCGACGGTCACTCTAACGGGGCCGAGCAGATCGCCTGCCGCGCGCGCGATTGCGGCATGGATATCGGCTACGAGGGTATCCGGCTCACACCCGAGCAGATCGTGGCCGCCGCGCTGGAGGACGAGGCGCATGTGGTGGGCCTGTCGATCCTGTCGGGCAGCCACATGCCGTTGATGGAAGAGCTGATGGAGCGGATGCGCAGCGCGGGCCTGGGCCATGTGCCGGTGATCGTCGGCGGCATCATCCCCGAGGACGACGCGGCGCGCCTGCGCGAGTTGGGGGTGGCGCGAGTCTATACACCCAAGGATTTCGAACTCAACACCATCATGATGGATATCGTGACGCTCGCAGACCCGAAGGCGGTGGCGGCGGAATGATCCGCCGCCCCAAGGGGTTAATCCCCCGTTATTGCTCGCGAACCTCGCTGATGCGCGCAACGATCCGCTGGTTGAGAGCATCGCTCTCGCCCGCAGCGTTAGCGATAGCCACATAGCTGTCGATGGTGATATTCTCGACCTCGTCCACCGCATCAGCAGCGGCGGCGTTGGCTTCCTCGACGAGGGCCTGCTTCGCCGCCTCGTCATCGGCCCCCTCGATCTGCGTGCCGTATTCGGTGCGCACCGCATCCACCGCCAGGATCGCATCGACAAAGGCCACGACCTGCGCGTCGGTCACGTCTTCGGCGGCGATCTGCGGCGGCGGTGTCTGTTGCGCCGCGAGCGGCGTGGCGAGGGCGAGCGCGGTTGCGCCAAGAATGCCGGCTATCTGTGTTTTGAGGGTCAACATCGTCTCCTGTCTGTTATCGGGATCGCCACCCGTGCACGGGTGACACCGTGCGTGACGTGGACGCTCATCCTCCGCGCGACAACCCGTTGGGCAAAAAATGCCGCGCGAAGCGGCGATTTCCGGCTGGTATGGCGCGGGCGGGCGGTGCAGGATGGGAGCAGGCGCGCAAGGACCCGCAATGACCCTGACGATCCGCCCTCTGGAAACCGGCGATAAGCCGGCATGGGTGCCGCTCTGGCGGGCCTATCTCGATTTTTACGAGACCGCCCTGCCCGATGCCGTCTATGGCGTGACCTTTGCGCGGCTCACCTCGTCCGACCATCCCGACCAGAACGGCCTGATCGCACTGGAGGACGGGCACGCGGTGGGGCTGGTGCATTTCATCTATCACCCGCACAACTGGCGGGTGGAAAAGGTCTGCTACCTTCAGGACCTCTATGCCGCGCCGGCAGCGCGCGGGCGCGGAATCGGCCGGGCGCTGATCGAGGCGGTCTATGCGCGCGCCGACGCCGACGGCTGCCCCTCGGTCTATTGGCTTACCCAGGATTTCAACACGCAGGCGCGGCAACTCTACGACCGGATCGGACGGCTCACACCGTTCATCAAGTACAGCCGCTGAGGGGCGCGCACTCAGAAGTCGATGGCAAGGCCCTTCTTCTCCCAGTCGCCATATCGCACGGGGTCCAGTCCTTCGTGCCGCCCGCCAAGCTCGGGCGGCCGGTCGGGATCACCTGCGGCCTTGCGGCGGCGTTCCTCGGCCTCGGCCAGCGCGCGCTGCGCGGCGGGGGGCAGGTCGCTTCGGGCTGTGTCGTCGGTGCTCATGCTCGGCCTTTCCCAACTGAGACAGGGTTGATATATCGCGCTACCTGCCAAAGGCCAAGGATCTGACCATGCCCCCCGCCCCCTGCTCTGCCCGCGCCGCCGCCGCGCGCCTGCTCGACGAGGTGACGGGCGAGGGGCGGCTGATGTCCGAGGCGCTGGCAAAGGGCACGCTCGACGCGCTGCCGCCCGCCGACCGGGCGCGCGCGCAGCGGCTGGCGCTGGCGGCGCTCAGGGGGCTGGAGCGTGCCGATCGGCTGATTGCGCGACACACGCGCAAGGTCCCGCCCCTGCCGGTGCGCAACGTGCTGCGGCTGGCGGTGACCGAACTGGCGCAGGGCGGCGATGCGCATGGCGTGGTGAGCGAGGCGGTGGGCACGGTGGCGGCGAGCGCCCGGCACAAGCGGCTGTCGGGCATGGTCAACGCGGTGCTGCGCAAGCTCGCCGAAGAGGCGCCCCTGGTCTGGGACGACCTGCGCGTGCCGCGCCTGCCCGACTGGCTGCGCGGGCCGCTGGTGGACGCCTGGGGCAAGGGCGCGGTGGCGGCGATGGAGCGCGCGCATCTCGCGGGCGCACCGCTCGACCTGACCGTGAAGGACGATGCCGACGGCTGGGCCGCACGGCTGGGCGGCGAGGTGCTGCCGACGGGATCGGTGCGGCTGCGCGAGGCGAGACAGGTCACGGCGTTGCCGGGCTATGACGCGGGCGCATGGTGGGTGCAGGACGCAGGCGCGGCGCTGGCGGTTCGGGTGCTCGCCCCGCACCCCGGCGAAGCGGTGCTCGACATGTGCGCCGCGCCTGGCGGAAAGACGCTGCAACTGGCGGCGGGCGGCGCGGCGGTCACCGCGCTCGACATCTCGGAGCGGCGGATGGAGCGGGTGGCCGAGAACCTCGCGCGCACCGGGCTGAATGCGACCTGCGTGGTGGGCGACGCACTGGCGCATGAGGGGCAATACGATTCAGTGTTGCTGGACGCCCCCTGCTCGGCCACCGGCACGATACGGCGGCACCCCGACCTGCCGCACGCCCGCGACGGCGCCGGGATCGGCGAACTGATCGGCGTGCAGGAGGCGATGCTCGACCACGCGCTGTCGCTTGTGAAGCCCGGCGGGCGGCTGGTCTTCTGCACATGCTCACTCCTTCCCGACGAGGGGGAATGCCAGGTCGACGCGGCGCTGGCGCGGCACACCGGGCTGACCGTCGATCGAGCGGCGCTCGACCTGCCGGGGATCGAGCCGGGCTGGATCACCGGGGAGGACGGGCTGCGCCTGCGCCCGGATTACTGGCCGGAGCGCGGCGGCATGGACGGCTTCTACATCGCGTGCCTGCGGCGTGCGCCGTGAGGGATGCCCGTCATCCTCTGGTTTGGCCCCAGAACGTCCCGCCGCGCAAGGATCCCCGGGGCAAACCAGAGGATGACGGTGGACACCCCGCATTCCGGCGGTGACTTGGGCGCGCGGCCCCTCTATAGTCGATGCCGAGCGCCGCAAGAAGCGTGCAGAGGCACATGTCGCACTCCGAATCCCTGTCCGCGCGCTGGGCGCGCCTGAGAAACCGGCTGGCCGCGCGGCGGGCCGGGCGCGGTCGGCCCGCGACCGCCATCATCTCACAGCCCGAGCCGCGCAGCATCGGCTATCTCGCGCGGGGGCGGCAGCTCTGCGCCGGAAACTTCGTCTTTGCAGGCCATCTCGTGGAGGCCCCCGACACGATGATCTGGGACATCGCCGTGCCGGACGCGGATTTCGCCGCCGAGATGCACGGCTTTGGCTGGCTTGACGATCTGGCGGCGGCGGGCGATCAGGTGGCCCGGGCCAGGGCGCAGGCCTGGCTCATGGAATGGATCGCGCGTTTCGGGCGCGGGCGGGGGCCGGGGTGGACGCCGGACCTCGCCGGGCGGCGCCTCATCCGCTGGATCAGCCACGCGCTGTTTCTCATGCGCGGACAATCGGCAGAGGACTCGGAGGCGTTCCTGCGCGCGCTGGCGCGTCAGGCGCGGTTCCTGTCGTGGCGCTGGCGGGCGGCAGCGCCGGGGCTCAAGCGTCTGGAGGCGCTGACCGGGCTTGTCTATGCCGGAGTGTCGCTGGAAGGGATGGCCCCGCTGGCGGACGAGGCGTGCGCGGCGCTGGCGCGGGAATGCGAGGCCTGCGTCGACGAAGAGGGCGGCATTCCGGGCCGCAACCCCGAGGCGCTGCTGGAGGTTTTCACACTGCTGACCTGGGCGGCGCTGGTCCTGAGCGAGAACGGGCGCACGGCGGCGGACGCGCATTGGCGCGCGGTCGAGCGGATCGCGCCCTGCCTGCGGGCGCTACGCCACGCCGACGGCGGGCTGGCGCGGTTTCACGGCGGCGGGCGCGGCCTCGACGGACGGCTCGACGCGGCGCTGGCGGCGAGCGGGGTCAAGGGACAGGCGCGGGGCGGGCGCGCGATGGGCTATGCACGCCTTGCCCGGGCGCGCTCCAGCGTTATCATCGACGCCGCACCCCCACCCGCCGGGGCTGCCGCCGAGGAGGCCCATGCCTCGACGCTCGCGTTCGAGCTCACATCCGGGCGGCGGCCGCTCATCGTGAATTGCGGTTCGGGCGCGAGCTTTGGCTCCGAATGGCGGCGGGCGGGACGCGCGACACCGTCGCATTCAACGCTGGTGCTGGCGGGCGGATCGAGCGCCCGGCTGGGCCACGACCGCCGCCATCCCGGACGGCTGGAAGAAGCGCCGCGCGACGTTCCCGTGCAGGTATCACGCGCAGCCGACGGGCTGCGCTTCGAGGGCGGTCATGACGGATACCTGCGAAGCCACGGGCTCATGCATGTGCGTCGGCTCGACCTGGCGGGTGATGGCCGGGCGGTGGTGGGCGAGGACATGCTGCTGGCGCTGGAAGAGGATCACAAGGCGCGATTCGACCGCGCGCTCGATGCCACGCGACTGCACGGCGTGCCCTATGACATCCGCTTTCACCTGCACCCGGATGTCGAGGCATCGCTCGACATGGGCGGCGCGGCGGTGTCGCTGGTGCTGCGCAGCGGCGAAATCTGGGTGTTTCGCAGTGACGGGGTGGCCGCTTTGGCCTTGAACCCGAGCGTCTATCTTGAAAAAACGCGCCTGAAGCCACGGGCGGCCCGACAGATCGTTCTCTCGGGCCGCGCGACGGACTATGCGACCCGTATCCGCTGGTCACTGGCCAAGGCGCAGGAGACCCCCGTCGGCATCCGCGATGTCACGGAGGAGGCGCTCGACCCGGCGACCGATGAATGATCCGCCGGGCCCCTGCCCGGCATCAATTTGACAGGACCGACAGCCGATGACCGATCTCGCGCCCGTGACCCGCGCCCTTCTCTCCGTTTCCGACAAGACCGGTCTGGTCGATCTTGGCCGCGCGCTGGCGACGCGCGGCGTGGAACTCGTCTCCACGGGCGGCACCGCGCGCGCCCTGCGCGATGCGGGGCTAGCCGTGCGCGACGTGGCCGAGATCACCGGCTTTCCGGAGATGATGGACGGGCGCGTCAAGACGCTGCACCCGATGGTGCATGGCGGTCTGCTGGCGCTGCGCGACAATGCCGGTCACGTGGAGGCGATGACGGCGCACGGAATCGCGCCCATCGACCTTCTGGTGGTCAACCTCTACCCGTTCGAGGAGACCGTGGCGCGCGGTGGCGACTATGACGCCTGCGTCGAGAATATAGACATCGGTGGCCCGGCGATGATCCGGGCGGCGGCCAAGAACCATGCCTTTGTCAACGTTGTGGTCGATGTCGAGGATTACGCGCCGCTGCTGGCGGAACTGGACTCGCAGGACGGGCAGACGCGCCATGCGTTCCGTCAACGGCTGGCGCAGGTAGCCTATGCGCGCACGGCAGCCTATGACGCGGCGGTCAGCACCTGGATGGCGGATGCCATCGAGGAGCCTGCCCCGCGCCGCCGCGCCTTTGCCGGGACGCTCGCCCAGACCCTGCGCTATGGCGAGAACCCGCATCAGGCGGCGGCCTTTTACACCGATGGCTCAAACCGGCCCGGTGTCGCCGCGGCGCGGCAGGTGCAGGGCAAGGAACTGAGCTACAACAACATCAACGACACCGACGCCGCCTTCGAACTGGTGAGCGAATTCGCCCCCGAAGACGGCCCCGCCTGCGCCATAATCAAACACGCCAACCCCTGCGGCGCGGCGCGGGGTGCCACGCTGCTCGACGCCTACAAGGCGGCGTTCGACTGCGATCGCACCAGCGCCTTCGGAGGCATCATTGCGCTGAACCAGCCGCTCGACGGCGCGACGGCGGAAGAGATCGCGGGGATTTTCACCGAGGTGGTGATCGCGCCCGGAGCCGATGACGACGCCATGAGTATTTTTGCCAAGAAGAAGAACCTTCGGCTTTTGCTGACCGGCGGGCTCGCCGATCCGGCAGAGGCGGGGCGGATGATCCGGCAGGTCTCGGGCGGCTATCTGGTGCAAGACAAGGATACCGGACACCTGAGCGCGGATGACCTGCGCGTCGTGACGAGGCGTGCCCCAAGCGACGCCGAGATGTCGGATATGCTGTTCGCGTGGAAGGTGGCGAAGCACGTGAAATCCAACGCCATCGTCTATGTCAAAGACGGGGCCACGGTGGGCGTGGGCGCGGGCCAGATGAGCCGCGTCGATAGCTGCCGGATCGCGGCGCGCAAGGCGCAGGACATGGCCGGGACGCTGGGCCTGCCCGCGCCACTGACCGGGGGCAGCGTGGTGGCGTCGGACGCGTTCTTTCCCTTCGCCGACGGATTGCTGACGGCGGCCGGGGCCGGGGCCACGGCGGTCATCCACCCCGGCGGCTCGATGCGCGACGACGAGGTGATCGCCGCCGCCGACGCGGCCGGACTGGCGATGGTGCTTACCGGTCAGCGCCATTTCCGGCACTGAGGACGAGGGCGATGCGCGGCGTCTTCTGGGTGTCCTTCTGGGTTTTTCTGCTTGACCAGGCCACGAAATATCTCGTGGTCCACATGCTCGACCTGCGCCGGGTGGGCTGGATCGAGATCTGGCCGCCCTATCTGAACCTGCGGATGGCGTGGAACACGGGAATCAATTTCGGGATTCTCGCCGATGACGGCGCGATAATGCGCTGGGGGCTCATTGCCGTGGCGCTGGCGATCTCCGCGGCTGTGCTGTGGTGGAGTCACGCCGAGCGGCCCGGGCAATGGCACCGGGTGGCCGCCGGGCTCCTTGTGGGCGGCGCACTGGGAAACGTGATCGACCGGCTTATCTACGGAGCGGTGGCGGATTTTCTCAACATGTCGTGCTGCGGCATCGACAATCCGTTCGCATTCAACGTGGCCGACGTGGCGATCTTCGCGGGCGCCTTCGGCCTCGTGTTACTGCCGACAGGGAAAAAGCCCTCGTGACCTCGGGGAACGGATGCGGTAAACCACCGCAAAGCGCAAGGAGTGTGGCGATGCGGATGCCGCGGAAAACCGGTCTGATGCTGATGGCTGCCGTGCTCGTGGCCGGCTGCGGCGGCGCGGGCGACGACGAGGTGTCGTTGAGAAAGATCAGGCACAAGGGCAACGGGCCGGACGAATTCTCGATCCTGCCGAGCAAGCCATTGGAAATGCCCGAGGACGTATCCGCCCTGCCGCAGCCGGTGCCGGGCGGCCCCAACCGAACGGATCAGGACCCGGTTGCCGACGGGATCGCCGCGCTGGGCGGGAACGTCGGCGCGCAGCGGACTGGCGCCCCCTCGGCAGCCCATGCCGGGCTATTGAACCATGCCGCGCGCTACAGAAGCGATCCGGCGATCCGCCAGACGCTGGCGGCCGAGGATCGCGAACGACGGCAGCGGTACGGCAGGGTGAACGTCCTGCGCATCCTGCCGGGGGACGATTATACCCAAGTCTACAAGGACGACTGGCTCGACGCGTATGCCGAGGAACGGAGGTTGCGCCGCCGTGGCGTACAGACCCCTGCGGCACCGCCTGCCGGCGACGGGTGATCGCCGCTTGAAACGCGGCACGCCGGATGTATCTAAAGAACAATCGTTTTCAAGACCGCGGAGGCCCGTCATGCGCCGTCTGATCGTCGCGCTGCTCATGGTGATCCCGTTCGGCCCGGTGTGGGCCAACCCGGTGAGCAACTTTACCCTCGACAACGGCATGGAGGTGGTGGTGATCGAGGATCACCGCGCCCCCGCGGTGACACAGATGGTGTGGTATCGCGCCGGGTCGGCGGACGAGTGGCCGGGCGTGTCGGGCGTGGCGCATTTCCTTGAACATCTGATGTTCAAGGGCACCGAGACGCTGGAACCGGGCGAGTTCTCGGCCACCGTGGCGCGCAACGGCGGCAACGACAACGCCTTTACCAGCTATGATTACACTGCCTATTTCCAGCGCATCGCCGCCGATCGGCTCGACCTCGTGATGGAGATGGAGGCCGACCGCATGGTCAACCTTCAACTCGGCGCGCAGAACATCGCCACCGAGCGAAACGTCATCCTCGAGGAGCGCAACCAACGGGTCGACAACAACCCGTCGGCGCTGTTTCGCGAGCAGATGGGCGCGGCACAGTATCTCAACCATCCATACGGCGTGCCGATCATCGGCTGGCGCCACGAAATGGAGGCGCTCGACCGCAGTGCCGCGCTCGACTTTTACCGGCAGTATTACGCGCCCAACAACGCCGTCCTGATTGTGGCGGGCGATGCCGACCCCGACGAGGCGCGCGCGCTGGCCGAAAAGCATTACGGCCCGATCCCCGCCAACCCGGACCTGCCCGCGCGCGCCCGCCCGCAGGAGCCGCCACAGCTTGCAGAACGGCGGCTGAGCCTGCGCGATGCGCGCGTGTCGCAGCCCTATGTCGCGCGGTCCTATCTCGCTCCCGAACGCGACAGCGGGGCGCAGGACGAGGCGGCGGCGCTCACGCTTCTGGCCGCGCTCCTGGGCAACGGTCAGACATCGGTACTCAATGAAAAACTGCAATTCGAACAGCAAATCGCGGTGCAGGTGGAGGCGTGGTACTCGGGCATGTCGCTGGATGACACAAGCCTGGATTTTATCGTGGTTCCCGCCGCCGGCGTGACGCTGGACGAGGCCGAGGCCGCGCTTGACGAGGTGCTGGCCGCGTTCCTCCAAACCGGCCCCGATCCCGAACATCTTGAGCGGATCAAGACCCGGCTGCGCGCGCAGGAAATCTACGAGCGTGACGACGTCTCGGCGCTGGCGCGCCGCTACGGGCAGGCGCTGACGCAGGGGCTGACGGTCGCGGATGTCGAGGCCTGGCCGGACATCCTGCAACAGACCACCGCCGAGGACGTCATGGAGGCCGCACATGCGGTGCTCGACCGCAAAACATCGGTGACGGGCCGCCTCATGGCCCCGGAGGTGACGCAATGATCCGTTTCGCGCTTGTATTGCTCGTGGCACTGGCGGCACTGCCCGCGCGGGCCGCGGTGGAGGTCGACGAGGTCACGAGTCCCGGCGGCATCGAGGCATGGCTCGTCGAGGATCACTCGATCCCCTTCGTCGCGCTGGAACTGCGCTTTCGAGGCGGCACCTCGCTCGACCCCGAGGGCAAGGCGGGGGCCGTCAACCTGATGACCGGCCTGCTCGAGGAAGGCGCGGAGACGCTTGATGCGCAGGGATTCGCACGCGCCGCCGAGGGGCTGGCCGCGCGATTCGGATACAGCGCGGGCGACGACACGGTGAGCGTCTCGGCCCGGATGCTGACCGAGCGGCGCGACGAGGCGGTCGAGTTGCTGCGCGACAGCCTGATCGCGCCCCGGTTCGACGAGGACGCCATCGAGCGCGTGCGCGCGCAGGTGCTGTCTGGTCTGCGCGCGGACCAGACCAATCCCCGCGCCATCGCCGGGCGTGCGGCCTCGCGCATGATCTACGGTGATCACCCCTATGCGCGCCCGGGCGAGGGTACGATCGAGAGCGTAAGCGCCCTCACCCGGGAGGACATCGTTGCCGCGCATCGCGCAGCCCTGGTGCGCGATCGCGTCCATGTCAGCGCTGTGGGCGACATCACCGCCGGGGAACTGGGCACGCTGCTCGACCGCCTTCTGGGCGATCTGCCCACCTCCGACACGCCCCTGCCCGGGGCGGCTGGTCTGACCCTGCCCGGCGGCGTCAAGGTCGTGGATTTCGAGACGCCGCAATCCACCGCGCTCTTCGCACAGCCGGGCCCCGACCGCCACCACCCCGATTTCCTCACCGCCTACGTGCTCAACCATATCCTTGGCGGCGGCGGCTTCGAGAGCCGCCTGATGACCGAGGTGCGCGAAAAGCGCGGGCTGACCTATGGCGTCTATTCCTACCTCGCCGACAAGGATGCCGCCGACCTGTGGATGGGCTCGGTCGCCTCGGCCAACGACCGCGTGGCCGGGGCCATTGCGGTGATCCGCGACCAATGGACGCGGCTGCGCGACGAGGGGGTGACTGCGGAAGAGCTTGAAAACGCCAAGACCTACCTCACCGGTGCCTATCCGCTGCGCTTCGAGGGCAACGCGCAGATCGCCTCGATCGCCGCCGGGATGCAGCTTGACGGCTTGCCGGTGGAGTATCTCAGTGAACGCAACGCGATGGTCGAGGCGATCACGCTCGACGAGATCAACCGCGTCGCGCGCGAATGGTTCGATCCCGCCAAGCTGACCTTCGTCGTGGTGGGCCAGCCCGAAGGGGTGGAAAGCACGGTCAACTGAGCGCGGCGACACACCCTCTGGACAGTCCCCGGCGGCGGTGGCACGGTTTGATCAAACGTGTTCCCTGCCGGAGACAGCCCCATGAAGGACGATAATTTCCTGCGCGAGATGAACGGCCGCCACATGTGGCAGCCGATGGGCCACCCGGGAGAGGCACAGAACAGCCCTCCGCGCATCATCAAGACCGCCGAAGGCGTGCGGCTGAGCGATATCGACGGCCATTCGGTGGTCGATGCCGTGGGCGGGCTGTGGTGCGTCAACCTGGGCTACTCCAACGACGCGGTGAAACAGGCGATCTCGGATCAGCTCTGGGAATTGCCCTACTACTCGGCCTTCGCCGGCACCACCAACCCCGCCGCCATCGAGGCCGCCTACACCGTGCGCGAGTTCTTCGCCCCCGACGGGATGGAGCGGGTCTTCTTTACCTCGGGAGGCTCGGACAGCGTCGATACCGCCCTGCGGCTGGCGCGGCAGTATCACCGCCTGCGCGGCGAGCCCACGCGCACCAAGTTTCTCAGCCTCAAGAAGGGCTATCACGGCACCCATTGGGGCGGCGCCTCGGTCAACGGCAACAACCGGTTCCGCATCGGTTACGAGCCGCTGCTGCCCGGCTGTTTCCACCTGCCCGCGCCTTACCCCTATCGCAACCCGTTCGACGAGAGCGACCCGGCGCGGCTGGCCGAGAAGATCGCCGCCGCGATGGTGGACGAGATCGAGTTCCAGGATCCATCGACCATCGCCGCCTTCATCATGGAGCCGATCCTCGGCGCGGGCGGGGTGATCGTGCCAGACGCCTCCTTCATGCGCCACATGCGCGAGATCTGCGACCGCTACGGCATCCTGATGATCTCGGATGAGGTGATCTGCGGATTCGGCCGCACCGGCGACTGGACCGGCGCGCGGCACTGGGGCGTGCAGCCCGACATGATGACCATCGCCAAGGGCGTGACCTCGGGCTATTTCCCGGTGGGCGGTGTGCTCGTGTCGGGCACGGTGGCCGAGGTGTTCGAGGGCGCGGATGCCAGCGGCGCGATCTGGACGGGCTATACCTATTCTGCCCACCCGGTTGGCGCCGCCGCAGTGGTGGCCTGCCTGTCCGAGACGCAGCGCCTCGATACCAAGGCCAACGCGGCAGCACGCGGCACACAACTCTATGAGGGCGTGCGACGGCTGGCCGAGAAGCACGACATCATCGGCGACGTGCGCGGCGGGCATGGGCTGATGACCGGGATCGAGATCGTGTCGGATCGCGCGGCAAAGACGCCGATGGACGCCACAACCATGCAGCGTATCCATGCCGCTACGTACGAGGCGGGTGCGATGGTGCGGCTGGGGGCGCATAATATCCTGATGTCGCCGCCGCTGGTCATCTCCGAGGCCGAGATCGACGTGATCCTCGCGGCGCTGGATGCCGGGTTCTCGGCGGTCTGACGGGGTGAGGCTCCTCTTCGGGGCCGCCCTGCTCTGGGCCGCGACAGCGCGGGCGGCGCGGGCGCACGCCACCGAGCAGGGCTTCGTGCTGCTGCTGCCCACCGATATCTACATCGCCGCGGGCGGCGTGGTCGTGGCGCTGACCGTGGTGCTGCTGGCGGTGCTGCCGGGGGGCGCGGCGGCAGCGGCGTTCCGACCCGTGGCGCTTTGGCACGCGCGCGGTCCGGGGCGGCCTGCTCAGGCAACGCGGCTCTTGGCGGTGCCGCTGCTGGCCTGGCTCGTCTGGCAGGGCTGGACCGGATCGCGCGACCCGCTGGGCAACCCGCTGACGCTGGCGGTCTGGGTGGTGTTCTGGATAGGGCTGGTGAGCGTGCAGGGGCTGCTGGGCGACATCTGGTCACGAATCAACCCTTGGGCGGGCGCGGCCATGCTGCTATCGCGGGTCCGCACCCGCGCCCCGCTGCGCTATCCGCGCGCGCTCGGGCACTGGCCGGGGGTCGCGGGCTTTCTCGGCTTCGCGGCCTTCCTGCTGGCCGATCCGGCCCCCGCCGACCCGGCGCGGCTGGCGGTCGTCACCGGCGGCTACGCGCTGGCGATGCTCGCAGGCGTGGTGCTCTTCGGTCGGCGCTGGCTGCTGCGCGGCGAGGCGCTGACGCTCCTGATGCGGGCCTATGCGCAAGTGGCCCCGCTCGGGCAGCGGCACGGGCGGCGCGCGCTGGGCATGCCCGGCTGGCGCATCGCATATGGCCCCACGCCCGCGCCGGGCCATGCCGTGCTGCTGCTGCTGCTGCTGGGCAGCGGCAGTTTCGACGGGCTCAACGAGACCTTCCTCTGGCTCGACGTGCTGGCGATCAACCCGCTGGAATTCCCCGGCCGTTCGGCGGTGATCGGGCCGAACCTCGCCGGGCTCGCCCTGACCAATGCCACCCTGCTCGCGGTGCTCACCGGCGCGCTGTGGCTAGGCGCGCGGCTGGCGGGCACGCGCGAGGGGGTGGTGGCGCTCTTCTGCCGGTTTGCGCCCACACTCCTGCCGATCGCGCTGGCCTATCACATCGCGCATTACCTGCCGTCGCTGCTGCTCGACGGGCAGTATGTATGGGCCGGGATCGCCGAGGTGCTGCATCTGGGCCATCACCACGTCACCGCCGGATTCCTGAGCAGCCCCGGGCCGGTGCGCGCGATCTGGCTGACACAGGCGGGGGCGGTGGTGGCGGGCCACGTGATCGCGCTGATGCTGGCGCATGTCACCGCGTTGCGCGCCAGGCAATCCGTGCGACACGCCACGCTCGGACAGGTCCCGCTGGCGCTGTTCATGCTGGGCTACACCGTGTTCGGCCTGTGGCTCCTGGCCACGCCGCGGGGGGTGTGACCCGAAAGAGGCTGGACAGGGGGGGCGGGCTTGCGCATGTTGCGCACGCGGCAACCGTGCCGCACCTGCAAAGAACCCAAGCGGAGACCCGCCATGACCACCAAGACCAAGGCCACAATCGCCCGCCGCGGGGCCATGCGCATGCTGGCAGGCGGGGCCGCCGCGGCGAGCCTGCCTCTGTGGGCACGCTACACCCATGCCCAGAGCGCTGCTCCCATCCGCATCGGATTCCAGCAGCACCGCACCGGCATCGGCGCCGCATATGGCCGCTGGTACGGCCGCGCGACGGAGGCGGCGGTCAAGCTCATTAACGACGGCGGCGGCATCAACGGGCGGCCCGTCGAGATCGTGGCCGAGGATGACGGCACCGATCCCAAGCGCGGCGCCGAGGTGGTTGAGAAATTCGCCAATCAGCACAAGGTGGACGTGGGCTTTGGCACGCTGTTCAGCCATGTCGTCATCGGTTCCGCCCCCCGCGCGGGCGAGCTCAAGCTTCCCTATTTCGTGGTCTCGGAGGGCACGCATGTCGCCTCGGGTATGCTCAACCGCTACACGCTTCAGCCCGGCATCACGGATGTGAAGAGCCAGGTCATCTCGATGGCCCCGTTCATCACAGAAACGCTCGGCAAGAAGGTCACGATGATCTTTCCCGATTATGGCTTTGGCTATAACCACCGCGACGCGCTCGGTCCCGCGATCGAGGCACAGGGCGGCGAGATACTGGAGCGGATCGCGATCCCGCCGACCGAGACCTCGTTCACCCGCTACTTCCCGCGCATCCCGCGCGACACCGAGGTGCTCTATCACGTGATGGTCGGCCCCGGTGTGCTGACCTTCGTCAAGGAGCTGGGCGAGTTCTTCGGCGGGCGGGGGCCGGCGCTCTTCGGCTTCATCGACAGTCTCGAGGCGGTGGCGATGGACAGTCCCGGGCTCGAATTCCTGGAGGGCAGCCATTTCTGGGAAGGCATGTGCCGCCACGCGCAAGCGGACGAAAGCGACCACGCCGCCGCCTATCGCGCGGCGGTGGGCGTGGATGCGCGCGGCGCGGCGCTGTCCGATCCGCGCGACGTCTCCACCTATGGCCACATGTTCGGCTGCTGGGAGACGCTGCATGTCATCAAGGCGGGGATGGAGGCGGCGGGATACGCGGGGCCACAGGACCGCGCCGCGCTGATCGAGGCGGTCGAGGCGATGGAGACCATGCCCGACAGCCTCGCCCATCCGCAGGGGGCCAAGCGCTTCAACGGGCGCACCCATCAGGTGTTCGGTCACCAGAATGTCAGCCGGGTCGAGAGCGGACGGCTCATTCGCGTGCATCGCACCTCGATCGAGGATACACTCTATCCCGATATGGTCGATTACACGGCACAGCCGTTCTGAGGGAGGGACGGACGTCATGAAAGGCATCCTGCGCATGATCGCGGCGCTCGGGCTGGTCCTGCTGGCCGGTTGCGGCGGCGGGCCGCCGCAACCGGCCACGCCTGACGAGGTCTCGCGCCTCGCCACCGCCATCGCCGCGCTCGGCCCCGGCGTGGACCGCGAAGAGGCGCGCCGCGCGGCGGAAATCTCCTATTCGCATACCTACAGGCTGGCGCAGGAGTACGAGATCACCGACCCGCCGATCATCCACAACATCAAGGTCAACCGGGGCACCAGGCCGCGCGGCCTGTGCTGGCACTGGGCGCATGACATGGAGGAGCGGCTCGCGCAGGAGCGGTTTGCCACGCTCGACCTGCATCGCGCGGTGGCCAATTCCGACAATTCCTACCAGTTGGAGCATAGCACCGCCATCGTGAGCGCCAAGGGTGCCGCGTATGACGACGGGATCATCCTCGACCCGTGGCGCAAGGGCGGGCGGCTGACATGGATACCGGTGCGCGAGGACCGCGTCTACAAATGGAAGCCGCGCAACGAGGTGGTGGCCCGCAAGCTTGAGCGTCTGCACGGGCAGATCGTGACGCTGACCGACGATCAGCGTATCCTGATGGGCGGGGTGGAGTTCGTGCCGGAATGACCGGACCACGCGGCTGATGGAATTCGGCCCTCACCTGATGCTCGCGCTCATCGAGGGCGCAGTGACGGCGGCGGTGCTGGCGCTCACGGCATCGGGGCTTAGCCTCGTGTTCGGCGTCATGCGGGTGGTCAATATCGCCCATGGCGAGTTCTTCATGCTGGGCGCGGTGATCGCGTGGTGGATCACGCAAGGGATCGGCGGGCATCCCGGCTGGGGCTTCGCCGCGGCGCTCGTCGCCGCCCCGCTTCTGGTTAGCGCGCTGGCGGTGGTGGCGGATGCCACCGTGCTGCGGCGGCTCTCGCATGACCCGGAGCGTACCATCGTGGCCACCATCGGCCTGCTCTACATCATCCAGCAGCTCACGCTGATGAGCTATGGCCCCGAGGCGCGCCCGGTGGTGGCGCCGTTCGACGCGCGCATCGCGCTGCCCTGGCCGGAGCGGGGCCCGGAGGGCTGGCAGATCGGCTGGCCCTGGGGCTTCGGCACCACCGTCTGGAAGCTGGCGGTGATCGGCGCGGCGGCGGTCATGGTGGGAGCCTTGTGGCTGTTCATGGCGCGCACGCGCGCGGGCCTCGTGCTGCGCGCCACGCAGGCGGATCGCGAGATGGCCACCGCATTCGGCATCCCCGTTGCACGGGTCTACGCGCTCACCTTCGGCCTCGGCGCGGGGCTGGCGGCACTCGCCGCCGTGCTGATCGTGCCAATCCGGCAGGCGCATTACCTGATGGGCGGCGATCCGCTGCTCCTGTCCTTTGTCGTGGTCATCATCGGCGGGCTGGGCAGCCTGCCCGGCACGCTGCTGGCAGCGGTCCTGATCGGGCTGTCGGACGGGATCATCTCGGTGTTCTTCTCGCCGACCCTGGCCAAGATCATCGCCACGCTGATGGTGGCGCTGGTGCTCGTGGTCCGGCCGCAGGGTCTCTTCGGGACGCGCGCGCCATGAGGGCGCTGGCGCTGCATCTGGGCCTGCTGGCGGTGCTTCTGGCGCTGCATTTCGCCCTGCCCGCCTATCACCACGGCAACGTCGCGCGCGTGATGGTGCTGGCAAGCTACGCCATCGGCTACAACCTGCTGTTCGGGTATGCCGGGCTGCTGAGCCTCGGGCATGCGCTGTTCTTTGCCGCGGGCATGTATGGCGCGGGGCTGCTGGTGCAGCATGGCGGCGTCGGCGCGGGGACCGCCGTGCTTGCCGGGACCGCGGCGGCGGCGATGGTCTCGGCGGCGATGGCACTGGTGGCGCTGCGCACGCGCGGCGTGGCGTTCATGATCGTGACGCTGATGTTCGCGCAGGCAGGATTCCTCACGATCCTGCAGTTCAGCGACTGGACCGGCGGCGACGAGGGGTTCGTGCTGCCACAGGCGGGGCGGATGCTCTGGGGCAACGATCTCAGCACACCCGACGCGCGCTACCTCGCGGCCCTGGCGCTGTTCGCCGCCTGCCTGCTGGGCAGCCTCGCGCTGGCGCGCGCGCCGTTCGGGCGGGTGCTGGTAGCGATCCGCGAGAACGAGGAGCGCGCGCGGATGCTGGGCTATGACACGCAAGGACACAAGCGCGCGGCGATGATCCTGTCGGGGACGATCTCGGGCGCGGCGGGGGCGGCCTATGCGATCCTGTTCGGCTATGTCGGGGCGAGTTTCGCCGAGGTGCAGTATTCCATCCTGCCGCTGCTTTGGGTGCTGCTGGGCGGCGCGGGGACGGTGCTGGGGCCGTTCATCGGCGCGCTTTTCATGTTCTACCTGATCGACCTCGCCTCGGGGGTGACGAGCGCCTACATGCTGATCGCCGGGGTGGCGCTGGTGGGGCTCACGCTCTACGCGCCGCAGGGCCTGATGGGAGAGGTGCGGCGCAGGATGTGGCGGGGGCTGCCATGAGCCTCTTGGGCGTGCGGGGGCTGACCCGCGATTTCGACGGGCTGCGCGCGGTGGATGGCGTCGATCTCGACATCGGCGAGGGCGAGGTGCGCGCGCTCATCGGCCCCAACGGCGCGGGCAAGACCACGCTGGTGGGCATGATCGCGGGGCGCATCTCCCCAACCGCCGGGCGGGTGACGTTCGACGGGCGCGACATCACGCATATGCCCGCGCACCGGCGAATGCGACTGGGTATGGCCTACACGTTCCAGATCACCTCGGTCTTTGCCGGGCTTTCCGTGGTTGAGAACGTGGCACTCGCCGCAAGGCGACGGGCACGGGGTGCTGCGGTCGGGTCCGCTGTGGCGGCGGCGCTGGACCGGGTCGGCCTTGCGGATCGCGGGGCCGGGATGGCGGGCGATCTGGCCTACGGTCATCAGCGGCTGCTGGAGATCGCCATGGGAATCGTGCAGCGCCCGCGCCTGCTCATCCTCGACGAGCCGACGCAGGGCCTCGCCGAGGGCGAGATCGCGGGCTTCGGGCGGCTGGTTCGCGACCTGGCCGGCGAGACGACGATCCTGCTGATCGAACACAACATGGACGTGGTCATGGCGCTGGCAGGGCGCATCACCGTGATGGATGCGGGCCGGGTACTGGCCGAGGGCACGCCGGGGGAAATCCATGCCAGCCGCGCGGTGCAGGCGGCCTATCTGGGGAACGGGAACGATGCTGCGGCTCGATGAGATTGTCGCGGGCTATGGCCGGGCACCCGTGCTGCACGGCGTGACCCTGTCGCTGGCGAGCGGCGAGGTCCTGTGCCTGATGGGCCGCAACGGCGCCGGCAAGACCACCCTACTGCGTGCGATCATGGGGCTGCTGCCGCTGTCGGGCGGCACGATCACGCTGGGCAATGAACGGCTCGACCGCCTGCCGGCACACCGCGTGGCCCATGCCGGGATCGGCTATGTGCCGCAGGGGCGGCGGCTCTTTGCCGGGCTGAGCGTGGCAGAGACGCTGGAGATCGGGCTGATGGCACGCGGCGGCGGCGAACGCGTCCGGGACGGCGTGCTGAGCCTGTTCCCGCGGCTCGCCGCGCGGCTGAACCAGCGGGCCGAGACGCTGTCGGGCGGCGAGCAACAGATGCTGGCGCTGGCTCGCGCGCTGTGCCTGCGCCCCGATGTCCTGCTTCTCGACGAGCCGACGGAAGGGTTGCAGCCCTCGATGATCGCCGCCATCCGCGCGGTGGTCGCCGCCAAGCGCGACGAAGGCGTGGCGGTGCTGCTTGTCGAGCAACGTCTCGATGCGGTTCTTCCGGTGGCCGACCGGGTGGCATTCCTCGAAAACGGGCGCATGGGGCCGGTGATGACCGCCGATGCCCTCCGGTCCGACCGCACGGTTGCCGACCGATACCTCGGCGTCTGACAGGCGCCGCTCAGCGCAGGTACAGATCGGCGTAACGCCCTGTTCCCTGGTCCGATATGAATCGCAGGGTATCGCCACGCTGCCGCACCGCCTGGCAGTTGGCGCCCAGTTCCATGCTGCCCCAGTAGAGATCGCGGCAGAAATAGCCCTGCGCCCAACGCCACGCGCCCGTCACATCGCGACCGAACGCCCGGCCCTGGATCTGGCCACCGGGCGTTACCTCCAGCCGGATGCCGAACCGGGTCAGGTCGCGCCCCTCGACCAGCGAGACGAATCGCGCGCGCTCGGTCACCTGCGCGAACTCCGCCTGCGCCGCTATCGGCGCGGCCAGCAGACCCAAGACAAGCACCAACCGCATCGCTCACGACCCTCCACATTGCTGTGCCCGGTCATGATACGCGGGAAAGGCCGGGTCGGATCACTCGCGGGGCAGGCCCAGAACGTCGATCATGTCATATTCGCCCGGCTTCCGGCCCTGACCCCAGAGCGCGGCTTTCAATGCCCCGCGCGCAAAGATCGCGCGGTCGGTCGCGACGTGGCGCAGGATCACCCGCTCGCCCGCGCCGGCGAATATCACGTCATGTTCGCCCACAACGTCGCCTCCCCGGATCGCGGCAAAGCCGATATGGCCCTGCTCGCGCCGCCCGGTGATGCCGTCGCGGCCCCGGTCGGCGACGTGGTCGAGCAGCACGCCGCGCCCCTCCGCCGCCGCCTCGCCCAGCATCAGGGCGGTGCCCGAGGGGGCATCGACCTTCTGGTTGTGATGGGCCTCGACGATCTCGATGTCGAACGCCTCGTCGAGCGCCGCGGCCACCCGTTTGGTCATCTGAACCAGCAGGTTCACCCCGAGGCTCATGTTGCCCGCGCGCACGATCACCGCGTGCCGCGCCGCCGCCGCGAGGCGCTTGAGACCGGCCTCGTCAAACCCGGTGGTGCCGATCACGTGCACCACCCGCGCCTGCGCGGTCAGCGTCGCCATCTCGACGCTCGCGGCGGGCGCGGTGAAGTCGATCACCGCATGCGCGCGCGCCACCAGTTCCAGCGGATCGTCGCTCACCGTGACGCCCATTTCGGCCTCGCCCATGGCGCGGCCCATGTCCTGCCCGACCCACTCGTGGCCGGGCCGCTCCAGCGCGCCGATCAGGTGCGCCTGCGTGCTTTCGCGCACCACGCAGGCCAGCATCCGGCCCATGCGGCCCGACGCGCCGTTGATGACAATACCCGGAAGATCGCCCATGCCGCCCGCTCCTTTACTGCGTTGGGCCCTTGCATATCCCGCGCCTTTGCGCCCGGCAAGCGGGCGGCATTGATCTCGCCCCGCGCTTGCGCGCATAGTCCGGGCAACACGCCCAAGCCACGAGGAAGACCAATGCCAGTTGAGCCGCGCCAGATCACCGAAGACTTCTCCGTCGCGCCGCAGATCGCGCCCGAGGACATCCCCGCCATCGCCGCCGCCGGGTTCCGCGCGATCATGTGCAACCGACCAGACGAGGAGGAGCCGGGCCAGCCGCAGGAGGCCACTGTGGCCGAAGCCGCACGCGCCGCCGGGCTCGAAACCTGTTGTGTGCCGTTCTCCTCGGCCACCATGACCGAGGCGGATGTCGCGGCGTTTCGCGCCGCGCTCGACGAGATGCCCAAGCCGATCCTCGCCTATTGCCGTACCGGCACGCGCTGCACGATGATGTGGAGCCTCGTCAATTACGACACGCTCGGCCCCGATACGATCCTGCGCGCCACGTCGGCGGCGGGCTACGACATGTCGGGGCTCGTGGCACAGCTCAGGTCGCGCCGATGAGCCGCTGGCGGCTCTGCGGACATGACGGCGCGGAGGGACGCGCGATGGCACTCGACGGGGGGCATATTCTTGGCGAAACCAACAGCGAAACGGCCGACACCGCCCTCGTCGCGCTCGACGCCACCGGCCCGGTGCTGCGGATCGGCGACGGCACCGCAACGGTACTGCCCGCCGCGCCGCTGCCCGACACCGTGGGCAGCGGCCTGCCCGGCCTCATCCAGGACAGCCCGCCCGACTGCCTCGACGGCTGGACGCGGCTCCTGCTCATCGGCCTCAAGGATCACGACGGTATCGCCTGCGTGCTCACCCCCACCCTCGCCCACTGGGTGCATCTGAGCGCGGGCGAGGCGGTGAGTTGCCTCAGCTTTCTGACCCCCCGCCTCGCAACCGCCCTCGGTGCCGCCGCAGAGGCGGATGCGGACGCGCTCGCCGACACGCTGAGCCGCCCCGAACGCCTCGCCGCGCACCTGCGCGCGGCCGAGGTGCAGGGCGCGCGCGCCGCCCTCACCGGCCACCTTCTGGGGGCCGAACTGGCCGCCGCACGGCCATATTGGCTGGGGCAGAACGTGGCGCTGATTGGCCCGCAGGCGGCAGTCGGCGCGCGAGCCACAGCACTTGTGGCACAGGGCGTGCCGGTCTCGCGCCACGACCCCGACAGCCTGCTGCCCGCCGCCATCGCGGCGCTCGCTGCACGGCGCGGCAGCCCCGGCTGATCCGCGGCGAATATTCCGCCGCCGCCCATTGAACGCGCCCCGGCGGGGGGCCAGATAACCGCCACCCCGATCACAGAAAGGACGGCTGGATGCTCGCCATATGGCTCCTTCTCGCAGGCGGCCTGACGCTCCTCGTGATCGGCGGTGACCTGCTGGTGCGCGGCGCGGTGCGCATGGCCGAACGGCTCGGCATCTCGCCGCTGGTGATCGGCCTCACGCTGGTGGGCTTTGGCACCTCCATGCCCGAGCTCGTCACCTCGGTGCAGGCGGCGCTGTCGGGCGCGCCGGGCATCGCCTGGGGCAATATCGTCGGCTCCAACATCGCCAATATCCTGCTGATCGGGGGGGTGTCTGCGATACTTTTCCCCATCGTCGTGACCGCGCCCGCGCTGCGGCGCGATGCGGTGGTGATGCTCGCGGTCGCCACCGTGTTCACCGCGCTTGCCGCCCTTGTGCCAATGGCGCGCGCTGTCGGCGCGGCCTTCGTGCTGACGCTCGCCGCCTATGTGATTCTCACGATCCGCAACGACCGCGCTGCCACCGCAGGCGCGCTGCACGACAAGGAGGTCGCGGCCACGGCGCTCGACCCAGGCCTCACGCCGGTCTCCGCGCGGCCCGGCGGCCTGCTGGTCCCGCTCCTGCTCGCGCTCGGCGGATTGGCGCTGGTGATTGGCGGTGGTGCGGCGCTGGTGCGCGGGGCGGTGGCGCTGGCACAGTCCTTTGCCATTCCCGAAACGGTGATAGGCCTGACCATCGTCGCCGTCGGCACCTCGATGCCCGAACTGGTCACCTCGGTGATGGCCGCGATCCGGCGGCAGGGCGACGTGGCCTTCGGCAACATCGTCGGCTCCAACATCGTCAACATCCTCGGCATCGGCGGGATGACGGCGCTGATCGCGCCGATTCCCATGCCCGCCACCATCGTGGGTTTCGACGCGCCGGTTATGCTCGCGGTGACCGTGCTGATGGTGCTGGCCGCGTCCACCGGGCTGCGCGTCTCGCGCCGCGAGGGCGCGGTGCTGCTGGCGGGATACGTGGCCTATCTGGCGGTGCTCTGGCCGTGATCCAGCCTGCGTCACAGACTGGCGTTAACCATTCCTAAACGCTTGTTGCGCTAGGCGTTAACCCTGTCGCTACATCCGCGGGGAGCACATGGTCGCACGCGCCTACACGGTGGCTTTCGAAGGGGTCGAGGCGCGTAGCGTCGAGGTGCAATGCGCGGTGCTGCCGGGTGTGCCGGGCTTCTCGGTCGTGGGCCTGCCCGACAAGGCCGTGTCCGAGGCGCGCGAGCGGGTGCGCGCCGCGCTCTCTGCGCTTGCCATCGCGCTGCCATCGCGGCGCATCTCGGTCAACCTATCGCCCGCCGACCTGCCCAAGGAGGGCAGTCATTTCGACCTGCCCATCGCGCTCGCCCTGCTCGCCGCGCTCGAAATCATTCCCGCAGACGCCGCCGAGGGCACAACGGCATTGGGCGAATTGTCACTCGACGGCTCGCTCATCCCCGTGGTCGGCGCGCTGCCCGCGGCGATGGCCGCCGCCGCCGAGGACCGGATGCTGCTCTGCCCCCGCGCCTCGGGTCCCGAGGCGGCCTGGGTGGACGCGGCGCAGGTGATCGGCGCGGCCTCGCTGGCGGAGGTGGTTCGCCACTTCACCGGCGAGCGCCCGCTCGCCCCGGCGACGCCGGGCGAGGTGACGGAACCTCCCGCCGGGCGTGACCTGCGCGACGTCAAGGGGCAGGAGCGCGCCAAACGCGCGCTGGAAATCGCCGCAGCCGGGCGCCACCACCTGCTGATGTCCGGCCCGCCCGGCTCAGGCAAATCCATGCTGGCCGCGCGCCTGCCCGGCATCCTGCCCCCGCTCAGCGCCGCCGAGGCGCTCGAGACCTCGATGATCCACTCGGTCGCGGGCCTGATATCGGAAGGCGGGATCAGCCGCGCCCGGCCCTTCCGCGAGCCGCACCATACCGCCTCGATGGCCGCCATCACCGGCGGCGGGCGCAGCGCCAAGCCGGGCGAGATCAGCCTTGCCCATAACGGCGTGCTGTTCATGGATGAGTTTCCCGAATTCCCCCGCCCCGTACTCGAGACGCTGCGTCAGCCGCTCGAGACCGGCGAGGTGATGATCGCCCGCGCCAATGCCCATGTCAGCTACCCCTGCCGCTTCCTGCTGGTGGCCGCGGCCAATCCTTGCAAATGCGGCCACCTGACCGACCCGTCCCGCGCCTGCTCGCGCGCGCCCAATTGCGGCGAGGATTACATGGGGCGGATCTCGGGGCCGCTGATGGACCGGTTCGACCTGCGCATCGAGGTGCCGCCGGTGGCCTTCTCGGACCTGGACCTGCCCGCCACGGGGGCGACTTCGGCACAGGTGGCCGGGCGGGTGGCAACGGCGCGGGCGGTGCAACGGGCGCGCTTCGAGGGCCGGCCCGACATGCGTCTGAATGCCGATGCCGAAGGCGAGGCCCTTGAAGAGATCGCCACGCCGGATGACGAGGGACAGTCGCTGCTTTTGCGCGTGGCCGACCGCTTCGGGCTCACCGCGCGCGGCTATCACCGGGTGCTGCGCGTGGCGCGCACCATCGCCGATCTCGACGGGGCCGAGACCGTGCGCCACCCCCATGTGGCCGAGGCGGTAAGCTTTCGCATCACCACCCTCAAAGAGCCCTGATCCAGGTTGCAAGGTCGTTCAGGGTGGCCGTCGCCTCGGGCAGGACATTGTGAAACAACGGCCAGACATGCGGATGATCGGGTGCGACATTCAGCATGCTCGCCACCCCCTGCGCCTCCAGCCGGGCCTGCATACGCACCGCGTCATCGCGCAGGATTTCGGTGTCGCCAACCACCATCCAAACCGGCGGCGCGCCGTCGTATTGCCCCCGCAGCGGCGACGCGCGCGGATCGTCCGGGTCATGCCCTGCGAGAAACATCTCGCTCATCTCCCCGATCCGCCCGGGCGTGAGCACCACGTCGCGTTCCGCATTCTCCGTGACCGACGCACCCGAGAACGTCATGTCGGTGAGCGGCGACATGGCAAAAACACCCGTGGGCGGCGCGATGTCCTGCGCCAGTATCTCGTGCAGCAGCGCGAGCGACAGCGCCCCGCCTGCGCTGTCACCCCCGATGATGACCTCATGTTCGAACCGGAGCGCGCGGTAACAGGCCAGCACATCCTCGATCTGTGCGGGAAAGGGATGCTCGGGGGCGAGGCGGTAATCCGGCAGGCAGGCGCGCAAGCCCGTCAGCGCCGAAAGCTTCGCCAGCATCGCCCGATGCGTATCCGACGAGCCAAAGACATAGGCCCCGCCATGCAGGTAGAGAATCACCGGACCTGCCCCGACATCACGGGCCTGCGCCCACTGAACCGGCACGCCCGCCAGCCGGTCACGTCGAAAGGCTGTCCCCCGCGGAGCGTGGAAATAGATTTTCGACTTGATCTCGAAGGACCGCCGCAGCCGATCCACCGGCTGGCGCGCCAGCGCGGGCTTTTCGAACCAGCGCAAATGCCGGTTGAGGAGCGCCAGTTGCCAGCTCATCTCCGCCGCGCCTCGATCGCGTCCCAGATGAGACCCGCACCATTGGTGCCGTCAAAGCGTTCCAGCTCCTGCAGCCCGGTGGGCGAAGTCACGTTGATCTCGGTGAGGTAGTCGCCGATCACGTCGATGCCCACGAAGATCTGTCCCTTGTCGCGCAGGAGCGGCCCGATCCGCTCACAGATCTCGCGGTCGCGCGCGGTCATCTCCACCTTCTCGGCGCGCCCGCCGACATGCATGTTGGACCGCGTCTCGCCTTGCGCGGGCACCCGGTTGATCGCACCGATCGGCTCACCGTCCACCAGGATCACGCGCTTGTCGCCCCGGCTCACGTCGGGGAGGTATTTTTGCACGATGAGTGGCTCGCGCGAGAAGCCGGTGAACATCTCGTGCAGGCTGGCGAGGTTGCGGTCGGATTGCGGCAGGTGAAAGACGCCCGCCCCGCCATTGCCGTAAAGCGGCTTGAGGATCACGTCGCCATGGCGCGCGCGGAAATCGCGGATCGTCCCGATATCGCGCGCGATGGCGGTGGGCGGCATCAGGTCGGGAAAATCGAGGATCAGGAGCTTCTCGGGGTAGTTGCGAACCCAGAACGGGTCATTGACCACCAGGGTGCCCGGCGACAGCCGCTGCAACAGGTGCGTGGTGGTGATGTAGAACATGTCGAAAGGCGGATCCTGCCGCAGCCAGACCACGTCGAAATCCCCGAGATCGACACGGGCGTCCTGGCCGGCCGTAAAATGATCCCCCTGCACCCGGCGCACAGAGAGCGGCCAACCGCGCGCCGTCACCCGTCCCTCTTCATAGGCGAGCCGTTCAGGCGTGTAGTAGAACAGTTCGTGCCCGCGCTCCTGCGCCTCGAGCGCGAGCCGGAAGGTGCTGTCCGCACCGATATCCACCGGCGCGATCGGATCCATCTGCAAGGCAACCTTCATCCCGCTCCCCGTGCTTGCGTGTCCCTGCCTTACATGGGCCACCCCGCGCCGGGGCGCAATTCAGAAATGCCCGAATGCCGCCTCTAGCAATTGCACGGCCCCGGTCGCGTCCACCGCCGCCACGTCGAATCTCACCGGAGCGAGCTGCCCCTCGGACGTGAGACCGATATATTCAGAGGCCGCGTGGTAGATACGGTCCAGTTGCCCGCGTCGCAGCCGCGCCAGCGCCAGGTCGAAACTCGCCGCGCGCTTGACCTCGCAGAACACATAGGTGTCGGGCGCACGCAGCACGAGATCGATCTCGCCGCTCTCGCCACGCCAGCGCCGGGCAAGGACCCGCACGCCACGCGCTTCGTAATGCCGCGCCACGCTCTCCTCGGCGGCCTGCCCGCTCAGCCAGGCGCGCAGCCCGCGCTCCTGTCGGCGCGCGCGACCGGGTGACCGCACCGTGGGTGCGGCCAGCTCGAAATCGAATGCCAGTTGCCGCGTGTCAATGCCGGGTGCCCTTTGCATACGCCATCCTCTCCAAGCGCTCAGCCGTCGCGCTTCCGGTGCTCATCCGCCGCCAGGTGCAGCGCACGCTGATAGACCGTGCGCCTTGGCAGCCCGAGCCGTGCTGCCACGAGATCGGCCGCGTCGCGCACCGAGCCCTCTTGTAGCGCCTCGTGCAACGTCCTGTCTAAATCCATTTCACTAACATTTGACGAATCTCCGCGATCGATCACCACGACAATCTCGCCCTTGAGGGTCTCGCCGACGCAGGCGGCGGCGAGACCCGAGAGCGTATCGCGGCGTGTCTCCTCGAATTTCTTGGTGATTTCCCGGCAGAGCGCCGCCTGCCGTTCACCACCCAGCACCTTGGCCGCATCCTCGAGCATCGCCGCCACGCGCCGGGGCGATTCGTAAAAAACAAGCGTCGCGGGCACCGCTGCAAGCTCTTGCAGCGCGGTTCGCCGCCGTCCCGAGGTCGTGGGCAGAAACCCGCCAAAGAGAAACCTGTCGGTGGGCAATCCCGACAGCGTCAGCGCGGTGATCGCCGCCGACGGCCCCGGTGCAGAGACCAGCGAATATCCCTCCGCCACCGCCGCCCGCGCCAGATCGAAGCCGGGATCGGCCACCATCGGCGTGCCCGCCTCGGCGGCGTAGACCACCGATTGCCCGGCTGCGAGCGCCGCCAGGATACGCGGACGCATCTTTGCACCGTTATGGTCGTGATAGGCCCAGAGCGGGCGCTCACCCAGACCGATCCCGTGGATTTCCATCAGCCGCCGAAGGCTCCGCGTGTCCTCGGCCACCAGCACGTCCGCCGCCGCCAGCAGGTCGAGCGCGCGCAGGGTGATGTCGCGTGCCGTCCCGATCGGCGTGGCGATCAGGTAGAGACCCGCCGCCGGTTTGCGCGGCTCGGAATTCATCGCTGGACCCTTTTCACATGACGGCTATGATCGCGCTGACAGACATGATGTCGCCGGTGCCCACAACAGGGAGTAAGATCGCCATGTTCGCCGTTCCTGCCGCACTTCGCAAGCCGTTCGCCCGCCTCGCGGCGGTGATGACGCTGGTGGCCGCCGCTGCCTGCCAGCCCGTGCCGCTGGCGAATCCAGGCGGGGGGGTGAGCCGCGGCGGTGCGGTGCCGGTGGCGCTCCTGGTTCCGCACGGCACGCCGGACGAGCAGGAAGCACGCCTCGCGCGCGATCTCGAGGCCGCCGCGCGGCTGGCGGTGAGCGACCTCGGCGGCGTCCGGATCGACCTGCGCGTATACGGCACCGCCGGACAGCCCGCGCAGGCGCAACAGGCCGCGCTCAACGCCGCCGCCGACGGAGCGCGCATCATCATCGGGCCCCTTCACGCGGCTTCGGCCAATGCCGTCGCCGTCGCCACCGCCGACCGCGGCATCAACGTGCTGGCCTTTTCGAACAACCCCACCATCGCGGGCGGCAACCTCTTCGTGCTGGGCCAGACCTTTCGCACCACGGCAGACCGCCTCGCGCGTTACGCGGTCCGGCAGGGCAAGAGCCGGATCATGACGGTGCATTCCGCCAACGTGGCCGGACGTCTCGGGCGCGACGCGATCGCAAGCGCGGTGCGCGCACAGGGGGCCACGCTCGCAGGCAGCGTTTCCTACGAGTTTTCACAAGACGGCGTGGTGGAGGCCGTACCCAGGATCCGTTCCCTGGCCGAGACCAGCGCCGCCGACACGATCTTCCTGACCGCCAATACCGCGGGAGCGCTGCCACTGTTCTCGCAGATGCTGCCAGAGGCGGGGCTCGGACCCGACCGTGTGCAGTATATCGGGCTCACCCGCTGGGATACGCCGCCGCAGACGCTGGGCTTGCCGGGGGTGCAGGGCGGCTGGTTCGCGTTGCCCGACCCGGGGCGCTCTGCGCAGTTCGCCAGCCGGTTCGAGGCCGCACAGGGCAATCCGCCGCACCCGATCGCGGGGCTGGCCTATGACGGCATCGCCGCGGTCGGTGCGCTTTCCAAGGCAGGGCGGGGGCTCACGCGCGGCGATCTCACGCAGCCGGCGGGCTTTCAGGGCGTGGGCGGCGTGTTCCGGCTCTTGCCTGATGGCAGCAACGAGCGCAGCCTCGCCGTGGCCACAATCACCGATGGCGAGGTGCAAATCCTGTCGCCCGCCGCGCAGAGCTTTGGCGGTGCGGGATTCTGAGCCCCTCCATCCCCGAAATGACCTTCCTTGACCCCCCCGCGCGGCCCGACGACCTGATCCTGCCGCAAGAGGAGATACTCGACGCGGACGCGCTCTCGCGCGATCTCGCCGCCGCTGCCGCGCATGCACAGAGCGCCGCCGACTTGCGCCGTGCCGCCGTGCCGATCCTCGGCACGGCGATGAGGGAGGGCCGCCGGGCCATCGCCACAGCCTTTGCCGCCCGTCCGTTCGACGCGCGCCCGGCCACCCGCGCATGGTGCTGGCTCACCGATTGCGTGGTGCTCGCCGCGCTCGACCTTGCCACCAACACGATGCACCCGCTCGCCAACCCCACCGAATCCGAACGCATCGCGGTCTGCGCCGTCGGCGGCTACGGGCGTGGCGAAATGGCCCCTTTCTCGGACGTGGACCTGCTGTTCCTCACCCCTTACAAGATCACGCCCTGGGCCGAGAGCGTGATCGAATCGATGCTCTACATCCTGTGGGACCTGCGCCTCAAGGTGGGCCACGCAAGCCGCACAGTGCGCGATTGCCTGCGGCTCGGTGCGCAGGATTTCACCATCCGCACCGCGCTGCTGGAAAACCGCTTCCTCGGTGGCGACGCAGAGCTTGCCGCCCGGCTCGACAGCCGCCTGCGCGATGAATTGTTTACCGGTACCGAACGCGAATTCACCGAGGCCAAGCTCGCCGAGCGGGACAGCCGCCACGAGAAGCAGGGCGAGCGCTACATGGTCGAGCCCAACGTCAAGGAGGGCAAGGGGGGCCTTCGCGACCTGCAATCACTATTCTGGATCGCCAAGTACATCCACCACGTGCGCGAGGTGGGCGAGCTTGTGGCGCTGGGCACCTTTACCGGCGACGAGCTTGGCACCTTTATCCGCGCCGAGAACTTTCTCTGGGCGGTGCGCTGTCACCTGCACCTGATCGCGAACCGCGCCAACGACCAACTCACCTTCGACATGCAGGTCGAGGTGGCCGAGCGCATGGGCTATACCGACCGCGGCGGGCGGCGCGGCGTGGAAATCTTCATGCAGAACTATTTCCGCCACGCCACCGCCGTCGGCGACCTGACCCGTATATTCCTGACCAAGCTCGAGGCGGCGCAGCAGAAATCCGAGCCGCTGTTGCAACGCCTGCTCAAGCGCCGCAAGAAGCTGCGCCCCGGCTATGCGCGGGTGAATGGCCGCCTCGCCATCGCCGACGAGGCGGACTTCCTCTCCGACCCGCTCAATCTGCTGCGGCTGTTCGAGGAGGGCTTGCGCACCGGGCTTCTCATCCACCCCGAGGCAATGCTGCTGGTCACCAACCACCTGGGGCTGATCGGCGAGGGCTTTCGCAACGACGCGCGCGCGCAGAAGCTGTTTCTCGACCTGCTGCTGAAACACGGCAACCCGGAGCGCGCGCTGCGGCGGATGAACGAGCTTGGCGTGCTGTCGGCCTTCATCCCCGAGTTCGAGCCGGTCCGGGCGATGATGCAGTTCAACATGTATCACCACTACACGGTGGACGAACACATCATCCAATGCGTCTCGCACCTCGCCCGGATAGAGCGGCGCGAGTTGATCGAGGAACTGCCGGTCTCGTCCGAAATCCTCAAGGAGGGGATCAACCGCCGCGTGCTCTACGTGGCGCTGCTGCTCCATGACATCGGCAAGGGACGGCCCGAGGATCACTCGATCCTGGGCGCGCGGATCACCCGCAAGGTGGCCCCCCGGCTTGGGCTCAAGGCGCGCGAGGTCGATACCGCCGAATGGCTGGTGCGCCATCACCTGCTGATGTCCGACACAGCCCAGAAGCGCGACATCGCCGATCCCCGCACCGTGCGCGACTTCGCCAAGGCGGTGCAGAGCCGCGAGCGGCTCGACCTGCTGCTCTTGCTCACCGTCTGCGATATCCGCGGCGTCGGCCCCGGCACCTGGAACAACTGGAAGGCATCACTGCTGCGCGCGCTCTACCGCCAGACGCGGCGCGTGCTCGAAGACGGGATGGAGGCGCTCACCCGCGAACAGCGCGGCGCCGACGCCAAGCGTAACCTTCGCGAGGCGCTGCCCAATTGGGACACACGCGACCTCAAGGCCGAGACCGCACGCCACTATGCCCCCTACTGGCAGGGGCTGCACGTCACCGCCCACGTGGTCTTTGCCCGGCTCCTGCGCGACCTGCATGCCGACGAGATCGCCATTGATCTCGCCATCGACGCGGACCGCGACGCCACCCGCGCCTGTTTCGCGCTGGCCGATCACCCAGGTATCTTCTCGCGGCTGGCGGGCGCGCTGGCGCTGGTCGGGGCCAACGTGGTCGATGCGCGCACCTATACCTCCAAGGACGGCTTTGCCACCGCCGTGTTCTGGATCCAGGATGCCGACGGCCACCCGTTCGAGGAAAGCCGCCTGCCCCGCCTGCGCCAGATGATCCAGAAGACGCTCAAGGGCGAGGTCGTCCCGCGCGACGCGATCAAGTCCCGCGACAAGCTGCGCAAGCGCGAGCGCGCCTTCCGCGTGCCCACGCATATCACCTTCGACAATGACGGATCAGAGATTTACACGATCATCGAGGTCGATACCCGCGACCGCCCGGGCCTGCTCTACGATCTCACCCGAACGCTTGCCGCCGCCAATGTCTACATCGCCTCCGCCGTGATCGCGACCTATGGCGAGCAGGTGGTGGATACCTTCTACGTCAAGGACATGTTCGGCCTGAAATTTCACACCGAGAGTAAGCGCGTGGCGCTGGAGAAAAAACTCCGCACCGCCATCGACGAGGGGGTGGAGCGGGCGCGGGAGTGAAGGGATCGGCGCCGTAGGGTGGGCAATATTGCCCACCATGGGCGGCGGCGATGTTTCGCGGCAGAGAACCGGGTTTTGGAGGCGCGGCGGCAAGGGAGTGACCTCCCGCCGAAACGGTGGGCAGAAGTGCCCACCCTACGCTTGCTTTGCGCAGGGAGGGGAGTTTGCAAATTTGTGGTCGTTTCCCGAAAACCGCCTTTCACGCCAAACGCAGTCAGAGCCGGTTGAGAGCCCTTCCTACCGGTTCGTCCGGCTGCAGCGAACGGCCGCTCTTGCGACCAGTCACAAAGTGCCAGAACCACTCAGGTTTTGCCTTGGAGTTCTGTCTGGGCTAACCTACTGAAGTAACGGTAGCATGAGTGGGGGTCAGAAACGATTGTTTTTGTCTCGCTAAAGACCGACTTGACGCATGCCATGTACAAGCGTTCTAATTGGTTGGCTCGGCCACAAATATAAGATAAAACCCATCCAGCCTAGGACATAGAACCCGCGCAGAAAGTGTTTCGTAACGAATTATGGGTAACATAGCTTTTAGAATATTACTCACATTTAACGCCACATCGCTACTGGTGATTATATTTTGCATTCAACATGATTATGATGCATCTTATTTTTATCCCCACAGCATAACGAATTATACCCCAAGCTATATTTCATACATTGCATACGCTATTGTACCAATATTTCTTACTGGATTTAGCCTGTACCTCTCAGCCTTTTTAGGAGCGGATGAATTCACGGCTGGTGAAGTCATCAGTATAGAGCATGCGAATAACAGCTTCCTTCCAAGCTATCTTGGTTACTTCTTTGTGGCTTTAAGTGTTTCTGACTGGCAAACCCTGTCATTCGTATATGGCATGCTATTTGTTTTTACATTTCTATCTCAGGCCCTCTACTTCAATCCCTTATTTCTCATTTTTGGATATGAGTTCTACAACGTAGAAACCAAAAATGGAACAACATTATTTCTTATAAGTAAGGAAAGATACAAAAAACCGGACGCTGTAAAAGTCTCGTCGGCACGTCGAATAAATGACTATACTTTCATTGAAAGGGGGTAAAAATTGGACCACGTACTTGCTAAAGTAAAGCGCCTCAGAAAGAATCCATACAAGAAGCTTATTTCAAACACGACCCTGTATCCTCCAATAGATCTCGCAAGGGTTACACTTGTGGATTACAACCCCGACCACAATCTAGATGAAGATGCTTGGTTTAAAATAGATAACTTCAGCGATCAAGACTTCTTCATAGAGGAATTAAGGGCGCCTATTGATTCAAAAGATTGTGACGATATAACTAAAGATAAGTTTGATGAAATCGCCTTCTTGCTTGCATTGCAGGATGATGACATTTTCTTTCAAAAAGTAACGCCATCATCATTTATTAAGCGCAAACTGATATGCTTTGGGGAAACAGTAAACCTTGAAGTAGGCGCAAGCCGTATCGTTATAAAGGGCCGCCCAGACGCAGTTTTTATTCGGAACACCGATCAGCTCCTCTTTCGAGACATTGCCACGGTATCCTCCATATTTAGAGGTATTGACGAGCTGTATAAAGAGGCCACCGAAGAACAAGTAAAGGAGTTCTTAGACTCGGAGTTTATTAAACTATCTAACGGTTATGACCACTCGATGGTGTCTAAGCCCAACAGAAAGCGACTCGCACTTGTCGCAGACACGTTGCAAAACATGCCTAGGGATCAAAGAAATAATTTGATTTTATACATCAAGGAATATTGTCGAGATGGCATCGAACTGACGGATGACGAGGAGAGCTTCAATCTGTCGAATGACAAGCAGCTAAAGCTAATACTTTATGGCATTGAAGAACGCTTTTATACTACGCAGTACAGCCAAGAGAAGCGCCTCGCCAATTCCGTGGAAACGATGGGATAACTAACGGCTTGAACTTTTATCTGGCCTTTATTCTATATTGAGGCATTTCTCCTGCTTTTCTTTTCACAGCTCTTATTGCGTGTCGCAAAATTTAGCAAAACTGTCAGTTAGCTTTCCTTTACCGTTGTCTTCGGTTTCCGATTAGGGGTTGCGCCGCTCACGAAGCGCTCGCTCTTGGCACTCCGCGCTGAGCCAGTCGAGCCGCCGCCGGTCTGCTCAGAAACGGTCAATTGCGTCCTGAACAGAAACGCCTGAGTTTTGCCCCTAACCGCCGACGCGAATAGACCGCATTGACCGCCGTCAGAGCCTCGGATGCTGCACCTACATTCGGCCGGTGCCAGCCAGAGGCGGTCATTGCGGGAAACAGTCGAGCTGGTCAGAGCGGACCTTCGAGGCGCGTCAGTCGAGTGACCGAGTTGCCCGCATCTTGCTATTCGTGGCGCGTGGGGCGAAAGTCAGCTCTCGCAGTTTCGAGCAGAGGGCTATAGGTCCGCTCTGAGGCTGAAACCCGCCCCTCGCCTCCCAAAGCCCCCCTCACCTCCCCAACACCCCCCGCTCGAACGCCGCCCGCCGCTCCGCCTCGGCCTGACGGGCCACGGCGGCGCGGCGGCGGGCGTGGGTGTCGAGGTTCTGCATCGCGCGCCATTCGGTGTAGAGCGCGCTCTCGTGGTCCAGCGTCCAGAGCGCGCGGGCCTCGGTCACCGTGACCAGCCCCGCCACCGGCCGCCCGCGCCGCGTCACCAGCCGCTGCGCGCCGCTCAGGCGCACCGCCTCGACCGTGGCCCCGACCGACCGGCGCAATTCCTCGATGGTGATCTCGGGCACCGGGGGAAAGAGCGGCGTCTCTGACATGGCGGGCCTTTGGTGTCGGGGATCATCGGCGCAGCCTCGCCGGGCCCGGTGACCAAACCCTTGACGCCGCGCACGCCCCTCGCCCTGCATCGTGCCGCGAACCGTGCGGTTCGTGCGCCGAACCGTGCGGTTCGCGCGGCCTGCCCGCCCCCGCACCGCCGCTGTTGCGGGCCCGCCGCGCCCTCCGGTAGACTGCATCCATCATGCCCAGCCTCTGCCGCGATTGCCTCCACCCGTTCGAGCGTGCCCGACGCTGCCCCGCCTGCGGCGGCCCGCGCATCGTGGCGCATCCCGAACTGTGGGACCTGAGCATCGCGCACATGGATTGCGACGCGTTCTATGCCAGTGTCGAGAAGCGTGACAATCCCGAGATCGCGGACAAGCCCGTCATCATCGGCGGCGGGCGGCGCGGCGTTGTCTCAACCGCCTGTTATATCGCGAGAATCCGGGGCGTGCGCTCGGCCATGCCGATGTTTCAGGCGCTGCGGCTCTGCCCCGAGGCGGTGGTGATCCGCCCGCGAATGGAGGTCTATGCCGACATATCCCGCACCATCCGCGCGATGATGCGCGACCTCACCCCTTCGGTGGAACCGCTGTCGCTCGACGAGGCGTTTCTGGACCTCACGGGCACCGCCCGGCTGCACGGCGCCCCACCTGCGGTGATGCTGGCCCGGCTGATCGGTCGGATGCGCGACGAGCTTGGGCTCAGCGGCTCCATCGGTCTGAGCCACAACAAGTTCCTCGCCAAGATCGCCTCGGACCTCGACAAACCGCAGGGCTTCTCGGTGATCGGCCGCGCCGAGACCGCCGATTTCCTGCGCGACAAGCCGGTGAGCCTGATCTGGGGCGTGGGACAGGCCACGCGAACGGCCCTGCACGAGGCCGGGATCCGCAGCTTCGCCGACCTGCTGCGATGGGAACGGACAGACCTCGTGGCCCGGTTCGGCGCGATGGGTGAGCGGCTCTGGCACCTCGCGCGCGGGCAGGACCGGCGGCGCGTAACGGCGAACGCGCCGGTCAAGTCGATCTCCAACGAAACCACCTTCGGCGAGGATATCGCCGATCCCGACCTGCTCGACGGCCACCTCTGGCGGCTGTCGGAAAAGGTGGCGGACCGGGCCAAGGCGCGGGCGCTGGCGGGCCGGGTTGTGACGCTCAAGCTCAAGCACAGCGACCATCGGACCGTCACCCGCAGGCAGGCCCTGCGCGAGCCCACGCAACTTGCGGACACGCTCTATCGCGCGGCGCGGGCACTGATGGACCAGGCGGCGGACGGGGCGGCGTGGCGGCTTCTGGGGGTGGGGCTGTCAGAGCTTGTAGCCGCGGCAGAGGCGGACCGGGCAGGCGACCTGCTCGACCCCGACGCCCCGCGTCGCGCCGGGGCCGAGCGCGCCACCGACGCGATCCGAGCGCGGTTCGGCCCGGACGCCATCGTCAAGGGGCGGGCGCTGCGCTGAGAGCCCACTCGAATGACTGCGCACCACCGCGACAACAGGGCAACCGCACAAGGCCCGGCGCTCACACGGCAGCGCGCAGGCCAGAGATCAGGCCAGAGATCAGCCTGCGAGATCGTCCTCGGCCATCCTGCGCGCGGCCTCTCGCATCCGGGCATCGGGTGCGGCCCCGGGGTCGGTTTCCGAAAGAGCCGTTGCGAGAGTCCTGTGGCCAATCTCGTAATTCTGCTGACCCTTGGTCCAGTCGAGGAAATTGGCGCGCGGTGCCGTCGGCAACTGAACGAGGATATCGCGCCCCATGTCCATCCGGCCCGCTTCGCGCCGGGAGTTGATGATCATCGAGCGCGACAGGATAGAGGGAATGCGCGGATACCTGTTCTTACGGCTGCCCTTCAACAGGAACCCGCGCAGCGCGCCCAACCGTCCGGGCAACGCATCGTAATCCGCCTCGACACGCCAGGTGCTGCCAAGGCGGAAATCGAACACGACATTCGCGCCGGACTTTAGCCGCCGCATTGTTTCCAGTGGCACGTTCTCCAGCAACCCGCCATCAATAAGCACCTCCCCCTCATCGGTCAGCATGGGCGGCAGCAGCGCGGGAATCGACCCGGAGGAGCGCACGGCTTTCCACAACTGGCCGAACCGGTGGACATGGATATCGTTGCGCGACAGGTTGGACGAGACCGCGAAGAACGGCAGGGCCAGATCTTCGATGAGGCCCTCGCCAAAATGTTTGGCAAGCTGGGTGTCGAATATCCGATGATCGAGCACCGAGTAGAGCGGCACGTTGAGACGGTTCATAGCGCGGCTGGTCACGAATATCTCATTGCAGCGGCGCATGATCTCCTCGGCCGGCAGTGCCCGCGCAATGGCTGCCGCCATCGCCGCGCCGACGCTGGTGCCGCCGATATAATCCACCGGAACCCCGGCCTCGGACATGGCCTGCAAGGCCCCGACATGTGCGGTCCCGAAGGCACCTCCGCCGGCCAGCACGACCCCCAGCGCCCGGTCGCTGGCAAACCGCAGAATGCGCGCGAAATCACCCGGCGCATCGAGGGCCAGGTGATGATGCATCTCGATGTCGCGCCCCGACAACCAGTCGACTGTCCCGCTGATCGGCGTGGCGGCGGTGGGTCGCCACAGGACGAGATGGTCGCGCGGTTCTACGACCAGGGTGTCCGGCTGTGGCGCAGGCGGCGTCGCGCCGAGGCGACCGACACGGAACCGGCTGTCGCTGCGGGTCTCGGCAAAATGCGCCCAGTCGGGCGTGGCCTGCGGGTCGCGTACCAGCAGGATATGCCGCTCGCCCGCGCGCTCCAGAGGGGCAAACCATTCCGCAAGCGCATCGGCCCCGGCAGAGACCGGTGCCGTTTCGGCTGTGTGAATGTTGAGATGACCCAATTCGTCCGCGGATCGGAGCAGGCCCTCCACCAGTGGCTCGGGCAGCGGGTCACCGCCCGCGACGGGACCGATGGAGACCACCAATCCGGCCATCGGGGACAGCGCGGGAGCCTTGGCCGTGACGGCAGCCAGCCGGGCCGCGACGGTGGCGAGTATGGCTTGCGGCAGACCCGGGTGGTGTTGCGCGACCGCGTCAAAGCCCTCGCGGGTCAGGCCCAGGACCTCGCTCTCCCGCAGCGCTGTGACGCGCGCGGTGCGCCGCCCTCCCGAGAAAAATGCCAGTTCGCCGAGCGGCTCCCCCACGCCGACCGTGGCGATTGCCTGCCCGTCACGAGCAACACGAAACCGCCCGCTCGCCACAAGGTAGAGCGTGTCCGCCCGGCTGTCCTGTTCGATCAGCGTCTCGCCGGTCGGAACATGCTGCAAGGAAACGCCGCGCGCGATCTCGTCCAGCGTTTCGGCCTCGAGCCCGTCAAAAACCGGGAGCCCGGCAAGCATTGTCTTGATGCGCGTCTTGTCAACTGTCATGCATGATCTCCAAACACATGCGCGGTATGCCAAGCTCCTGACGATCCGCAGACGACCCCACGCTTCGGCGAACTCTTGCGCGATCTCTTTGATTGATCAAGGGAATTACGTAGCCGACGGCACCTGCTTGCGGACCGCGACCATCACCTTCGCAGCGCGAGACAGGGCACCCCGTCCCTGAACTGCGGTCGGCTGTTCGGCCCTCGGCCAGGCCTTGACGCGGCTCATTCCGCCGCGACCGGCATCGCCTGCCCACGCCCGATCTCGGTGATCTCGCGGATGACACCGCGCATAAGCCTTCGGAATGCCTCGAAATTCCCGTTGGGCCGGATCAGCCGCTCGTTCATGTAAAGCGCGCGGTCGATCTCGATCTGCACAGCGTGACGCCCGCGTGCGGGCCGCCCATAGGCCTGCGTGATATAGGCCCCGGCAAAAGGCGTGTTGCGCGTGACCACGAGGCCCGCGCGGGTGAAGGCGGCCTCGATCCGGTCCACGATCCCGCTGTCGGCGGCGGCACCGAAGCGGTCGCCCAGCACGATTTCGGGCCGGCGGACGCCGCGGTTCGCAACCGAGTCCATCGCCTCGTGGGGCATCGAGTGGCAATCCACCAGGATCGCCTGCCCGAACATCAGATGCGCCTGATCAAGCTGACCCTGAAGCGCCTCGTGATAGGGCCGCCAGAAGGTGTCGATGCGGTGCTGCGCCTCGGCGAGGGGGATTTTGCCTGAATAGATCGCGCGACCGTTGGCGACAACGCGGGGAATGACACCGAGCCCCGAGGCGATGCGCGGGTTGTGGCCCTGCCGGGAAACGCCTTCGATCAGCGCCGGGTCGAGCTCGTCCGGGCTTCGGTTGAGATCGACGAAGGCGCGCGGCACCCCCGCCCTCAGGAGCGGTGCACCGGCCCGCGGGGCACAGTCAAACAGTTGATCCACATAGGCATCTTCGGACGAGCGCACCGAATGCTCGTTGAGCCGCGTGCGGCGCAGGAAGCTCCAGGAATAGTCCCGCCCGCTGTGCGGCGAGGCAAAAACCACCGAGGTGGTGCGGCGCTCGGGGTGGGCGAGATGATAGGCGGTCTTGGGCATGGGAACTCCTCGAAACACATAATAGACGGAAATCGCAGCGCTAAAAGCCCTTGATCCCCTCCCCGACTCCTTTTATACGCCAGCGAACCGGCGGCAGGGCCGTGTCCGGGCGATTAGCTCAGTGGTAGAGCACTTCGTTGACATCGAAGGGGTCACTAGTTCGAACCTAGTATCGCCCACCACCGAATTTCCGTTGCGTGTCAATCACGTAACACCCGCAACCCAAGGTGCGCCGGCGCGCGCCGCGACAGACAGGAGACGACCATGAAGGTGCGCAATTCGCTGCGTTCGCTGAAGAACCGGCACCGCGATTGCCGTGTCGTGCGCCGCAAGGGCCGCGTCTACGTCATCAACAAGACGCAGAAGAAATTCAAGGCCCGCCAGGGCTGAGACCGGGCCCGGATCCCGGGCCGAAGCTACAGGTTCGGGGCGTGAACCGCACGGTTCGCGCCCTTTCGCGTGCGCCGGGGCAAGGATTTGTTCACCGTGGCGCGTGAGGCTGCCCCTCCCGATGCCGAGGAGGGCCATGACCGAGCCGCTGTTTCCCCCCGTCCCCGAGATCACCATCGAGACGCTGCGCCGCTCGCTCGGTGCCTGCCTCGAAGAGGTGCGGCTGAGCGGGCAGCAACGGATCGTGCTGCGCCGTGGCCGCCCGGTGGCGGGGCTCGTGACGGTGACCGAGGCGCGGGCGCTGTGGACCCTCGACCACGAGAGCGCGGTCTATGCCGAATGGCGCATGCGCGAACGGCTAGAGGATCAGGCCCGCCGCCGCGACGCCATCAGCCGGCAGGCCGAGGCGGAACGGCGGGCGGCGTTCGAGCGGGGAGTGTTGGGGAGGTGACGAGGGCGGGCTCGCGGTGGCGATACTCCGGATCGGTACAAGCGACCGGGGTCAGCCCGGAGCGGACCGATGGCCCCTGGTGATGTCCGCGATAGCCGAGCTTCGCCGCGCGGGCCGGGACCTGGCAAGACGGGTGACGGAGCGGTCTGTCGCGGGGGTGGATGTGACCCTTTATGGTCTTTTGCTGCCGTTCAGGTCTTGGTGAAAATGCGCGGAATCGAGGCGTGCTTGCACGCCGCCGCGCATCGGTCATGCCGGAGGCATGCTTTCAGCATGACCCGCCCCCACGGCACGGCGATTTGGCTGCAACCTGCGCGCCGCTCGGGTCTTTTTCGGATGTGGCTGCCATAAAGCGCAGCAGCAAGACCGTCGGATCGCCGCGCCGCGGCCCGTCGATGCGCGGCTCACCCCAATGTCCCCTCCAGGCCATTCCCATCGGCCGCTCCGATCCGCTGTACCGCAGGGTCCGGGCTCTCACCCGGCCTTCATCGCACACGCAGCAAGCGTGGGGTGGGTGCCAATCCACCGCGCGCGGCGCTGCGGGGCAATGGTGGGTTTCACCCACCCCGCCCCCTACAGCGCCCGCATCCAGAATTGCAGGGCATGGTCGGTCTCGGCGGCGCTGTCGATGTCCTTCCAGCGGAACCGCGCCACCGCACCCTCGACCGGCGCGTAGCCGCGCTTGCGCCAGAAGCCGTCGAGCGGACGGTAGCCTTCGGGGCGCCGGGGATGATCATGCGGGCGCACCACCGCGCAGAATGCGCAATGCGTGCGGCCCAGCGCGCCGGCGTGCGCCTCGCGCGCGTCGAAGAAGCGGTGACCGATCCCCCGCCCCCGGCAGCCGGGCAGGAGCACGCTCTCGGCACAGTAGAATATCCGCTCCAGCGGCACCCCGCAGCCCGCCATCGCCGCGCCGAAATCATCGGCGTGATCCTCCATCGGCGTGCCGGTCGCGGCCCCCACCAGCCGGTCGCCGTCCCACGCGCCGACGAGGATCGCGTCGCCGCTCTCGCGGTAGACCTGAAGATAGCTTTCCTCGTAGGCGAGATCACCGTCGTAGAGATAGGGAAACGCGCGGAACACCTCGATCCGCAGCCGCGCCACATCGGGCAACGCGGCGGTGAGCGCGTCGCCGGTCAGCCGCCCGACCGCGATCATGCCGAGACCTGCCGCATCCAGTCGGCGAGGTTGTAGTAGGTCACGACGCGGGTGATCAGGCCGTTCTCAAGCGAAAAGAACGACCCGGCGGGCAGCCGATAGCTCTGGCCGCGCGCCTCCGGCAGGCCCTCGTCGGTCTCCAGGTAGGTGCCGTTGACGATGTATTCCGCCGCCGCCCGCGTGCCGCCCCCGGCGTTGAGGATCACCATGTCGGTCAGCTCTTCGGCATAGCACCGGCTCATGTGACCGCAGAAGGCGCGAAACGCGGGCTTGCCGGTCCGCACCTGCCCCTCGTTGACGAAATGCCGCACATCGTCGCTCAGGCAGGCGATCATCCCCTCTGTGTCGCCCCGGTTGAACGCCTCGAAATAGGCGCGCACGGTCTCGTTCATGTTTCCTCCTCGGTCTGGGGCGGCCCCCACCGCCCGGTCAGGTGGCCGACGATCTGGTCGCGGGTCACTCCTCCATGCCCTCCTCCGCCTCATCCTGCAAAGCCGAGACGCTCACATCAGCAGAGGAAGACCGATCCGACTTGATACGCGGTGCCGGTTTACGCCACGCGGCAAGGTTCTGACCTATTTCTCGATAGAACAATGGCACCGCATCCTCCAACTCCTTTATGAAGTTCGTTTGCTGCGTAAATTTCCCTCCAAGGCGTTTCGCCATAAAGATATGGAATTTCACAACCTGAAGCCCAGCCTTGTCCTTCTCGCAGATACTTGGATCGGCCAGCAAATCCGCGACCGGAAACTGCGTGGCTTCGCTTCGTCCCGGCCAACTCAATCTAACGAACACCTCGCCTAACTTTTCCGACTTTATCTGCCTTAGCAACCAGTTGACCCGTGCCTTGGACGATACCTTGTCTTCGGGTGCGCGCAGGGTCATGCCTATGTCGATGGTTCTACGGGCAATATCTGCGACCACCTCGAGGGGCGCGGCGGCGTCGGGTATGTCAAGCGCCGATCTGAGTTGACCCGTGTCCCTAAGTATTGACAATTCGTCCTTTCGGCGCTCCGACGTTGCATTGCGGTGTTTCCTCGGCAGCTTCTCCGTGACCAATGTTTCAGCTTGACGACTAAGGATGAGCGACAGGTCACGGGTTTCCTGATGCCAAGCGTCGAGCACTGCGCCCGCTTCATGAGACTTCACCGGTATCTTGCCGCCTGCTGAGACCAAGCGATTGATCTCGCCCCACTCCGGCGGCATACGATCAAAACCCTTAACCCCGGCACTCTCGTGGGTCAGGAACCGTCGCAACTCGTTCAAAAGCAGTTTCTGATCCTCGTCCGCCACACCATCTCGGTTCAACAACAAGTCGATAATGGTCAGGATGGACATCCACGACCAATGGTAGACCGGTATCTTGGACCTGCTTTTACGGACCTCCTCGATTGGATGATTGATCGGTGTGGTCGCAAACTGATTGGAAATCGTTATGACGCAGTCGATGCCCTGCTCTTTTGCGATCTCCCGATATTTTTCGACCTGTTCAAACCCAAGCTCGGCATTCCCGACCTTGGCCTCTACCAATGCGCGCCACTCTTTGGTCCCGCTTCGCAAAACGATCAGGCCGTCAGGACGATCATTGACCTTTGCCTTTTCGCTTTTAAATACAATCTCAGTGAAGGATCCGATCTGCGCCCTCTTGCCGACACGCTGTCCGATCGTAGTCAATAGGTCAGCGCCGAACTCCTCGATCTTCGAAACACAGGCCAGCACAATTGAAGTTGTTCGCCCTTCTTTTGACGTCGTCGCCAAAACCGGAAAAAGGCGCGCAGCCTCTCCCTGAACAAGATAATCTGGACGTTCCATCTCGCGATCCTTTCAAAAGTCAGGGGAGCGTAGTCCGATGGGTTGTTAGCGTTCAACCTCAAATGGTAATACCAGATTCTTATCAGCCAAAGTCATGCGGCGCGCACAATTTATCACCTCCCGCACCGGTCCACTCACGGTCTCGTTCATGTTTCCTCCCCGGTCTGGGGCGGCCCCCACCGCCCGGTCAGGTGGCCGACGATCTGGTCGCGGGTCTTGCGATAGGCAACAAGCTTGGCCTCGCGGTCCTGCGCAAGCCCGGTGGGGTCCATGATCGGCCAGTAAACGACATCGAGGTGAAAGAACCGCGTGAGATCGAGCGCGCGGCGCTGGCTCGCCGGGCTCAGCGCGACGATCAGGTCGAACGACGACAGGTCGTCGCCCCATTGCTCCATCTCGTCGAAACTGCGGGTGCGGTGGCGTTCCAGCTCGACCCCGATCTCGCGGCACACGGCGATGGCGAAGCCGTCGATATCCATGTCGCTCTTGACGCCCGCCGACTGCACGTAGCTCTCGGTGCCGTAGAACTTCTTCATGATGCCCTCCGCCATCGGCGAGCGCACCGCGTTGTGATCGCAGCAGAACAGCACCGATTGCGGCAGGGGTGCGGGCATCCGCTCAGCCCCCGTGATGCAGCACGCAGATGAGCGTGAACAGCCGCCGCGCGGTGTCGGCGTCCACCTCCGCCTTGCCCTCCAGCCGCTCGGCCAGCACGCGCGCGCCCTCGTTGTGGATGCCGCGGCGGGCCATGTCGATGGTCTCGATCTGGCCGGGCGGCATGTTCTTCACGGCGTCGAAATAGCTCTCGCAGATGGCCCAGTAATCCTTGACCACCTGCCGGAACGGCGACAGCGACAGGTGAAACTCGGCCGCCGGCTCGCCGTCCTCGGTGCGGATGTCGAACACCAGCCGCTTGTCGCGGATCGCGAGGCCGACGCGGTAGGGGCCGTCGGGCACCCGCCGATCGTCGCGCAGCGGCAGGGCAAAGCTGTTCTCCTCGATGAGGTCATACATCGCCACCTTGCGCTCCTGCTCGATCTCGGGCGTGGGCGGCGGCAGGTTGGCGTCATCCAGTTCGATATGGCAAATCCGGCTCATGGCGTTCCCCGTTCGGGCCTTTTCCTGCCTGTCCCTAGCCCAGCGGCACGCGGCGGGCAATCGGCACCACGCAAACCGGGGGACGCGATGCGCCCCCCGTGCCCGATGTGCCACGCCCCGGCGTGGTCAGGCGGTCATCGCGTGATGGCCGAAATAGTGGAACTCCTGCTCCATTCCGGCGATTTCGGCGGCGTCGAGGCGCAGGCTTGGCCCGTCGAGGAAGCGGTGGTTCCTTTGCGCCTTCACCCAGTCATCGGCGACCTGAAGCGTGGTCAGCGTGTAGCTTGTGGTCTCGTTGAGGTAATGCGTGGGGATCACGATCCGCGGCTTGAGCCGGGCGACGATCTCGTTGCCCTGCTCGAACGAGAGGATATGCTCGGAGCCGTCGACCGGCAGGGTCAGCACGTCGACCCGCCCCACCGACTGCCAGAAGGCCTCGGACGGGTTGTGCCGGTTGTCGCCCCAGATCAGCGTGCGGATGCCGCCGGTCTCGACCAGAAATGCCACGTTGTCCATGTGGCCCACGTTGTTCGGCGGGCAGGCATCGACGCCGAATTCGGCCAGCGCATCGGTCCAGTGATACCAGCCGGGGGCGACGCAGGTGTGCTTGTCGGCGAAACCGGTGATGCTGAGATCGGCGAAATCGAAGCGGCCCACCATCCGGTCGAGCACCATGGTGGAGTGCGGCCGGTCCACCGCGTCATGGTCGAAATGGGCGTGGGTGGACATGCAGATATCGACCACGGTCTCGGGGAACTCGGTCTTGAACCACATCCCCCAGGCGCCGGAGGGATCGTCGCGCCACGGGTCGAACAGCACCGTCGCGCCCTTGGGCGAGGTGATCCTGAACGCGCAATGGCCGTAGAAATCGAGACCGACGCTGCCCTCGCCCGGCTGCCCGGTCTCATCCTGAAGGTCGATGACGTGGTTGTTGTTACCCGGTTGCAGCCAGGCCGTCGATTGCGCCTCGGCGGGGCGCGCGCCGATCACCTGCGTGGCAGCACCGATCCCCGCCGCCCCGGCGGCCATGAAGAACGAGCGCCGCGACACGCCGGGGGCAAGCCCCCCGGAGCGGCCATCGATCAGCGCGGGTTTGATGTCTTTTCTGTCCATGATGTCATCCCTGTTGTCTTGCTTGTCGCCGGGTGCATCCCGGCGGGGACAGGGTAACAGCGCGCACACAAGGCCGGACTATGGGAAAAACCGGGGCGAAATGCGGGGCAAATCCCCCTATTTATCCTTGATTGCGGACAGAGCGAAATGTCGGTCCCTTTCGATTGTCGGGTATGGGGGCCTGGCTGGCCTTTATCCGAATGACCTCAAGGTCAAGATTGGCCTGTTCCCGCCATTCGCCTGCCTTCCCCCGCGCGGAATCAAGGCGTGCTTGCACGCCGCCGCGCGAGCGGTCATGCCAGAGGCATGCCTCTGGCATGACCCGCCCGACAGGGCTGGCGATTGGGTGCCGCTGGCGCAAGGCTTTGATATTACTCGGGAACCCCGACATAAAGCGCAATAGACCAGCCCTTGCATCGCCATCCCGCGGGCTGGCGCTCGCGCGGCTCATCACCTGATGGGTCAACGGCAGCAAGAGGCCAATATCGGACACTCACCTGGCAGACGACCACCCCCTCTGTCCCGTCGCGAGCATCGACACATCGCTATCCCTGACGGTCGAGCAACAGCGCCCGCAGCCCTCGCCCACTGCCCCCGAGGCCGAGCTTGCGGCGTATGTTGCGCCGGTGGAAATCCACCGTGCTGGTCCCGCGCGACAGGGCCCGGGCGATGTCCTTGGTGGTCATGCCGCGCAGGACCATCTGCGCCACGTCGCGTTCGGTCGGGGTCAGCCCGTCCATCAGCGCGGTCAGCCCGGCGGCCTGAGCGCCGGTAAGCCGGGCAAGGTTCTCCTCGATCAGGCGCAGGTAGAGCGCGGCGGTCTCGTCGGTGCCGACCCGCGCCCGCAGCTTGCCCAGATGCGGCATGACCAGCCCCTTGATCTGCTGCGCGACACCCTTGTCATGCTCGGCCCGCGCCGCTTCGAGATTGGCCAGAAGGACGCGCAGGGCGGTGTTGGCCTCTTCCATATCGCGGGTGCGGTCGGCAACGCGCTGTTCCATCTCGTCGAGCGCGCTCTGCAAATCCCGCTCCAGCGCCTTGCGCCCGGCCATCTCCGACAGCAGCGCGAGATCGGCCTCGATCACACGCGCGAATTCGCGCAGCCCCTCGCGGAACATCAGCGCGCGGCGGTTGCGGCGGCGATCCAGCACGCAGATCGTGCCGAACACCCGGCCATCGGGCCATTTCAGCGGGTAGCCGATGTAAAAGCTCATGCCGTGTTCGAGATCGTCATTGTCGTGCCAGTCCGGGTCCTGATGGGCGTCCTCGACCACCAGCTCTCCGTCGCGGCTCATCACGCCGTGACAGTAGAGACGCGGGCCCAGCGTGAACCGCAGGCCCGGCACATAGGGGTTGTCACCGCCGGCGCTGCTGACATGGACGGAATGATGCGGCGGGTCGCTGCGCATCACCAGGCTTGCGGGGACGTCCGCGAGGCGGGCGATGAGGTCCACGATGCGTTGCCAGTTTGCCAGCGTCTGCGGGGGAATCTCCTGCACCGCGCCTGTCATCCCTGTGCCCCGGTTGCTGCGACCCTGTGCAGCCTATCCCGCGCGGATCGTTTCCGGCAAGTTCGGTCCGGTGCAAGGACAGGAAATTGCCACGATGTTCGTTGCCTCTTGCATAATATTGCCCTGATCCAATGGCATATTGTCCGCAGATCAGGAATAATGACGCGACCCGCACGGCCCCGGCAACCGGGACCACTGGCAAGACGCGGACGATCAACAGGACGCTGTGAATGCTCGAGTTCGAAAACGTCTCCAAGTCCTTCTGGACGGGAACACAGTACAAGGTGATCCTGGAGAGGGTCTCGTTCCGCGTCGAAATCGGGCGCAGCCTCGGCATCCTCGCGCCGAACGGCACCGGCAAGACCACCGTCATCAACATGATGGCGGGGCTGGAAAAGCCCGACGAGGGCGTGATCCGCCGCGGCTGCCGCATCTCGTTTCCGCTGGGGTTCATGGGCGGGGTCGTCTCGCGCCTGTCGGCACGGGAAAACGCGCGCTACATCGCCCAGCTCTACGGCATCGAGCCCGATTACGTCGAGGCCTATTGCCGCTGGCTGTGCGGGCTGGGCGAGTATTTCGACCAGCCGCTGGGCACCTATTCCTCGGGGATGCGCGCACGGTTCAGCTTTGCGTTGATGCTGGCGCTGGATTTCGACATGTATCTCATCGACGAGGGCATGCCCGGCACCACCGATGTCGAGTTCAACCGCAAGGCCGGGCAGATCCTGCAGGAAAGGCTCCGCACCACCACGATCATCATCGTCTCGCACGATCCGCGCGTGCTCGAGAAATTCGCCAGTTCCGCCGCCGTTCTGATGGGCGGCAAGCTGCACATGTTCGACACCTTGGAAGAGGCAAAAGAGCTTTATGACTACGAAACCCAAGGTTAGCAAATTCCGCATCCGCCGCAGCGCCCCCGCCGCGACCGCCGCCACGGGGCATCACGGGCATCACGGCAACGCCGCCGAGGCCCGGCCCGACGCATTGGCGCAGCCCGGTCATGCGCCGGACCCGCAAGCGGACCCGCAGGCCGAGCCGCAACCGGAGCCGCAGCCGGAGCCGCCCCGCGACGGCCAGATCGACCAGACCCGCGCCGGGGCGCCGGGCACCAGCATCGACGACATCCGCCGCGAGGGGCTGACGGGGCGCGAATTGCGCATGGCGCGCCGCGTGGCACAGAAGCACGGGCTTGCCCCAACCTCGGATTTCGACGCGGTGCGGCTCTTGCGCGCCCGTGGTGTCGATCCGTTCCAGCGCACCACCATGCTCGAACTCGTCAAGGGCAAGGGCGACGGCGAGCCCCCGGGGGAGGACCGCGTGCAACTGCCGCAGACGGTGCCGGCGCCGGGCCATAACCTGCCCGCCACCGAGACCGCCCCCGCAGACCGCCGCGCCAGCGAGATCGTCGGCATCCAGCGCGACATCGCCAGACGCCGGCGGCGCAAGCTGCTGCTCTTGTTCTCGCGGCTTGCGGCCTTCGTCATCCTGCCCACCTTTCTCGCGGGCTATTATTTCGCGGTGATGGCGACGCCGATGTATTCGTCCAACTCGGCCTTCCTGATCCTGTCGGCCGATGGCGGCGGCGGCGGCAAGGGCGGGCTCGGCGGCCTCATCCCCAGCCAGTTCGCCACCGGCCAGGACGCGATCGCCACGCAGGAATACCTGGAATCCAAGGATGCCATGCTGCGTCTCGACCGGGAACAGGATTATCGCGCACATTTCAGCCAGCCCCGGATCGACCCGGTCCAGCGGCTCGACGCGGATGCCAGCACCGAGGACCTCTACAGCCATTTCCGCGACCATGTGAAGATCGGCTACGATCCGACCGAGGGCGTGATGCGGATGGAGGTGATCGCCGCCAACCCCGAGACCAGTGTGCGGTTCAACGAACAGCTCATCGCCTATGCCGAGGAGCGCGTGGACGAACTCAGCCGCGACAAGCGCAACGACGCGGTCGAGACCGCCGCCGAGAGCCTGGAGCGGGCCAAGGCCGAGCGCCGCGAGGCGCAGGAGCGGCTCGTCTCGCTGCAGGAAGACAGCATCCTCGATCCCGAGGGCGAGATCGCCGGCATCCGCAACCTCATCAACACCGTCGAGCTTCAACTCCAGGAAAAGGAGCTCGCGCTCAGCATCCAGAACAACAACCCGCGCCCCAACGCCGCCAGGGTCGAGGCGCTCGAGAGCGAGATCTCGGTGCTGCGCGCCGAGCTCGACAGCCAGAAACGCCGCCTGACCGACGCCGCGGCGGGCGAAAAATCGCTCGCCTCCAAGACGGCGGCGATCCAGATGGCGCAGGCCGATCTCGCCACCGCCGATCTGGTGATGCAATCCGCGCTCGAATCGATGCGCATGGCGCAGGTCGAGGCCAACAAGCAGGTGCGCTATCTCACCGTCAGCGCGCGCCCCGTCGCCCCGCAGGAAGCCGCCTATCCGAAGGTGTTCGAAAACACCGTTCTGGCCTTCCTGATCTTTTCTGGTATCTACCTGATGATCTCGCTCACGGCGTCCATTCTGCGCGAACAGGTGTCTTCCTGATATGCAACATGTCGATCTCAACAACCTGACGCTCGGCAATGACCGGGCGCTCACCCTCATCGCCGGTCCCTGCCAGCTCGAATCCGCCGATCATGCCCGGATGATCGCCGGCAGTCTGCAGGAGGCGTGCCGCGCCGCCGGGGCCGGGCTGATCTTCAAGGGCAGTTTCGACAAGGCCAACCGCACCTCGCTCTCGGGGCGGCGCGGGCTGGGCCTCGACGAGGGGCTCAAGGTGCTGCAATCGGTGCGCGACACGCTCGGGATTCCGGTGCTGACGGATGTGCACCTGCCCGATCAATGCGCAACGGTGGCCGAGGTCGCCGACGTGCTGCAAATCCCCGCCTTTCTCTGCCGCCAGACGGATTTGCTGCTCGCGGCGGGCGAGACCGGGGCGGCGATCAACGTCAAGAAGGGCCAGTTCCTGGCCCCCTGGGACATGCCCAACGTGGTGGCCAAGATCGAAGCGACCGGCAACCGCCGCATCCTGCTGACCGAGCGCGGCACGTCGTTCGGCTACAACACGCTCGTGGCCGACATGCGCAGCCTGCCGCAGATGGCGCGCACCGGCTATCCGGTGGTGATGGACGCCACCCATTCGGTGCAGCAGCCCGGCGGGCAGGGCGGCAGCAGCGGCGGACAGCGCGAATTCGCCCCCGTCATGGCCCGCGCGGCGGTGGCGCTCGGCGTGGCCGCCGTCTTCATCGAGACGCACGAGGCCCCCGACACCGCCCCCTCCGACGGGCCCAACATGATCCCGCTCGATCAGATGCCCGCGCTCATCGACACGCTGATGGCGTTCGACCGGCTGGCCAAGGCGCACCCGATCACCCTTTGACCGCGGACCGGTTCCTTTGATGACCAGACCCCTGCCCACCGTCACCCCCAACACGTGGGCGTTTCTGCGCGACCCGATGATCGCGCCCACCGGCTTTCGCGAATACGACGCGCGCTGGAAATACCCCGACGAGATCAACCTGCCCGGCATCACCGCGCTTGGCCTCGGGCTCGGCACGCAGATCCGCGCGCGCGGGATCGCGCCGGTGATCGCGGTCGGCAACGATTATCGCGACTATTCCCTGAGCATCAAGAACGCGCTCATCCTCGGGCTGATGCAGGCCGGCATCACGGTCAAGGATATCGGACCCTGCCTGTCGCCGATGGCGTATTTCGCGCAGTTTCACCTCGATGTGCCCGCCGTCGCCATGGTCACCGCCTCGCATAACCCGAACGGCTGGACCGGGGTCAAGATGGGGTTCGAGCGGCCGCTGACGCATGGCCCCGACGAGATGGCCGAACTGAAGGGTATCGTGCTGGAGGGGCGCGGGCAGCCGCATCCGGGCGGGGCGTATGAATTTGTCGATGGCGTGCGCGAGGCCTATCTTGACGACCTCGCGGGCGATTTCAGGATGACCCGCAAGCTGCGCGTCGTCTGCGCCACCGGCAACGGCACCGCCTCGGCCTTTGCGCCCGAGCTGTTGGAGCGCATCGGCGTCGAGGTGATCCCCTCGCACACCCGGCTCGACTATACCTTCCCGCATTACAACCCGAACCCCGAAGCGATGGAAATGCTGCACGACATGGCCGCGACGGTGCGCGCCACGGGGGCCGATTTCGCGCTTGGCTTTGATGGCGACGGCGACCGCTGCGGCGTGGTCGATGACGAGGGCGAAGAGATTTTCGCCGACAAGATGGGCGTCATCATGGCGCGGGATCTGTCGAAGATTTACCCCAATGCGACCTTTGTCGCGGATGTGAAATCCACCGGGCTGTTCGCCTCGGACCCCGAATTGCGCAAGCACGGTGCCAGGGCGGATTACTGGAAGACCGGGCACAGCCACATGAAGCGCCGGGTCAGGGAACTCGGCGCATTGGCCGGGTTCGAGAAATCCGGGCACTACTTTCTGGCCGAGCCGGTGGGGCGCGGCTATGACTGCGGCATGCGCGTGGCCGTTGAGATCTGCAAGCTGATGGACCGCAACCCGGAAATGTCGATGTCGGACCTGCGGCGCGCCCTGCCGGTGACCTGGTCCACCCCCACCATGTCGCCCTGGTGCGCCGATACCGAGAAATATCAGGTGCTGGAGCGCATCGTCGCGCGGCTGGTCGCCAAGCACGAGGCGGGCGAGCCTGTCGCGTGCCGCACCATCAAGGAGGTGGTGACGGTGAACGGCGCACGCGTCATCCTCGACAATGGCTCCTGGGGGCTGGTACGCGCCTCAAGCAACACGCCCAACCTCGTGGTGGTCTGCGAAAGCAGCGAGAGCGAAGCCGAGATGCGCGCGATCTTTGCCGATCTCGACGCGGTCATCCGCACCGAGCCGGGTGTCGGCGACTACGATCAGACCATCTGAGGTGTGGCGTGCGGTTCGGGCGAAGTCCGGCCGGACCGGCACACGCCGTCGCCCGACAGCATCATTCAGCGTCGGCGGCAGGCATCACCTTGCCGCTGACCCCGTCCCACGCGCCGGGCACGAGCGCGAGCCCAAGCACACGGCCAGGATCCGTCGGCGGCGGCATCGCGACCCCGTCGAGCCGGGCAAAGCCGAAGCGCCCGTAATAGGGTGTGTCGCCCACCAGCATCACCCGTGCCCAGCGCAGGGCACGCGCCCGCTCGACGCTCTCGCGGATGAGCCAGCCGCCCAACCCCTCGCCCTGGTGGGTGGGGTGCACGGCCACCGGGCCCAGCAGAAGCGCGCGCGCCGCACCGACCCGCACCGGCCAGTAGCGGATCGCACCCGCGACGATGCCGTCCTCGCGCGCCACCAGACACAGCTCGGCCACCGGGGCCACGCCCTCGCGCAGCCGGTAGGACGACAGCGCCTCGCGCCCCGGCGCGAAGCACAGGTCAAAGAGCGCCTCGACCTCCCACAGATCCTGCGGCCCCTCGGGCCCGAGCTCGACCATGACGCGCCGCACCTTCGCGAGAATTGACTGGAAGGGCGCGTAGCACGGCGTTACCGCTGGCACAAACCGGATCACCCCCGAAGGAGAGAGCATGTTCTACCGCCCCGAGGACGGCCACGGCCTGCCGCACAACCCGTTCAACGCCATCGTCACGCCGCGCCCGATCGGCTGGATATCGACCCGCGACAGCGAAGGCCGCGACAACCTCGCGCCCTATTCGTTCTTCAACGCGGTGGCCTATGTGCCGCCGCAGGTGATGTTCGCCTCCACTTCCGTGAAGCCCGACCGCGACGGCACCAAGGACAGCGTCGCCAATATCCGCGAGACGGGCGTGTTCTGCGTCAACGTGGTGAGCGAGGCGCTGACCGACGCCATGAACCGCACCTCGGGGCCGTGGGGCCGCGAGGTGGACGAGTTCGCCGACGCCGCGCTGGAAAAGGCCGCGTGCGAGACGGTGGATTGCGCCCGCGTCGCCGCCAGCCCCGCCGCGCTCGAATGCCGCCTGACGCAGATCGTGCAGCTTCCCGGCGAGGCCAATGTCGTCGTTTTCGGCGAGGTCACGGGCGTCTACATGGATGACGCCTGCCTCAACGATGGCCGCTTCGACGTCACCCGCTACAACCCGCTCTCGCGGCTGGGCTACATGGACTACACGGTGGTGCGCGAGACGTTCAGCCTTCAAAGGCCGGAATAGGGCGGGCGAGATTGATCTAGTGCAAACTATTGAAGCGAACTCCGCGTGGGACTTATCCGCGATGGCGCACATAGTTAAAACGCTTGGTAGCAGACTCCAAACAGCGTCAAAAAGTGGTTATGTCGGCACCGAAACATTTGAAGCCGTGTGCCGTCCGACTCCCTTCCTGTCCTCGCGATTCATGCGAATTTGACGCAAGTCGACATCTATGCCGAGTCCCACTATCGTTGCATAGCCTGATCCGATAGTGTGAGTTTAACGACGATGGCCATCGAGCTGAAAAAAGCGATAGTAACAACCGCGCTGATCGGGGTGCTCGCTGGTGCAGCCGTGTTCGGCTACGGCAAGGTCATGACGTGCTCTGAAAGCCGGGCGTATTCTGTGGCTAAAGAGGCAGTGCGCGGCGAACTGAAATCGCCAGGCAGCGCACGGTTCGATGTCTGGTCCGATCCGGTGATCACCCAGCGCGGGGATTGCACCTATGAAGTGCACGGAGAGGTTGCGGCGCAGAACAGCTTTGGTACCGAGATCCGGTCACGCTACGAGGCCCGCGTGGCTGGAAGCACCGGGCGCGGCCTATCCGTGATCTTCGCCGGTGTCGTCGAGTAGATGCCCGTATTGCTCAAGCATTGATCTGTTTAGCGGCACTCTCATGCGCTTGAGGCACTCGACATGGAATGTGACGCGGTGCGCGCGGAGAAGAAGCACACTCATTCCCCTCACCCCGCCGAGATCGCCGCCCCCAGCCGCGCCGCGCGGCGGCTCTGTGCGTCGCGGCCCAGTGTCCGGCACAGGATCGCCACCGGGATGAGGCCGAACGCCACCAGCACCAGCGACGGCACCGCCGCCTCGGCCAGCCGCTCGTCCGAGGCGAGGCGGTGCGCCTGCACCGCCAGCGTCTGGAAGTTGAACGGGTGCAGGATCAGCGTCGCGGGCAACTCCTTCATGACGTCCACGAACACGATCAGCAGCGCCGTCAGCACCGAGGTCCGCGCCACCGGCAGGTGCACCCGCCGCAGAAGCCCCGGCCCCGGCTGCCCCAGCGACCGCCCGATCGCGTCGAGATTGTGCGGCACCGTCGCCATGCCGCTGTCATAGGCGTTGAGCGCGGCGGCCATGAACCGCACCACATAGGCCATCACCATCAGCCAGATCGACCCGGTGATCAGCAGGCCGGTGCGGATACCGAAATAGTCGCGCATCACCGCGTCAAGCGCATTGTCGAACGCCGCCATCGGCACCATCAGCCCGACCGCGATCACGCCGCCGGGCACCGCGTATCCCAGCCCCGCGCCCACCACCAGCGCGCGCGAGGCCCGCCCGGGCCGCATCCGCGCGCGGAACCCCACCAGTACCGCGCCCAGCACCGTCAGCACCGACGCGACCGAGGCCAGCACCAGCGAGTTGGACATGAAGCCGAGGTAACGCGGGGCCAGCAGGTCCTGCCCCGAGCCCACCGCCATCACCCCCAGCATCACCACAGGCAGCAGAAAGCCCAGCAGAACCGGCAGGAAGCAGAAGGCGAACGCCCCCGCCGCCGCCGCGCCGCGCAGGCGCGGACGTTCCATCGTCTCGAACCGGCCGCCACGCCCCGCCGTGCGCGCCCGCCCCCGGCTCGCCCGTTCCAGCCCCGCCAGCAGCAGCGCAAAGGCCAGCAGGCACAGCGCAAGCTGCGCCGCCGCCGCCCGGTCGCCAAGGCTGAACCACGCCTGGTAGATGCCGGTGGCAAAGGTCTGAACGTTGAAGAACGCCACCGTGCCGAAATCGGCGATGGTCTCCATGATCGCCAGCAGCACGCCCCCGGCGATCGCGGGCCGCGCCATCGGCAGCGCCACATGCCAGAACGCCCGCGCGGGCGAGCGCCCCAGCGTGCGCGCCACGAGGAACGCGTTGGCCGATTGCTGCCGGAACGAGGCACGCGCCAGCAGGTAGACATACGGATAGAGAACGATGGTCAGCATCGCCGCCGCGCCGCCAAGCGAGCGCACCTCGGGAAACCAGTACTCGCGCGGGCCCCATCCCATCACCGCGCGCAGCGCCGTCTGCACCGGGCCGGGATGATCCAGCATGTGGGTATAGGCATACGCCATCACGTAGGCCGGAAAGGCCAGCGGCAGCGCCAGCGTCACCTCCAGAAGGCGCACGCCCGGAAAGCGGTAGACCGTCACCAGCCATGCCGCCCCCGCGCCGATGATGGCCGTGCCCACCGCCACGATCGCCACCAGCCTGAGCGTGTTGGCCGTGTAGCGCGGCAGCACCGACGAGAGCACGTTGCGCCAGGTATCGAGATCGCCCGTCAGCGCCGCCAGCGCCGCCGCCACGATGGGCGCGAGGCACAGGATCACCACGATCCATGCGAGGCGGTGCAGGAAACTCTCGCTCATCTCGGGGGACGGGCTCCGGCGTTGATCCGACGAATTCGATCCGTATTCGCCCCGCCCCGCGCGGTCAAGCCGCGCAGGCCGTCAGCCGTTGACCGGCAGCGCCGTGGTCGAGAACACCGTGCGCAGCGCGAAACTCGACTGCATCTTGGCCACGCCGGGCAGGCGGGCGAGGTATTGACGGTGGATGCGGGCGAAATCCTCGGTATCCTCGGCCACCACCTTGAGCACGTAATCCGCCGCCCCCGCCGTCAGGTGGCATTCCAGCACATCGGGCACCCGCGCCACCGCCTTTTCGAAGGCGTCGAGCACGTCATCGGCCTGCGTGGTAAGCGTGATCTCCACAAAGATCACCGCCGGCACGCCCATTCTCCGCGCGTCGAGCAGCGCGACATAGCCGGTGATATAGCCCTCGGCCTCCAGCCGCTGCACCCGCCGGTGACAGGCCGAGGCCGACAGGTTCACCGCCTCGGCGAGGTCCGCGTTGGAGATGCGCCCGCGTTTCTGAAGCACGCGCAACAGCCGCCTGTCCGTGTCATCCAGCGCCATGCCGCAAGACCCTCCCTCAGAACCTGCCAATTGTCGAAATATATTCACAAGATTGCCCCTGTGGCGAGCGGAATTTCAACCGCCTTGCGGGTCATCCGCGGCACACTGTTGCCATCAGAACAGGAGGAGACCCCAATGAAGATCGGCTGCCCCACCGAGATCAAGCCACAGGAATACCGCGTCGGCCTCACCCCCATCGCCGCGAAAGAGGCCGTGGCCCACGGCCACGAAGTGATCGTGCAATCCGGCGCAGGGCTCGGCGCGGGCTTCGACGACGCCGCCTATGAGGCCGCAGGCGCGCGCATCATCGCCACCGCCGCCGAAGTGTTCGCCGAAGCCGACATGATCGTCAAGGTCAAGGAGCCGCAGGCGGTCGAGCGCAAGATGCTGCGCGAGGGGCAGGTGCTCTTCACCTACCTGCACCTCGCCCCCGACGAGGCACAGACCCGCGATCTCATCGCCTCGGGCTGCACCGCCATCGCCTACGAGACGGTGACGGACCGCGCAGGCGGCCTGCCGCTGCTGGCCCCGATGTCCGAGGTGGCGGGCCGTCTCGCCCCGCAGATGGGTGCCTGGACCCTGCAAAAGGCCAATGGCGGGCGCGGCGTGCTGATGGGCGGCGTGCCCGGCGTGGGCCCCGCCCGCGTGATCGTGATCGGTGGCGGCGTGGTGGGCACCCATGCCGCACGCATCGCGGCGGGCATGGGCGCGGAGGTGACCGTGCTCGACCGCTCGCTGCCCCGTCTGCGCACACTCGACGACATATTCGGCGACATGTTCAAGACCGGCTATTCCTCCGCCGGTCTGTTGGAAGAGCTGCTGCCGCAGGCCGACATGGTGATCGGCGCGGTGCTCATCCCCGGCGCCGCCGCGCCCAAGCTGGTGCGCCGTGATCAGTTCGGGATGATGAAGCCCGGCGCGGCGCTGGTGGATGTGGCGATCGACCAGGGCGGCTGTTTCGAGACCTCGCGCGCCACCACCCATGCCGACCCGGTCTACGAGGTGGACGGGATCATGCATTACTGCGTGGCCAACATGCCCGGGGCCGTGGCACGCACCTCCACCATCGCGCTCGGAAACGCCACCATGCCCTTCATGCTGGCGCTGGCCGACAAGGGCTGGAAAAAGGCCTGCGCCGACGACCCGCACCTGCTGGCGGGCCTCAACGTCCACGCGGGTCAGCTCACCTACGCCGCGGTGGGCGAGGCGCTCGGCATCGAGACCGTTCACCCCGAGGCGCTGCTCTGAACCATCCCCCCGGCCCGCCCGACGGGCCGGGGTCGCATTCGGGCTATTCGTGTCGCAATTTGAACTGGACCGGGCGCGCCCCCTCGCTTAGCGTCACTGGACAAAATACGCCGACAGGGGGGCGTGACATTGGCCAAGTTCTTCCTGCGCCGCGTGGGCGTCATGCTGCTCACGGCGCTCTGCCTGACCTTCATCGTCTTCTTCCTGACGAATCTCTACCCGAACCTCGAAAAGCTCGCCAAGACGCAGGGCAATTTCCGCATGACGGACGAGGAGGTGGCGAGCTATCTGGGGCGCAACGGATACCTGCAACCGCTGCCGGTGAAGTACGGGCAATGGCTGGGCGTGCTGCCCGGCTGGACGCAGGAGGGCGAGGACGGCACCCTGCGCGGGCGCTGCATCGACCAGGACACCCCCGCCGGGGAGGCCCCGCGCTTCTGCGGCATCCTGCAGGGTGACTGGGGGTATTCCACCGTGTTCCGCGCCGAGGTGAGCGGCATCATCGGAGAGAAGCTGGGCCTGACGGGGCGGCTGATGCTGTGGGTGATGCTGCTGATGGTGCCCGGCGCGCTGATCCTCGGGGTGCTGGCGGGGATGCGCGAGGGCTCGCGCACCGACCGCACGCTCTCGACCTTTGCGATCACCACCACGGCGACGCCCGAATACGTCTCGGGCGTGCTGTTCATCGCCATCTTCGCAAGCTCTGCTGTCGGGCTCAAATGGTTCAAGGGCACGGCGACGAGCGCGATGGAGAACCCGTCGTTCGAGAATTTCTTCCTGCCGGTGCTGACCATCGCGCTCTACGGCATGGGCTATATCGCGCGGATGACACGCGCCTCGATGGCCGAGGTGATGACCGCGCAATACATCCGCACCGCCCGGCTCAAGGGGGTGAGCTTTCCCAATATCGTGCTGAAACACGCGCTGCGAAACGCGCTGATCGCGCCCTTCACGGTGATCATGCTGCAATTCCCGTGGCTGCTGAACGGCGTTGTCATCGTCGAGACGCTGTTCAACTACAAGGGCTTTGGCTGGACGCTGGTGCAGGCGGCGAGCAACAACGACATCGAGCTGCTGCTCGCCGTGTCGGTGGTTTCGGTCATCGTCGTGCTGGTGACGCAGCTCATCTCGGATATCGGCTACGTCTATCTCAACCCGAGGATCAGTGTGACATGAGCACCCGGCTGCCCCCGCAGGCCCCGTCATTGTCCGGCCTGACCGGACACTCGCCCGCACGCCGGGCGCCACGGCAAGAGACGCTCCGGTCTGGCCGGCGCATGACGGGGGCGGCGCGGCGCCGTCAGGGAACAACCGCCGGGAGGCTGCCATGGACCTGCTGAGCTGGGGCGAAATCATCCTGCGTCTGCTCGCGCGGTTCACGCCGGTCTGGATCGCGCTGATCATCACCTTCGTGCTGTCCGCCACCTTCAAGCGGCGGCTGGGCCTTTACGGCAAACTGTTCGACAGCCCGATCGGCATGGTGGGCTTTGCTCTGGTGATGTTCTGGGTGTTCACCGGCATCCTCGCCGGAGCGTTCGACATGATCGCCACGCATGACGTGCTCGACCAATCCGCCTCGATGAAGAACAAGGGGCCGGGCACCCCCTATTCCAAGCTGATGGGCGAGGTCGCGCCCGGTGCCTATCCCTATTACCTGCTGGGCGGCGACAACCTGGGACGCGACGTGTTCAGCCGCATGGTCGTGGGCGCGTGGGAGGTGATCAAGATCGCCCCCTTCGCCAGCCTCTTCGCCTTCATGGTCGGCATCACGCTGGGCCTGCCGGCGGGCTATTACGGCGGGCGGCTCGACACGGTGCTGTCGTTTGCCGCCAACCTGATCCTCGCCTTCCCGGTGATCCTGCTCTTCTACCTGCTGGTCACGCCCGAGATCGTGCTCACAGGTATCCCCGTCTACATGGCCGCCGTGCTGTTCATCTTTCCCATCATCTTCCTCGTGCTGTTGTGGAACTCGCGCTTTCACACGCAGCCGAAAACGCGCAACATCTATGTCGGCATCACGTTGGTGGTGGGGCTGTGGCTCTATTCGGGGATCGCGTGGAACGCAGACCCGCTGGGCCTGGTCGGCTTTCCACCCAACCTGCTGGTGGTGTTCGTGGCGGTCGTGTTCGTCAACTCGCCCACCGTGTTCCGCATCGTGCGGGGCCTGACCATGGACATCAAGACGCGCGACTATGTCGCCGCCGCGCAGACCCGTGGCGAGGGGCCGTGGTACATCATGCTGTGGGAAATCCTGCCCAACGTGCGCGGGCCGCTTCTGGTCGATTTCTGCCTGCGCATCGGCTATACCACCATCCTGCTGGGCACCCTGGGCTTCTTCGGCCTCGGCCTCAGCCCCGAGAGCCCGGACTGGGGCAGCACGATCAACGAGGGGCGCAAACTGCTGTCGCTTTACCTCCACCCCGCGCTGCCGCCGGCGCTGGCGCTGCTGAGCCTGGTGCTGGGGCTCAACCTGCTGGCAGACGGGCTGCGCGAGGAAAGCCTGCGGGATTGAGTATTTGAGGAAAGATGAAGGAGACGGACATGGCCACGCCGGACTATGACGGACCGATCCTCGAGATCGGGAACCTGTCGATTTCCTTCTTCACCCGCCTGCGCGAAATTCCGGCGGTGATGGATTTCTCGGTCTCTGTGCAGCCGGGCGAGGCCGTGGGCCTGGTGGGCGAGTCGGGCTGCGGCAAATCCACCGTGGCACTGGGCGTGATGCAGGATCTCGGCGTCAACGGTCGCATCGTCGACGGCACCATCCGCTTCAAGGGCCGCGACCTGGGACAGATGAGCGCCGCCGAGCTGCGCGACATCCGCGGCAACGAGATCGCGATGATCTATCAGGAGCCGATGGCCTCGCTCAACCCGGCGATGAAGGTCGGCAAGCAGTTGATCGAGGTGCCAATGATCCACGAGGGCATCTCCGAGAAAGAGGCCTGGGCCCGCGCGCTCGAAGTGGTCAGCGACGTCAAGCTGCCGGACCCGGAGCGCATCCTCAAGAGCTTCCCGCACCAGCTCTCGGGCGGGCAGCAACAGCGCATCGTCATCGCCATGGCGCTGATGTCCAAGCCCTCGCTGCTCATTCTCGACGAGCCGACCACCGCGCTCGACGTCACGGTCGAGGCGGCGGTGGTCGATCTGGTCAAGGACCTGGGGCGCAAATACGGCACCTCGATGCTGTTCATCTCCCACAATCTCGGGCTGGTGCTGGAAACCTGCGACCGCATCTGCGTGATGTATTCCGGCGAGGCGGTGGAGACCGGCAGCATCAAGGACGTGTTCGACAAGATGCAGCACCCCTATACGCAGGCGCTGTTTCGCTCGATCCCGCTGCCGGGCGCAAACAAGAACGATCGTCCGCTCAAGGCCATTCCCGGCAATTTCCCGCTGCCGCACGAGCGCCCGCCGGGCTGCAATTTCGGGCCGCGCTGCGATTACTTCAAACAGGGGCTGTGCGACGCGGGCGACATCCCGATGGCGGCGATCGAGGGCGACGACCGCCATTTCACCCGCTGCCTGCGTCATGATGACATCGACTGGCACGCCCCGGTCGCGGCGATGACGCAGAACGAGGCCGGCGCGCCTGGGCGGGTCGTGCTCCGGATGGACAAGCTCAGAAAGTATTACGAGGTGGCGGCCAACGCGCTCTTTGGCGGCGGCGGCGCGAAAAAGGTGGTCAAGGCCAACGAGAGCCTGAGCTTCGAGGCGCGCGAGAGCGAGACGCTGGCCATCGTCGGCGAATCGGGCTGTGGCAAATCCACCTTCGCCAAGGTCCTCATGGGGCTGGAGACGGCGACCGATGGTGAAATCCTGCTCGACGACCGCAATATCGAACAGACCCCCATCGAGGCGCGCGACACGCAGACCGTCGCCGATGTGCAGATGGTGTTCCAGAACCCGTTCGACACGCTCAACCCGTCGATGACCGTGGGCCGCCAGATCATCCGCGCGCTGGAGGTGTTCGGGATCGGGGCGACGGATCAGGCGCGGCGCGACGAGATGCTGCGCCTGCTCGATCTGGTCAAGCTGCCGCGCGAGTTTGCCGACCGGATGCCGCGGCAATTGTCCGGCGGGCAGAAACAGCGCGTCGGCATCGCCCGCGCCTTTGCCGGCGGCGCGCGCATCGTGGTCGCCGACGAGCCGGTCTCGGCGCTCGACGTGAGCGTGCAGGCGGCGGTGACCGACCTGCTGATGGAGATCCAGCGCGAGCACAAGACGACGCTCTTGTTCATCTCCCACGACCTCAGCATCGTGCGCTATCTCAGCGACCGGGTGATGGTGATGTATCTCGGCCATGTGGTCGAGATCGGCACGACGGATCAGGTGTTCTCGCCGCCCTACCACCCCTATACCGAGGCGCTTCTGTCGGCGGTGCCGATCGCCGATACCAGCGTGGAAAAGACCCATATCGTGCTCGAGGGCGACGTGCCCTCGGCGATGAACCCGCCGCCCGGCTGTCCGTTCCAGACGCGCTGCCGCTGGAAGACGGAGGTGCCCGGCAACCTGTGCGAACGCGAGGTGCCGCCGGTGCGCGATCTCGCCCCCGGCCATCAGGTGAAATGCCACCTCTCCGAGGAGGCCCTCGCGCGGATGGGGCCGGTGATCCGCATCGCGGCGGAATAACGCGGCCCCCTCGCGCGACAGGGCTTGCACCCGCGCGCGGCCTGCGCTTCCCTCTCGGGCGACCACATCGCCCGAAGGAGCCCCGCGCGCATGAGCCATCCCCGCACCATCGTCGTCATCGGCGCAGGCATCTGCGGGCTGAGTTCCGCCATCTGGCTGCGCCGCGCGGGCCACGCGGTCACGCTGGTGGATCGAGACTATCCCGGCGCGGGGGCGTCGCAGGGCAATGCCGGGCTGCTCGCGCAATGGGCCATCGTGCCGGTCAACACGCCCGACCTGATCCCCACCGCGATCAAATATCTCAGCAACCCGCGCTCGCCGCTGTTCCTGCAATGGTCCTACCTGCCGCGCCTGCTGCCGTGGTTGTGGCAGTTCACCCGCAACGCCACCCCGGAAGGTACCCGCCGCATGGTCGAGGGGCTGACCCCCATCGTCGGCGACAGCGTCGATCAGCACCGCGCGCTGGTGCGCGGCACACCGGCCGAAAAATGGCTCGCCACCAGCGATTTCGCCTACGCCTATCCCAGCCGCGCAGCCTTTGACGCCGACAGCTACGGGTGGGAGATGAAGCGCGCCGCGGGGTACATTCCCGAGGTGATCGAGGGGGCCGCGGTGCAGGAGGTGGAGCCGATGCTGGGCCCCGCCACCCAATGCCTCGCCTTGCTCAAGGGTCACGGCCATATCCGCGACCCGCTCGCCTACATGGCCGATCTCGCAAGGGTTCTGGAATCCGAGGGCGGCCAGTATCGCCGCGCCGAGGTGCGCGACATCACCCTCACCGACGGGCGCATCACCGGCGTGGTGACGGATCAAGGGACACTGCCCTGCGATACCGCTGTTTTGGCGGCGGGCATCTGGTCGAAACCGCTGATGGGCAAACTCGGCCTCAAGGTGCCGTTGGAGGCCGAGCGCGGCTATCACCTGCATTTCAAAGGCCCGTCGCAGATGCCGCGCCACCCGCTGATGATCTCCAGCGGAAAATTCGCGGTCAACCCGATGGCCCACGGTCTGCGCTGCGCGGGCACCGTGGAACTGGGCGGCATCGCCAAGGGGCCGTCCCGCGCGCCGCTCGATCTGATCCGCCGCGTCTCGGCGCAGGTCTTCCCCGATCTGACGTTTGACAGCGTCGAGGAATGGATGGGCTTTCGCCCCTCGACCCCCGACAGCCTGCCGCTGATCGGCGAAATCGGCCAGACCGGCGTGCACGCGGCGTTCGGGCACCAGCATATCGGCCTGACGGCAGGGCCCAAGACCGGGCGCCTTGTCGCCGACATGATCGCCGGGCGACGCCCCAATTTCGACCTCGCCCCCTACGACGCCAACCGCTTCGCCTGACGCGGGTCAGCGCATCCCCATCAGCGCCGCCGCCGTCGCCTGCGAGACATAGCCGGTCACCGGCAGGTCGCGGTGACGCTGGAAACGGCGGATCGCGTCGCGCGTCTCCTCGGTGAAGCGGCCATCCACCGGCCCCGGTTCGGCCCCGATCTGCGCGAGGCGGCGCTCGATCAGCACGCGCACCACCTCGGCCCCGGCATAGATCCGCTCGTCCTCGCGCGCCCGCGCGATGGCCTCCTGCTCGGTGCGGCCCTGCTCGATTTCGTCGAGGCGCGCGCGCGCCTCCCCGGCAAAGCGGCTCTCGGGATGGTCGCGCAGGAAGGCGGCATAGGCCTCTGCCGTATCGGCCTCGCGGGCCGCCCGCCAGTCCGCGCGCGCCGCCCGGTCGGCCTCGTCCCGGCGGGCCTCCTCGATTCCGGCGAGGCGGGCACGCGCGGTGTCGGCAAAGAGCCCCTCGGGGTAGCGGTCGAGATAGGCGCGCAGCCCGGCCTCGTCGCCACCGCGCCCGGTGTCGCGCCAATACGCCCGGTCGCGGCGCTCCTCGCGCATCTGCTCCCGCCGCTCTTTCTCCTCGATCTCACGCTGCCGCGCGGCGGCATCGGCGCGCAGCCGTGCGAGAGCATCGCCGTCGAGATAACCGGTCGACGCCATGCCCGCGCGATCCTGCCAGGCGGCGATGGCACCGCGCGTTCCGCGCCCGAAAATACCGTCGATGCCACGTTCGTAATGGCCCAGCACCGACAGCCAGCGCTGCACGTCGCGCCGCGCCGCGCGGGTCAGGCCGAGCGCCGCCTCGGCGGACTGCGCCGCGCGCTCGGGCGCATCGCGCAGCCAGTCGCGCCGCTCGCGCGCCTGACTCAGGTAACGGCCCTCGGGCCAAGCGGCGATATAGGCATCATAGCCTGCCACAGTGTCGAGCGTGTCCACCGCCTGCCAGAAGCCATCCTCGCGCGCCTCGGCCCGTTGCGCCTCGGAGAGCGTCCCAGGCCCCATCAGACCAGACTGCCCCGACAGGTTGCCCGACAGGCTCACCCCCTCCGGGGCCGCGCGCGCCGCTTCGGCAAAGCTGGCACCGGGGACAAGCAGCGGACCGTCGAGAAGCGCGGCGATGCCCTTGCGCGGGCCGGTGGCATAGGTCACGCCCGTCACCTCGGAAAACCCCGCAAGTCCCGGCCTCAGCCCCGCCCCCGCCGCATTGCCCGTCTCCGGCGACAGCAGCAGCACCGCGGGCCCGTCCACCGCCCCGGCAATCGCCGACAGCGCGTTGACCGACAGCCCCGCCGTACCGACGCGCAACCGCGAGACCGGAGCCGCGCCGCGCGGCAGGAGCCAGCTATCGCGCCCGTCCCCGGCCATCTCTCCGGCGACGAGGATCACCAGCCGCGCCACCTCGCCTGCCGATATCCGTGTCTCGAGATTGAGCGCCGCCGCGCGCAGCGGCGCGACTCCGCGGCCATCCGGGGCCACCACCTCGAACCCGGCCTCCTCCAGCGCCGCGCCCGGATCGAACGCCACCGCCGAACGCCGCGCGTCACCCGCGCGGGTATCGAGGATCAGCGCCATATCTGCCGCATGCGACGGCCCCGCCGCGAAAAAGAGACACAGCGCCACCGACAGAATACAACGCATCACCATGACGATATCCTCCCATGCTCACTCGTAGCTGCGCGCATCCTCGATCACCTTGCCGTCATTGGGCAGGCTGCCGGGCGGCACGATCTCGATCCGGCCCTTGAGCTTGAGCACCTCGCTCACCGCCCCGGCATAATGATCGGCCTCGCCGCCGGTGGCCTCGATCCGCACGGTCATCACGTCGGTCTCGCCCTCGCGGCTGGCGATCACGCGGGCGCGCCCGATCCCGTCGTGGCGCGCCACCAGGGCCGCCACCTGCTCGGGGCGCACGAACATGCCCTTGATCTTGGTGGTCTGGTCGGCCCGGCCCATCCAGCCCCTGATGCGCATGTTGGTGCGCCCACAGGGGCTTTCCCCGTCCATCACGGCGCTCAGATCGCCGGTGGCAAAGCGGATGAGCGGGTAGTCGGGGTTGAGCGTGGTCACCACCACCTCGCCCACCTCCCCCTCGGGGACCGGATCGCCGGTGCCGGGGCGCACGATCTCGACGATCACGCCCTCGTCCACGATCATGCCGTCCTGGGCCGCGCTCTCATAGGCGATGTTGCCCAGATCGGCGGTGGCATAGCATTGCAGGCACTGGATGCCGCGATCCGCGTATTCCGCGCGCAGGGACGGAAACAGCGCGCCACCCCCCACCGCCGCCCTGGTGATGTTCAGCGCGAGGCCCATCTCCCCGGCCTTGTCGAGGATCACCTTCAGGTAATCGGGTGTCCCGGCATAGGCGGTCACGCCCACGTCATGCGCCGCGCGCGCCTGCAACTCGGTCTGGCCGGTGCCGGCAGGCAGCACCGCCGCGCCCACCGCCCGCGCGCCGTTCTCGAAGATCATGCCGGCGGGCGTCAGGTGATAGCCGAAACAGTTCTGCACGATATCGCCCGCCCCGACGCCGCAGGCGTGCAAAAAGCGGCCCATCCGCCACCAGTCATGGCCATCGCCGCCCGGCTCGTAGATCGGCCCGGGGCTCTGGAAGACATGGGCAAAGCCATGCGCGGGCCGCGTCGTCAGCCCGCCGAACGGCGCCGCCGCGCCCTGCGCGCGACCGAGGTCCGACTTGCGCAGCACAGGCAGCGTGGCGAGCGCGGTCGCATCGGTGATGGCCGCCGGATCCACCCCGTCGAGGGCGCCACCATATCCGGGACATCGCTGCGCCCGGGCGATCTGTTCGGGCAGCACCCGCGCCAGCGCCTCGGCGCGTGCCTCGGGCCTGCGTGTCTCCAACGCGTCGAAAAACTGGGTCATCGCATTATCCTCTGCCTGCCGCCTTACGTTGCGACAGCTTGACCAATTGTTTGAAACCGGCGTCCGGCGCATAAGCAGTGCACTTTTGTATACCGAACACATATCTTGCGTGAGGCCCCGCCATGACGACCCCGACAGACGCGCCCGCGGCGCTCGACGATGCCGCCATTGACCGCCGGATCGACTTTCATCCCGACATACAGGTGATGGAGGCCGATTTCTCGGGGCTCCATTTCAAAGATTCCGCCACCGTCAACCGGGTCTACGACCGGCTCGAGGCACGCATCGGCGCGACCGGCGAAGACCTCTGGTTCTTCCTCGTCAACCTCAACGGCACGCGCATCGACCCGGCGGCATGGGTCGCCTATTCGCGCCGCGGCCGCGCGCTCAACTACGCGCATTCGATGGGCTCGGTGCGGTTCGACGCCTCCGACGAGACCCGCCGCCAGATCGAACGCGCCGCCGATACCGAGACCTTCGATCCCAACCTGTGCCTGACCCGCGACGCCGCGCTCGAACGCCTCGCCGGCTTTCCCAGCACGCGGCGCAAGCGCGTGGTCCGCGCCCCAAGCCACAGCGCCGAAGAGATCGCCGTGCGCATCCGCTTCGATCCCGACCAGGCCATCATGGACGTGGATTTCTCGGATTTCACCTTCCACCACCGGCGCGATGTCGATCATGTCTACGACCATATCGAGGCCCGTATCCGGGACACCGACCGCAAGTGGTTCTTCCTCGTCAATCTCAACGGGTGCCAGATCCTGCCCGCGGCCTGGGTGCGCTATGCCCATCGCGGCAAGCGGCTCAACATCGCCGCCTCGCTCGGCTCGGCGCGCTATGCCGCCGGGTCCGAGACAGAGCAGGACATCCGCCTGCGCGCGCAGTCCGAAGGCTTCCGCCCCAATATCCGCAACACGCGGCAAGAGGCGCTCGACCTGATCGCGGAGATGCGGGCGGACCTGCTGCACGGGTGACACCCTCAGCTCAGCCACCGCTTGCGGCGGCGATAGCTGCGCACCTCGCGGAACGACTTGCGCCCCTCGTCGGACACGCCGAGATAGAATTCCTTGACGTCGGGGTTCTCGCGCAGCGCGGCGGCGGGGCCGTCCATCACCACGCGCCCCGACTCGAGGATATAGCCGTGATGGGCAAACCGCAGCGCCACGTTGGTGTTCTGCTCGGCCAGCAGGAAGGTATAGCCTTCCTTTTCGTTGAGTGACTTCACGATCTCGAAGATCTGCTCCACAAGCTGCGGCGCCAGCCCCATCGACGGCTCGTCCAGCAGGATCGTCTCGGGCCGCGCCATCAGCGCGCGGCCGATCGCGCACATCTGCTGCTCGCCGCCCGAGGTATAGCCCGCCTGGCTGCGGCGGCGCTCCTTGAGGCGCGGGAAATAATCATAGACCTTCTGCAGGTCGGCGTCGATATCGGCGCGGCTCGCCCCGCGTGTATAGGCCCCTGTCAGCAGGTTCTCCTCGACGGTCAGGTGCTCGAAACAGTGCCGGCCCTCCATCACCTGCACCACCCCCATCTTGACCAGGTCGGAGGGCAGCAGGTCCTGCACCCGCTCGCCGCGATAGCGGATCGCACCCTTGGTGACCTCGCCGCGCTCGGATTTCAGCAGGTTGGAAATCGCCTTGAGCGTGGTGGTCTTGCCCGCGCCGTTGCCTCCCAGCAGCGCGGTGATCCCGCCCTTCGGCACCTTGAGGCTGACACCCTTGAGAACGAGGATCACGTGGTTGTAGATCACCTCGATATTGTTGACCTCGAGAAGCGCCTCGTCGGTCCGTCCTGCATCCAGCATCGCCCAGGCTCCGTTTCCTCAGGCCGCGCCAGCCCCGTTTCAGGGCACGCATCCCGGTTTCTTCTTGGCAAAAATACTCATGGTCCCCCGGCCGCGGCCGCGCGCCACGGCCGGGGGAAAGGCCGCCTCAGCAGCCGGGCTCGATGCCGTTCTCTTCGGCGAACTGCTTCGAATCCTCGGCCACCAACGCCGAGATGATCTCCTGGTCGGACTGGTAGTAGTCGGTGATCAGCTCGAACTCGCCCGCTTCGGCGTCCCATTGCGACACGGCGCCATAGCCGTTGCCGCCGTGGTTCTCGCAGGACACGGTGAACTCGGGACCGAAATTCGGCAGGCCAAGCGCGGCCATCTTCTCTTCGGTCATTTCGAGGTTCTCCATGCCGTCGCGCATCTGCGCGGCACTGATCGCGGCGGTGCCGTGCATCTCCTGCGCGGTCTTGATCGCCTCGGCGGCCAGCATCGCGGCATACATGCCCCGGTTATAGAGCACGGTGCCGATCTGGTCGCCCGCGCCGGCGGCCTTGCCGGTGTCGACGACGTGCGTCTGGATATCGTCATAGACCGGGTAGTCGTCGCCGAGGTTGTGGAAGGTCAGCGCCTTGTAGCCGTCGGCCTTGGCGCCGGCCGCCTTGACGTCGTTCTCCGAGCCGGACCACCAGATGCCGATGAACTGGTCCATCGGGTAGCGGATGTTGACGGCCTCCTGGATGGCGACCTGGTTCATCACGCCCCAGCCCCACATGATCACGTTATCGGGGCGCTCGCGCCGGATCTGGAGCCATTGCGACTTCTGCTCCTGGCCGGGGTGATCCACCGGCAGCAGCATCAGCTCGAAGCCGTGCTTCTTCGCCAATTCCTCCAGCGTGCGGATCGGCTCCTTGCCATAGGCGGAGTTGTGATAGACCAGCGCGATCTTGCGATCCGAGATGTCACCGCCATTCTCGTTGAGGATATGGGTGATGGCGTGGCTCGCCCCGTCCCAGTAGTTGGCCGGGTAGTTGAACACCCACTTGAACACCGCGCCGTTCTTGGCCGAGGTGCGCCCGTACCCCATCGTGTGGAGCGGGATGCCGTCTGACGTGGCTTTGGGGATGAGCTGATAGGTGATGCCGGTCGAGAGCGGCTGATAGACCAGCGCGCCATTGCCTTCGCCCTTGGTGGCCTCGTAACACTCGACGCCTTTCTCGGTGTTGTAGCCGGTCTCGCATTCCACGAGGTTGATCGGCTCTCCGCCGATGCCGCCGTCACGCTCGTTCAGAAGCGTGAAATAGTCCTGATAGCCATCCGAGAACGGGATGCCGTTGGCGGCATAGGGTCCGGTCCGGTAGCTGGTATCGACGACGGTCAGATCGGCGAGCGCCGGTCCTGCCACCATCGCCGCCGCCAGCGCGGTTGCCATGAGTTTCTGTTTCATCGGTCTTATCCTCCCTTGGTTTATCCGATGTCTTGTCTTGAACGCGATTGTCTGCGCCCAATCCCGTAGGGCGGGGTTCACCCCGCCGCCACCCCTCCTAATGCGGGAAGGGCCAAAGCCTCAGTTTCTCCTTTGCCACACGCCACAGTTGGGCCAGCCCGTGCGGCTCGGCCACGAGAAAGACGATGATGAGCGCGCCGACGATGATCAGTTCGAGATGCGCGGCAAGGTCCGTAGGCCAGCCCAGCCCGCCCACCAGCGTGTTTTTCAAGAGCACCGGCAACAGCACCAGGAACGCCGCCCCGGCAAAGCTGCCGAAGATCGAGCCAAGCCCGCCGATGATCACCATGAACAAGACGAGGAACGACTTGTTGATGCCGAACGCCTCGCCGACCTCGACCGCGCCGAGATAGACGGCAAAGAACAGCGCCCCCGAGATGCCCACGAAAAAGCCCGAGGCGGCAAACGCCGACAGCTTCGCCTTCAAGGGGTTCACCCCGATGATTTCGGCGGCGATGTCCATGTCGCGGATGGCCATCCACTTGCGCCCTGCCATGCCGCGCGTCAGGTTGCGCGCGACGATCGCCGAGGCGGTGACGAAGACCAGACAGAACAGATAGGCCGCCCAGGGCGCGGTTTCCGCACCGGTGACCGGCACGCCCGCGATGGTGCGCTCGGGCGCGCTGATCTGGCCCGAGGCCGAATAGTTGTAGAACCACGGCACCCGGTTGAACAGCCACACCAGGAAGAACTGCGCCGCCAGCGTCGCCACCGCGAGGTAGAACCCCTTGATCCGCAAGCTTGGCAGGCCGAAGAGCACGCAGACCGCCGCCGTGATCCCGCCCGCGAGGATGACGTGAATGAAGATGCTCACCTCGGGAAAGCCGGTCATCAGCTTGTAGACCGCATAGGCCCCCACCGCCATGAACCCGCCGGTGCCGAGGCTGACCTGCCCGCAATACCCCACGAGGATATTCAGCCCGATCGCCGCGATGGCGTAGATCAGGAACGGCAGGAACACCGCGTTCACCCAGTAGTCGTTGATGACGAACGGCACCACGGCGAACCCCGCCACCAGCACCGCGTAATAGCGGTAGCGGTCGAACCGGATCGGAAAGGTCTGGCTGTCGTCGGTATAGGAGGTCTTGAAATCCCCCGCCTCACGGTAAAACATCTCAGAGAACCTCCCCGTGGATTTCATCGTCGTCGTCGCGCTTTGCCGCGCGGTTGGCGGGTCTTGCATAGCCTGTCGTCTCGGTGTGGCGCACCAGCCAGAGGAAGGCGAGCATCCCCGCCCCCCCGCCGATGGCCGCCAGCACGGCGGCGGTGACCATCTGCCCGGTATGGCCGGCCTGCGCCGTCAGCGCGAGGTAGCCGAACGCCCAGAACCCGGCCCAGGCGATCACGTTGAGGATGGCGATGAGCTTGTGCATCCCGTCACACCCTCTCGATGATCTTCTCGCCGAACAGGCCCTGCGGCCGGAACACGAGGAAGATGAGCGCCAGCACGTAGGCGAACCAGTTCTCGGTCGCGCCGCCCACCATCGGGCCGATGGCGAACTCGAAGAGCTTTTCGCCCACCCCGATGATCAGCCCGCCGACGATGGCACCGGGGATCGAGGTAAAGCCACCCAGCATGAGAACGGGAAGCGCCTTCAACGCGATCAGCGACAGCGAGAACTGCACCCCCATCTTGGTCCCCCACATGATGCCTGCCACCAGCGCCACGAAGCCCGCCAGCGACCACACCATCACCCAGATGAAGTTGAGCGACACGCCCACAGACAGCGCCGCCTGATGGTCGTCGGCCACCGCGCGCATGGCGCGGCCATGCTTGGAATACTGCGCGAAGATCACCAGCGCGATCACCAGCAGCGCCGCCACGAATGTCGCCCACAGGTCGAGATTGTCGATGTAGAAGCCGTAGCCGAAGAGATTGTAGGTCACCTCGTCGATGAAGACGTTGATGCCCTGCGGCACGCCCACATCCAGTTCCTTGATGTCGGCCCCCCACATGACATCGCCGAACCCTTCGAGGAAATAGGCGAGGCCAATGGTGGCCATGAACAGGATGATCGGCTCCTGCCCCACGAGGTGGCGGAAGATGAAATGATTGACCGCCCAGGCGAGGCCCACCATCACCAGCATGGTCAAGAGGATCGCGAACAGCGCCGGGACGTGCCAGCCGAAATGGTGGATATCGGTGCCGAAGACCGCGTTGATCAGGTGGCTGAAGGGCACCTGCCCCTCCATGATTCCCACCAGCGTCAATGCCGCAAAGAGCGCCAGCACCCCTTGGGCGAAATTGAAGATGCCGCTCGCCTTGAAAATCAGCACGAAGCCCAGCGCCACCAGCGCATAGAGCACCCCGGCCATGAGGCCGTTGAGAAAGACCTCCATTCCCCAGATCAGTTGGTCGGGCATGGTCTGCCTCCTTTTCCCTTGCGCAGATGCGTCGTCTCAGGCTTCAAGGTTCGTCTCCAGTATCCGCAGGGTCAGGCCCGCGTCCGTCCGCGTTTCCTGCACTTCCAGCACCGGCTCGATCCAGCCCTTGCTGCGCCAGCGGCCGTCGGCCACGGGCACGTAGCGCCCTGCCGCCACCGCCTCCGCGACCCACGCGTCGAAACCGGGCACCGCATCGCCCGAGGGGTCGCGCACGGCACAGGCGATGCGCCCGCCGGCGGGAGCGGTCTCGACGCGGAGCGCGCGGTCCCCGTCCAGCGCATAGCGCGTCACGCCGCCCCCGGCCGTGCCCGGCCCCAGCCGGGCCACCACCGGCGCCGCGAAGTCCTGCAGCGCCGACAGGCAGCGCGCCTCGAAATCGGCCCACGCCCCGGCCTGCGCCGCGGCGGGCAACAGCGAGAGAAACAGCGTCGCCGCGCCAAGGGCCGGAGACCCGTGATCGCGTCCGGGGTGACTTCGCCTTGCGACATCAGTCATGCGCCACCCCCAGGTAGGCGTCGATCACCGCCTGATTCCCGCGCACCTCGTCGGGCGTGCCGTCGCCGATCTTCTTGCCGTAATCCATCACGACCACACGGTCGCTCAGATCCATCACCACGCCCATGTCGTGCTCGATCAGCGCGATGGTGGTGCCGAACTCGTCGTTCACGTCGAGGATGAAGCGGCTCATGTCCTCCTTCTCCTCGACGTTCATCCCCGCCATCGGCTCGTCCAGAAGCAGGATCGACGGCTCCGCAGCCAGTGCGCGGGCCAGCTCCACCCGCTTCTTCAGGCCATAGGGCAGCCGGCCCACCGGCGTCTTGCGGATGTGCTGGATTTCGAGAAAGTCGATGATCTTCTCCACCGCAGCGCGGTTCTCGGTCTCCTCGGCCTCGGCGCGGCCCTTCCAGAGCGCCTGCGCCAGCAGCCCCGCGCTCATCTGCCGGATGCGGCCCGTCATGACGTTGTCGAGCACGCTCATCCCGTCAAAGAGCGCGATGTTCTGGAAGGTGCGCGCGATGCCCTGCTGCGCCACCTGGTAGGGCTTCATCTGCGGGCGCCTGGCCCCCTTGTACCAGACCTCGCCCTCCTGCGGGTTGTAAAAACCGCTGATGACGTTGAGCATCGACGACTTGCCCGCGCCGTTGGGGCCGATGATCGCGCGGATTTCGCCCTCGCGGATGTCGAAGCTGATATCCTCGATCGCCACCACCCCGCCAAAGCGCAGGGTGATGTTGCGCATCTCCATCAGCACGCCGCCGATCTTGCGGCCGTCCTCGGTGGTGTAGCCTTCTGCGTCCATGTCCTTCATTCCGCCGCCACCTTCGCTGTCTGCTCCACCGCGACCCCGACCGGCACGATCTTCAGCGTCGCGCTGATGCTGCCCTTGCGCCCGTCCTCATAGGTCACTTCGGTGGTGGTGTAGACCTCCTCGGAGCCGTCATAGAGCGCCACCAGAAGATCCTCGAACTTCTCCGAGATCACGCCGCGGCGCACCTTGCGCGTGCGCGTCATCTCGCCGTCGTCGGCGTCCAGCTCCTTGTGCAGCACGAGGAAGCGATGCACCTGGCAATGCGACAGCATAGGGTCGTCCGCCAGACTGCGGTTCACCTCCTCGACATGGCCGCGGATCATCTCGAGCACCTCCGGGTGCCCGGCCAGTTCCTGGTAGGAGGCATAGCCGATATTGTTGCGCTCGGCCCAGTTGCCCACCGCCGTCAGGTCGATATTGACGAACGCGGTGCATTCGGAGCGGTCGTTGCCGAACACCACCGCCTCCAGGATGTTGGGGAAGAACTTGAGCTTGTTCTCCACGTATTTCGGGGCAAAGAGCTTGCCGTCGGCCATCTTGCCCACATCCTTGGCGCGGTCGATGATGCGCAGGTGGCCGGACCCCTCCTCGAAAAAGCCGGCGTCGCCGGTGGCGACCCAGCCGTCGGGGTCCTTGGTCTTCTGCGTGCTTTCCGCGTTCTTGTAATAATACTCGAACGTGCCAGCCCCGCGATAGAACACCTCGCCATTCTCGCCGATGCGCACCTCCACGCCGGGGGCGGGCACGCCCACCGTGTCGCTGCGCACCTCGCCATCGGGCTGGAGGGTGATGAAAACGCTGGCCTCGGTCTGGCCGTAGAGCTGCTTGAGATTGATGCCGAGCGAGCGGTAGAAATCGAAGATTTCCGGCCCGATCGCCTCGCCCGCAGTGTACCCCACGCGCACCCGGCTCAGGCCCAGCGTGTCCTTCAGCGGGCCGTAGACGAACAGGTTGCCCAAGGCATAGCGCAGCCGGTCCATGCCGCTCACCGGCTTGCCATCCAGGATATCGGGGCCGACCCGGCGCGCCACCGCCATGAAGTGATCGAACAGCCATTTCTTGAACCGGCTGGCATCCTCCATGCGGATCATCACGTTGGTGAGCTGCGTCTCGAACACCCGCGGCGGGGCGAAATAATAGGTCGGCCCGATCTCGCGCAGGTCGGTCTGCATGGTGTCGGCGCTCTCGGGGCAGTTGACGCAGAAGCCGCACCAGTACGCCTGCCCGATGGAAAAGATGAAGTCGCCCACCCAGGCCATCGGCAGGTAGGCCAGCGCCTCCTCGTCCACCGTCAGGGTGTCGAACTCCGCCGAGGATTTCGACGCCTCGATGATGTTGCGATTGCTCAGCACCACGCCCTTGGGCTTGCCGGTGGTGCCGGAGGTATAGAGCATCACGCAGACGCTGTCGTAATCGAGCTTGTCGCGCCGCGCCTTGAGATCCTCGATGAATTCGTAATGGGCCGCGCGCCCCTGCTCCTGAATGTCGATGAAGCGGTGCAGCTTGTGATGGTCGTATTTGCGCAGGCCACGCGGGTCGACATAGATCATGTGCTCGAGCTTATGAAGCCGGTCCTGCACTTCGATCAGCTTGTCGACCTGCTCCTGATCCTCGACGATGGCAAAGCGCGCGCCGCAATGATCCATCACATAGGCCATCTCGTCGGCGGCGGCATCCTGGTAGAGCGGCACCGGGATCGCCCCCACCGATTGCGCGGCCACCATCGCCCAGTAGAAATGCGGCCGGTTGCGCCCGATGATGGCGATGAAATCGCCCTCGTTGACGCCGAGATTGATGAGCCCGAGCGCCAGCGTCTCGATTTCACCTGCGGCCTCGGCCCAGGTCCAGGTCTGCCAGATGCCGTATTCCTTTTCGCGATAGGCGTGACGATCCGCGAACCGGGTGGCGTTGCGTTGCAGGAGCGCCGGGATGGAGCGCGCCCCATCCGCCGCTTGTGACGGCTGTGCCAAGTCTTTCTCCTCCCTCATGCCCGCATCCTCCACGCGGGCCGCGCCCCGTGGGCCGCGATTCTTCTTGCCTCAAGGGTGCGCGAATATTGCTGGCGGTCAACTTTTTCCTGAGCGTGTCGCAATCCTTACGAATTGTAACACGCCCCGATAGAGCCTTTGCCGCCCCCGGCTCCGGTGCTAGCGAAGATATCGGAGGAGACGGCAATGAGCCCCAACCACGCCGACCGCGACGCCATGACCATGGCCGGGCTGAACCTGATTCAGCAGGCGCTCACCATCTATGACCGCGATCTGCGGCTCGCCGTCTGCAACCGCCGCTTCCAGGAGATGTTCGCCCTGCCCGACGACCTCGTCACCCCCGGCGCGGATTTCGCCGATACCATCCGCTACCTGGCCCGGCGCGGCGATTACGGCGACGTGGGCTGCGTCGAGACCTTCGTCGCCGAGCGGGTCGAGACCGCGCGCGCCTTCGAGCCGCATTACATGGAGCGCACCCGCGCCAATGGCCGCACGATCAGCGTCGAGGGTTCGCCGCTGCCGCAGGGCGGGTGGGTGACCGTCTATACCGACATCACGCCGTCGAAGCGACAGGAGGCGCTGCTGCGCGCCCGGTCCGAGGAACTGTCGGACCAGATCCTCGCCTATTCCGAGGATCTCGCCACCGCCAACCGCGAGTTGCAGGCCACCATCACCGCGCTGGAAGAGGCCAAGCGCCAGATCACCGAGGCCGAGGCGCGCACCCGCCTCACCACCGAGATGATGCCGGCCCATATCGCCCATGTCGGGCCGGACCGGCGCTATACCTATTCCAACCGGCGGCTCACCTCGGTGATGCCCGGCACGCCCAGCGATATCATCGGCACCGACGCGGCACAGGTATTCGACCCCGGAACATGGGTGGAAATCGGCCCGCAACTCGACCGTGCCTACGCAGGCGAGCCCTCGGTATTCGAGTTCACCCACCCGCCCTCGTCGCGGCGGGTGCGCGTGGCGCTCACCCCCGATCCGATCTCGGGCGGCGTCTACATCCTGTCGATGGACATCACCCGCGAGAGCCAGGCGCGCGCAGCACTGCAACAGACCAGGCGGCGCGAGATGGCGGCGCAACTCACCTCGGGCCTCGCGCATGATTTCTCCAATCTGCTGACGATCATATTGGGCATGCAGTCGCGGCTGGCGCGGATGGGCCTTCCGGGCGAGGCGCGCGAGTTGATCGACGCCACGCTGGCGGCGGCACGGCGCGGCGGCGGTCTGCTGGGCCGCATCGCCGACATGACCGGCCCGCGCGAGCACGAGCCTGTGCCCACCGATCTTGCGGCCTTTCTCGCCGATCTCGACACGCTGGCGCGCTCGGCCCTGACCTCGGGCATCACCTTCACCATCGACCGGCTGGGCGCGGACGGGCGCTACCTGCTCGACGCCGGCATGTTGCAGGATTCGCTGCTGAACCTGGTGCTCAACGCCCGCGACGCCTGCGGCAGCCGCGGTCGCGTCACCCTCACCGTGCGCCCGGTGCAGGAGACATGGCTGGAATTCAGCGTCACCGATACCGGCCCCGGTTTTTCGGCGCAGGCGCTCGAACACGCGCTCGATCCGTTCTTCACCACCAAGGGCGGCGAGGGCTCGGGCCTCGGGCTGTCGATGGTCTACGACATGACCAAGCTGGCGGGCGGGCGCATCATCCTGGGCAATACCGGCAGCGGCGGGCGCGTCGCCCTGCGCCTTCCCTTGCGGCCCGCAGGCGACGCACGCCCCCCGGGTCTCGTGCTGCTGGTCGAGGACAGCCCCGACCTGCGCTCGGCCCTGCGCGACATGCTGCGCGGCGCGGGCCACAGCGTGATCGAGGCCGCAAGCGTGCCCGAGGCCGCCGCGATCCTCGCCGACCTGCCCGGGATTACCGCCATCCTGTCGGATATCGTGCTCGAGGGCAGCGCCACGGGCATCGACCTCGCCGCCCTGCCCCGTCCCGGCGATTGCCCGCTGGTGCTGATGACCTCGCTGCCGCCCGACGACCCGCTCCACCGCGCCGCCGCAGGCGTGGCGCCGGTGCTGCGCAAGCCGTTCACCGCCGCGCAGCTCGACGCCGCCCTTTCCGCCGGAGACCGCCCATGACAGCCCCCGCGAACGCCCCCCTCGTGACCATCCTCGACGACGAGCCCGCGATCCGCACCATGCTCGCCGAGGCGCTTGAAGAGGCGGGCTTTCGCACCATGACGTTCGGTCGCGCGACAGAGTTCGAGGCGGCATTGCGACAGGCCAGCCCCGATGTCTGCCTCGTCGACCTGTCGCTGCCCGACCGCGACGGCCTCGGCCTCGTGCACCGGCTGGCGCTGGAACAGGGCGCGACGGTGATCATCATATCGGGCCGCGCGCAGGTGCAGGACCGCGTGACCGGACTGGAGCTCGGGGCCGACGACTACATCATCAAGCCGTTCGACCCGACCGAGGTGGTGGCCCGGATCCGCGCCCGCCTGCGCCGCGGCATACCCGCCCCCCAGACCGGCGAGGTCGCGCGGTTCAACGGCTGGACCGCGCATTTCGACCGCTATGTGCTCGAGGACGAGAGCGGCACCGAGACACCGTTTTCCCACGCCGAAGGCGAGGTGCTGCGGCTGTTCCTGGAACGGCCCAAGCGGCTGATCTCGCGTCAGGCGATGCAGGAGGCGCTTGGCGGCGCGGCGGGCGAGAGCTTTGACCGGGCGATGGACGTGCGCATCTCGCGCCTGCGCACCAAGCTACGCGAAGACCCCCGCAACCCGCGCCTGATCAAGACGATCTACGGCGCCGGGTATATCTTCCTGGGCGATGTGAATTGGGGGTGAGGGTATCCCGTCGCCCCGGCCCGCCCCCGTCACCCCCGGGCCCCGACCCGGGGATCTCCGGGATCAAGGAGATCATCCGGTCGGGCGGGACGATGCAATGGGCGCGCCGGACGATGACGCAGCCTACAAGATCACGGACGCCCCACCGCCCCCGCCAGCACCTCCAGCCCGGTCGCCAGGTCGGCCTCGTCGGTATCCTCGGCGAAGGCATGGCTGATCCCGTCGATCGACGGCACGAACAGCATCGCCGCGGGCATCAGCCGCGCCACGTTGGTGGCATCGTGCAGCGCGCCCGATTGCATCCGCCGCCAGCGCCCCGGCGCCACCGCCTCGGCGCTCGCGGCCAGCGCGTCGCGCAAGGTATCATCCATCGGCATCGGCTCCAGCCCGAGCATGTCGCCAAAACTCACCGATAGCCCGGCCTCGTCCGCCACCTCGGCGGCCGTTTCGCGGATGACCGCCTCCATCCGGCGCAGCCGGTCCGCGCAGCCATCGCGCCACTGCATGGAAAACACCGCCTGCCCCGGCACGATGGAATGGGCATCCGGGTGCAGCCGCACATGGCCGATGGTCCACACCGTCTGCGGTGTGACCACGTTCCGAAGCCGGTCATTCAGCAGCGCATTGAACCGCGAAAGCCCCTGGAAAGCGTCGCGGCGGCGGTGCATCGGTGTGGTGCCTGCGTGGTTCTGCTCGCCGTCAAGGGTGATGCGCATGTCGCGGATACCGACGATATCGGTCACCACCCCCACCGCCTCACCCGCCTCGTAAAGCCACGGACCCTGCTCGATATGCATCTCGACAAAGCCCGAGAACCGCCCCGGATCGACGAAGCCATCGGCCCGCCCCGCCATGCCCGCCCGCGCCTCGGCGAATGTCACGCCGTCGCGGTCGGTCTGCCGGTCGGCTTCGTCGAGGCCCAGGTTACCCGACCAGATGGCGCTCCCGGTGGTGACGCCAAAGCGCCCCTCCTCGTCCTGGAACGACACCACCGAAACCGGCGGTCCGCCCACCTCGACGCTCGCGCGCGCCACTTCCAATGCGGCGATCACCCCCAGCGCGCCGTCGAGCCAGCCGCCCTCGGGCTGGCTGTCGCTGTGGCTGCCCAGCAGGATCGAGCGCCCCTCGGCAAGGCCAAAGAGGTTGCCCACCGGATCGACATGCGGTGCCAGCCCCGCCTCGCGCATCCGCTCCGCCAACCAGTCGCGCGCCGCGATGTCTGCCTCGCTGTAGGCGGGGCGCACCACGCCTTTGCCCACCCCCGCCGCGCCGAACCCGCGCAGCCGGTGCAGATCGGCCAGAAATCTCTCGGGGTTCACTCGGATCATCGTGCAGCCTCCCTTTCGCATGCGCGCAGAGGGAGCATAGTTTCGCCGCGATGACCAGCCCCGACCCGCCTCGGCGCGTCAGCGGGACCGCCGGGGCGATCTGCCCGGTCCCACCCATGGCAGCGTCTGGCCGCAGCGTGCCGCCGCCACGCAACCGCCACAGCAGGCCGCCCGGGACCGGGCTCGGCAAATCGTCGGGTGACACCGGCTGCGCCCCGGGATTCCGCAGGGCCTCGTCATTGATCAGCCCGATCCGCGACCGGGACGCGCGCGCCTTTGATCGATTCTGGTTGATATCTAACATGAATGTTAGATATGTTCGAAATTGCGGCACCCATGCCGACCATAGGGAGGAAACCAAAATGGCAAAACGCAGAAAGACCCGTCTGAAGCATCTGGGAGAAAAGGTGCAAAAGGGAGAGCGCATCATCGGCATGGAGTGTCACGACACGCCGAGCGCCCTGATCGCCGAAGAGCTTGGCATGGACCTTCTGTGCTGTGGCAGCCCCGGGCCGATGGGCCTCATGGGGCACAAGTCGATGGCCACGGTGGATTTTGAGGAACAGCTCTACATGCTGGAAGGTGTGCTGCGCGGCGCGTCCTCTCCGTTCATCATTTGCAACATGCCCAATACAACGGCGAGTATTTCCGTCGAGGAATCCGTGCGAAACGCCGCGAAAGTGGTCAAGCTGGGTGCCGATGGCGTCCATATCGAGCCCTCGCTCGGCACGGTCCCGCATATTCGCGCCATCGTCGATGCGGGGATTCCGGTCGTGGGCCATTTCGGTGTTCAGGGGGAACGGGCCGTGATGAATTCGGGCCATAGCCCGGCGGGGCGGACCGCAGAGGAAGCGGCGGCCATCATCGAACTGGTCCGCGCCTCGATAGACGCCGGCATCTTTGCCGCCCTGTTCGAGCATACCTCGGTCGAGTTGACGAAATGGTGCTACGAGAACCTGCCGGTTGCCGTCGCCAGCCTCGGGTCGGGCCCCTATGCGCATGGCATCTTCCATGTGTCGAGCGACATCATCGGCTGTTCCGTCTTTCCGATCCCGCCAAAGCGCGAAGTTTTCGGCGACGTCTGGGGCGAGATGCAAAGAGCCTATTCCGCCTATTTCAACGCAGCCAGGGGCGGGCAGTTTCCCAATCCGGACCTGTCGCACACCATGCTGGACGGGGAACATGAAAAGTTCATGTCGCTGGTCGGCTGATACCCGTGCCTCATGATGCTGCCAAGACAGCCCTGGAGCCAGCGCATCTCATGCGCTGGCTCGTCGGTCTTCCGCGCCAACATCGTGTTTGTATCGAATGTGGTGCCGGAAATGCCGAAGTCAGCTATTTCATGGCAGAGCATTTCAACCTCGCCATCGCCACGGACGCATGCCCTCCGAAATCAGCCTATCCCGTGGCGGCGGACGCCGCCATCGGGTATGTCAAATGCCGGGCGGAACATCTGCCTTTGCCATCAGATAGTGTTGACATGGTTGTGTCCATGCAGGCCCTGCATCATTTCGACCTCGCACAGCACCTTGCCGAAGCCCATCGCGTGCTGAGTCCGGGCGGAGTGTTTGCCGCGCTCGCCTGGGGCGAGATCGCCCTGCCCATGGATGTCGGAACCGCCTGCAAGGATTTCCTCTCGGCGGTGACGCCATTCTGGGAACCCGAACGGGACTGGGTGGTTTCCGGCTATGCCGGGCTTGCATTTTCCGGCGAGCAGATCGCCCTGCCCTGCGCGGTCATGTCAAGAACGGTTACGGCAGAGGCGTTGATCGCACTCTTTCAGAGCTGGAGCGCGTACAAGGCAGGGCAGCGGGACTGCGCGCAGGCTCTTCAGGCTGCGCACGCACGTCTACTCTTGCTGGGATGCTCAACTGTCAGGATTTCCTGGCCGATTGTTGGCCAGGTATTTCGAATGCCCCCCGAAACCCGTCAAAGACACCGATCCTGAACACGCGAAGATGACGACCGCAGCGCCCCAATCCAAAGACTTCGAGATTTTCGTACAGCGCGAATTCTGCGATCTGGAACTGACGTCGGTCATCCACACCCTGCAAACCGCCAACATGGTGCACGACGCGCCGTATTTCGGCTGGCGGGTCATCTCGGACAGGCCGGGACTCGTGCAGGGTGACGGTGTCTGCCTCGTGCGGGCGGAGCCGGTCATTGCCGATCACTGCATGGCCGATGTCCTGATCGTGATCGCATCGAAATCCGCCGACCCCGCCGTCTGGATGGCGCGCCTGCGCAGCATGCGGCGGCTGGGGCGGCCGGTGATCCTGCTGGCGGACGCCGCCACCGCCTTTATCGCCCGCACCCAGATAGAGACCGGTGCCGTCACGACCCATTGGGCCGATGCGGCGATCCTGCGCGAGACCCGCGATCAACCGCGCCTGACCGGGACCCTCTCGGAATTCTCCAACGGCATCATCACGGCGGCGGGGCGCGCGGCGACGGCGGAGCTGCTGATCGGCCTTCTGGCCCGCGAATTGCCCGTGTCCGAGATCACAGAGATCGGTCGCCACCTGTTGCTCCCGTCTATCCGTACCAGTTCCAGCACCCAACCCTTCGCCCCCGAGGCGTTTCACAAATTTTATGACAAGACCGTGGCGGATGTCCTCACCATCATGGAGGACAATCTCTCCGACCCGCTTTCCATCGCCCGGATCGCCAATCAGGTGGACACCTCGCAAAGATGCCTCGAACGCCGCTTTCGCGCGGCGTTTGGAACGTCGCCGGGGCAATACTACAGAAAGCTGCGGGCGGGCCGTGCGCATCATCTGATCCAGAGCACCAGGCTGCCGCTGGTCGACATCGCCGCCGCCACCGGCTTTGGTTCGTCCAGTACGCTCGCAACCGCGTTCAGGAAAACCTACGGCATCACCCCCTCGGAATTCCGGGGCAAACACAAAGAGCGTGTGCTGGATTATTCAGCCAAGGTCTGACGGGCTCAAGCGGGTTAGCCGCGCCAGATCATATCCGCGAGGGGCGATGTTTCCGATACCGTGTTCATCGGACAGCCTGGACATCCGGACCGGGATGGCTTGTTCTGGCAGCCACGGCATTCGTTGACCGCGCTCAAGACATGGTTCACCTCGCCCTGAATTTCGATCGCGAGCCGGGCCATGAGCATCAGAGTGTCGGACAATTCATTGAGTTTGTCAGCCACCTCCCGCGAGGAGTCCGCGCCAGTGGAGTGGTTTGCCCGGACACCCGCAATCGAGGCGATGACCTCCAGCGGAATGTCGAGATCACGCATGTTCTGGATCATCATGGCCAGAACCACGTCACGCTCGCCATAGGTCCGCGTGCCGCCATCGCTGCGCTCCGGCTTCAGGATACCGAGATCCTCATAATGCCGCAGTGAGCGTTCACTCAAGCGGCTCAGGCGCGCGAGCTCTCCGATCTTCATCGGTCTTGTGTGGCTGATCTTGGCCAAGTGTCTTCTTTCTGTGGTCTTTGGTGGCGGACAATGCCCCATACATAGCAACAAAAAATGGAACACAATAGGTCAAGCCCGCCTTGGCGAGATCACTTTCGGCTGTCCCCAGGATCGCGTCTCCCTGATTGATCAGGTTCAGGACCGTCCCGACCACGATTGCAATCCGGATGGACCGCACGACAATGGCCCTCGACACGCCGGCATTGAGAAGAAAGGTGTTCATTCACCCATCCGTCTGTTACGTGAATAACGGATGCCCCCGGGCGGGGCATCCGTCTGTTCCAGATGGTGCATCGCGATCAGAAACGATACCCGATCCCGATGCTCGCGACGATCGGATCGATCGAGGCATCTCCGGATACGGTGCCCCCGGCGGTCGTGACCTCCGCGTCGATATCGACAAAGAACTTCTTGATATCGGCATTGAGATACCAGTTGTCCCTGAGCTGGACATCGACCCCGGCCTGCAAGACGAAGCCGGGATTGTAGGTTTCGAGGTTGAACGAGGTCGCGGGACCTTTCTTGCTGTTGGCCGTGACAAGCACAAGCGCGGGACCCGCCCCGAGATAGGGTTTCACGCCACCGCCGAGATGAAAGTGATACTGGGCCATGACGGACAGCGGGATCAGCCACGCCTCGCCAAGTTCCGGCCCGCCGGACAGGGAAACGTCATGCTTGGTGATACAGCAGATCGTTTCCGCGGCGATGTTGTTGGTAAAGAAATACGACAGGTCGATTTCCGGAATGACCTGGTCCGACACATGCGTACTCACCGGAACGTTGTAGCTCGCGTCGTCCTCGGGCAAAACGCCGGCCACTCGGCCCCGAACCAGAAAGCTGTGCGCCCATCCGTCGCCCGAGGGCTTGGCGTCTTGCGCCAATGCTGCGCCCGTGCCTTCTGCCAGCATGGCGCATGCCAGAAACACGACCCCCGGATAAAGCAGTGTCCGGCGGAGACGCTCTCCCCATCTTGATCCCGATCCCGATTCGTATGTCAATTTCATCACGGCCTCCTCCCGTTGGAAATGTGTTGTATAAGAAAGATTCTGTTACGTATTTTGCTTTTCCGACAATAATCTTTCTTCACACGAATCTCACATTACTGATAGATTTATGGAAATCAAGCACACTTTGCCAGAATGTTGCCGCAGAACAATCGCCGCGAGGGTCTCTCTTCACGAATCCATGCGGTCATGAGGCCGGCTGACCTGCCACTGAACGTTCATCCAGCCGGAACCGGAGGCCCGGCAACCGGGCCGAAGTGGGCAGCCTGTGTGATCTGGTGGCCGGCGGCGAGGCCGCCCTCTATGCGGACAGCGCCCATATCGGGCCGCGAACCCGGGCCATTCTGGCGGATCACGGGATGTGCGATCAGGTTCAGAAGCACGGGGTCCGCAGGCCCAAGCTGACGCCGCAGGAGCGTACCCGGAACGTTAAAATCGGCGTCACACGCGGGCAGGTGGAGGCGATTTCTGGCCACTGGAAGCGGCACTGGGGCCTGAGACGAACCCGGTTCCCGGGGGGCCAAAATGCAAATCCTGACCAGTCTTGCGGCCATCGGCCGGAACCTGTGGAAAGGCGCAGGCCTCAAAACGGGATACGGCTGATAACCCGGCTCCCTCACCAATCTCCCCGGCCCATCAAAACCACCACCGAAGCGCGACACCAAAGTCAAAAGCGTCCCGAACAACCAAATCCTATCTCACCGCTCAAACGAGGCGTTTCGTTGTGGCCTCTTCTTTGGTAATTTCGAACCTGGTGGCCGCGGCTCCGGCCCCAAGCCATTGGGGAATACGGAAAAGCAGGCACAATCTGGATGACGTGCCTGGAAGCCAACCTGCCGGCATACGCTTCGTGCCTGCCTTCAAGACTCAAGTTTGGAACAGCCATGGCAGAGCACATGCGACGTAGCGAAGAGATAGAGCCCCGGGCCGGCTCGTGGCTCGCTGGAATATTTTTATTACTTTCGGTGCCTTGGATCATTATTGGTGATTATCTTGTGGCGCAGACCGGCGACGTGATCGATGTCGAGCTGGTGCAAACGCTCAAGGGCCTACTGTTCGTTTTCCTTTGCGCCGCCTTGGCGAAATATCTCGGCGATCGCGTCCATGCCCAGCTTCTGGGATACTACCGTCTTGAACGGCGTCTTCGAGAACATCTCGTTCGCGCAGAGCACGTCGGCGAGATCGCCAGCTGGGAAAAGGACCTGCGTGATGGACGCACGTTCTGCAGCGAGAACTGCGAGGTACTGCTCGGCACGTCCATCGCAGCCACAGAAAGTTTCGAGGACGTGCTGCGTGCTCACGTCCACCCCGATGACCGGGACCGTGTTGCGCAGTTGCGCGATGCCTGGTGGCGCGACGGCGGCACGCTGGAGCTGGAATACCGTCTCGCAGGTCCGCACGGGATGATAAGGTGGATTGAGGAGCGTGCCGAGTTTGTAGAAGATGGAAGTAACGAAATCCGCTATGCGGTCGGCACGATCCACGACATCTCGAAACTCAAGGCGGCCAAGGCAGCAAGAGACGCCGCTGAGGCCCGCGCCGAGCGACGCGAAGCACTGGTGCGCATGGCAGCGGAAAAGGCCAGCTTCGGCGGCTGGCGCTATGAAGTTGGTGATGAGCACGAGATGTGGTCCGATGGAACCGCACGTGTCCGCGGCCTTCAGCCAGATAGCAGGATTTCGCCGGCAGAGGCTATAGAGCATTATGCCAATGGTGACCGTGAGCGCATGCGACGCCTTTTCGAATCCTGCGTTAAGGACGGCGAAGCGTTCGATGATATTTTCAGAATGAACACCGCCGACGGGCGACAGATCATGGTCAGAACGCTTGGGGAACCCCAGCGTAACGAAGCAGGCGAGGTCGTCGCCGTGCAGGGCGCGATTCAGGATGTAACTGAACTCGTGTCGGCTCGAGAGGAAGCCGATCACCGTAATGCTCAGTTGCAGAGCGTTCTCGCCTCAATCGGGGACGGCTTCGTAACCCTGGACCAGGCTTGGACCGTGACCTTCATCAACCGTCGCGGCAGCGAGTTGTTCGGCTTGGACCTGAGGAACGTGCCAGGCAGGAACTTCTGGGATCTTTTCCCTGCGGCCCGCGGCTCAAGTTTCGAACACAAGTGCCGGGAAGCAATCGAGACAGGCGCGAGCCGCTCGTCGGTCGAATACGTGTCCGCCATATCGCGTTGGTTGGATGTGAATGTCCACCCCACACCAAGTGGGTTGGCAATCTATTTCCGAGACGACAGCGAAAAACAGAATGCGCGTCAATGGCTTAAATTGCTGGAATCTGCAGTTCAAAGCCTGGACGATATACTAACGGTGGTAAAAGTCGGACCAGGTGAACCGGGCGACCAAGAAGTCATCTATGCCAATAATACTGTCGAGAAGCAGCTAGGCTACAGCTCCGAAGATTTCATCGGCAAGTCCCCTTGGTTCTTCGTTGATATAGGACGTTCCGGTCGGGCTGTAGCAGAACTGCAGCATGCCATAAGCAGTGGAAAGTCAGCCACTGCTGAGGTGTTCTTGAAAGCCAAGCCGGGTGGCGGCAAATGGTTCGAAGCCCACACCAGCCCGATTCACGGCCGAAAGGGGCAGATCACGCACCGGGTTGCAGTTCTTCGCGATGTCACTGACCGCAAGCGATATGAAGAACGTATTCTCGAGAGCGAAGAGCGCTTCCGCCTCATTAGCCGCGCCAGTAGCGATGTGATTTGGGATTGGGATATTACGAACGGATTTTTTTGGCTCAGCGACAACTACGAGGAGGTTTTCGGCTTCGATATCAGTAGTGAACCGCAGACATTCGATGCCTCGGTTGCCCGCATTCACCCGGAAGATCAGGATAGGATACGTAGCAGTCTTCTGGACGCCATTCAGAGCGAACTGTCCACCTGGAGTGCTGAATACAGGGTGAGAAACGCACAAGGCGGATACTCGATCGTGGAGGATCGCGCATTCATCATTCGCAATCCGGAAGGGCAAGCCTTGCGGATGGTGGCCGGCATGACAGATGTGACCGCGCTGCGCGAATTGGATGAGAAATTCCGGGCATCTCAAAAGCTTGAAGCCATCGGTCATCTGACGGGTGGCGTCGCGCATGATTTCAATAACTTGCTGACCATCATACTCGGCAATGCTGACTTGCTCATTGATGGCATGCTCGAACCGAGTCAGGAGAAAATGGTCAATGCAATCCTCAACGCCGCTGAAAGGGGGGCCGACCTGACGGACGGCCTGCTGGCCTTCTCTCGTCGCCAACCGCTGGATCCGGTGCCGGTTGACGTCAATGATCTCATACTGCGGTCGGAAGCCCTGTTGCGACAAGGGGTAGAGGAGGGCATCACGTTGCGCTTTGTACTGGAGGCAGAGGATGCGGTCGTGCTCGTTGATCCGGCGAGATTGCAGACCGCAATCCTGAATCTGGTGATCAACAGTCGTCATGCCATTGAGGAGCGCGGTACAATCACGGTGGAAACCTCGATCCGCATCTTTGATGACTCCTCGGAGCTCAAGGCTGCGGACATGGGAGCCGGGCGCTATCTGGCGATTTCAGTGTCTGATGATGGCATCGGCATGTCGAGGGAGGTCCAACAGAGGGCGTTCGATCCGTTCTTCACGACGAAGCCTGCAGGGGAAGGCACGGGCCTGGGTCTCAGCTCTACTTACGGGTTCGTGAAGCAGTCCGGCGGCGAGGCGAGGATCTACTCGGAACCGGACGAGGGAACGAGTGTCTATATTTTCCTGCCCTTGGCGAAGGAAATGGAGGATGGATTCGCACCTTCCTCCCAGAAAGAGGTCGTGGTTGGTCACGGAGAACACATACTGGTGGTGGAAGATGATCCCGACCTGCGCCAGCATGCCGAGGCCCTGATTCGGGCCCTTGGATATCGCGTGTCGGTCGCCGAGAATGCCGACGAGGCTCTAGTTCTTCTGGAGCGCGAACCAGATATCGACTTGCTGTTCACCGATGTGATCATGCCGGGAAGTATGCATGGTGCAGATCTTGCCCGTGAAGCGAGGGCGAGATATCCGCACCTCAAGGTTCTCTTTACGTCTGGCTATACGAAGAATGTGACCCTGCAAAAAGGCCGACTGGACGAGAATGTCGAGTTGCTGAGCAAACCCTATCGCCGCGAAGACCTTGCGCGGCGCCTGCGAGAACAGTTGGATGCTTAGGCCATCGCAATGCTGCCAGTATGGCGGCGGCTTGGTAAAAGGCCAGCTTGCATCACCACCCGCCGCGTGCGCGCCTCAGCGGTGCCGCGGTTGGCGAGTCCCGCCAACACTCAACAGCCCCCTTGGAGACTGCGTGCGAGTAGATGTGTTCCCGTTGCGGGGCTTCGGTGCCGAGAGGTCACAAGCCTGTATCAATATAGTCAATTTTGAATATACTTCTAGCTAGGTTCTGTCGCGCCATCGAACGGGAGTTACTCGTGCTACGGCCAAAGGTCTTGGTGTTGGATGACGAAAATGAAATCACGTCAATGCTCGACCATGCATTGTCCCGAGACGGGTATGACGTAAGCACTGTCAGAACGATCTCCGAGTTTCAGGACAAACAGGCCGAAGAGGCGTTTGCAATCTATATCATCGACCTTGGGCTACCTGACGGCAATGGCATGTCCTTGATTCAAGAGCTATCGCGAAACCCGGCTTGCGGTGTGATTATCTTGAGTGGACGCGTAGCGGACACTGATCGTATCGTTGGCCTTGAGATTGGAGCAGACGATTTCATTCAGAAGCCGTTCCGGATGCGCGAACTTATGGCGCGTGTGCGCGCCGTCTTGCGCCGAACGCAACAAGAAAACACAGTCCAAGGCCGTGCTGAGCTACCCCCCGAAATTCGGACACTGACATAAGCTACGATTTGCAGTCTGCTGATCTTCGACGAA
>NZ_JBHMEC010000001.1:0-138477 GCF_042430665.1 Roseovarius ramblicola | reverse complement strand
GCATCTCGACGATATCGCCCTCGCATGGCCTGGCCGCGCGCACCCAGGCCGTGCGCGCCCGCGTGATCGCCTTGCGGCGGTCGGGGCCGAGCCCGGGTGTTAGGTGACACTCATTATTACAGTAGTTGTAGCGTGACGACGAATGTAGCTGTAGTTGTAGCGTGGCAGCGAAGTTTACAGTGTTTTACAGCGAAAATTGCAGCAACGCTCTGTCTAACAAGCGCGTCGGCAGATGCGACGCGAACGTCTCGTTTGAGGGCCAGGGCATGCAAGGCGATCGCCTGTTTGCGCTGCCGTCGTGACATGGTGATCGTCCTGATCGCGATTGTCCTGGTCGAACAGTTCCCGGATTTCGCTTATGATTCCGGCGATCATCTCGTCACGTTCCAACGCGGTTGCGTGACGCACAACGCCCCGCAACCGACCGCGAGATGCTGCCCGGCAAGGTGTCCGTCCAGGGCGTGCTCGCGGTCATCGGCACTCGCGCGGACACGCTCCAGCATCCCGATTTTGCATCCTCGAGGAGTTCGAACCCGCTCCCAATCTCGGAATCATGCCTTGGAGTCCGGTCCCGATGTGGCGTGGGCACGGCCCGCTCAGCTCATGCCGAGCGCCTCCTTGTACATTTCCAGCACAGCCTCTTCTTCGGCGATGTCGTCGCGGTCGCGCTTGCGCAGCGCGATGACCTTGCGCATCACCTTGGTGTCGTAACCGCGCGCCTTGGCCTCGGCCATCACCTCTTTCTGCTGGTCGGCGATGTCCTTCTTCTCGGCCTCCAGCCGCTCGAAACGTTCGATGAACTGGCGCAACTCGTCTGCGGTGACGCGATGGGCGGCGTCGGACGTCATGTCGTTCATGAATGCTCTCCGGTCAGGCGGTATGGGTCAGGTCGACTGACTATCGCCGCCGCGCGCCCCGCGCAAGCGCCATCGCGCCCGGCACCCTTGCACGGGCGGCCGCTTTGGCCTAGGCGCTGGCCGCAGGACGCGAAACCGATGGAGGGCGCGCGATGGGCATGTTGATCTGGGGCGGCGCGACGGTCTCGCTCGCGGGGCTCGCGGGGCTCGTATGGTGCATTCTCAAGGTCTGGCGGCTGCGCCGCGCGGGGCTCTCGGATACCGAGCTGCGCGCCGGCGTTCAGGCAGTGATGCCGGTCAATCTCGGGGCACTGCTGCTGTCGGTCACCGGGCTGATGATGGTCGTGGTGGGGATCATGCTCGGCTGACCGCGGCGGTATGGCGAAAATAGCCCTGTCCCTCGCGTATCCGCGCGGTAATGCCCGGACGCGGTGCCCAGAGCGGTGCCGACAGAGGGGCCAAAGCCTTCATGTCGCGCAAGACAGCCAGCAGCCCCCGATCATCGGCGGCAAAGAGCGGACCGCCACGCTCGCGGGCCATGCCCAGCGCGGCCATCGCCACCAGATCGGCATCGCCTGGACGCGCCAGCACCCCTTCTGCCAGCATCCACTCGGCGGTATTGACCAGCGCGGCGTGCAGCGCCTCCGCGGCGCCCACGCCGTGCGGCAGCCCCGCACCCGCATCTCCGCGTCCCGCGCGCGGCCCCTCGGGGGGATGCTCGTAAAAGCCGCGCCCGACAGCGCGCCCGCGCGCCCCGCGCGCGATGCGCGCCGCCAGCGGCCCCTCGGACGACGGCGGTGGCAGGCCGATCCGGGGCGCCAGCGCCGACAGCCGCGCCTGAACGGTGTCGAGCCCCTCGCGATCCATTGCCAGGCACGGCCCCTCCGCCAGGCCCAGCGCCAAAGCGCCGCGATCCACCTCGCCCGGGTCGAGCCCCGCATGCACCAACGCCAGCGCCGCGATATTCAGCGCCCCGGTCAAGAGCCGCCCGGCCCCCGGCGCGGCGGCGGGCAGGGCCGCGCGCACCACTGCCAGCCGCGCCCGCGCCATGAGCCGCGCAAGCGCCGCCACCGTTGACGCATCGGCCCCCGGCCCGACGCCGATCTCGGCCAGCCCCGCATCGGGCCAAAGGCACAGCCACACCCCATCCGCCCCGAACCCCGCGCCCGCGTCGAGCGTCACCCGCATCGGCCCGGCGGGGGCCGCGCCGGGCGTGACCTCGATCCACAGATCGGCAGGCTCTGCCGGGTCATCACCGGCGAGCGCCACGCCCGCTGCCTCCAGCCGTTCGGCCAGCGCCGCGGGCACCGGCCCCGCCAGCCCGACCCGCGCCACGGCGCGCGGCGGCGCGGTGCGCATCTCAGGCAGGGCCCGTGCCCGCCCCTCTGCCAGTTTCAGATGGCGCAGCGCGCGCGCCTCGCGGCTCCGCGCGCGGTCGGCGGCGCACACCTCCTCGAAATCGAGTCCCTGCGCCAGCGGCAGGAGCTGTGCCGCCTCCACCGCGCGCAGGACATCCGCCGCCGCGCCCCCGGCACCCTCCAGCCGCGCGCGCACGGCGGCGACAGCCCGCTGGTAGGCGCGCGGGTCCGACAGGCCGCGCCGGGGCTCGTACCGCGCCGGGTCGGGGCCGGCATCGGCCAGCCGCAGGGCCAGCACCCGCGCCGCGGGCCCGACCTGCGCAGTGTCCTCCTCCACCTTGTCGAAAAGCGGGCGCAGCCGCGCCTCGTCCGCGCGCACGACGCGGCCCGAGAGCATTATTTCCAGCGCCGCCTGCGCCCCGATGAGGCGCGGCAAGCGCTGGGTGATGCCTGCCCCCGGCATGCCGGCGAGCGCGATCTCGGGCAACGAAAGGCGGGCACCCGCATGGGTCACGCGCCCCTGCGCCGCAAGCGCAAGCGACAACCCCGCCCCCGCGACCTCGCCGTGCAGCGCAGCGACCACCGGCTTGGGACAGGATGCCACCGCGCGGCATAGCCCGGCGGGTGTGGGCGAACACGGCGCAGCCATGTCCTCGGACAAATCAAGACCAGCGGAAAATCCGGCGCCCGCCCCGGCGATCACCACGGCGCGGCACGCCGCGTCCCCGGCGGCCTCGTCCATCGCCGCAACAAGCGCCGCGCGCATCTCGGGGATGAGCGCGTTGGCCACGGGGCGGTCGAGCCGCAGGATCAGCACCCCGCCGTCGCACACGCGTTGAAGGGTCTCGGTCACCTCTGTCCCGCCTGCTGATGCCTTATATGGGCGATTACAGCGGGAAAATACGGCGCGCGCAAGTGCGACCGCAGAAACGGGTCAGACACGGCGAGGGCGCGAAGTTCCGGGATTGAAGGCGCGGCAGCGGTGACAGTGCCAGCAGGGGCCATGGTGGAGCCCTCCGGAGCGGGATCGAACGCCGCTCGATCCAGGGAGACGGAATACTTCGCGGCTCCGGCACGTGCACCGAATTGAAAATTGGTGGAGCCGAGGGGAATCGAACCCCTGACCTCGTCATTGCGAACGACGCGCTCTCCCGACTGAGCTACGGCCCCGATGGGCGGTGATTTGCGCAATTTACCCGGCGAGGTCAAGGGGCAATGCGCCGCTCAGAAACACGGGCGCAGCACATGGCCCGCGTAGATATCGGCGATCCGTTGCACGGCGTCCTCGGGTGGCATCTCCTCGCTCTCGCCGGTGCGGCGCGAGGTGAGTTCGACCACGCCGTTCCTGAGGCCCCGCGGCCCCACGGTGATCCGCCACGGCAGGCCGATCAGGTCCATCGTGGCGAACTTGCCGCCCGCCCGCTCGTCGCGGTCATCGTAGAGCGGTTCAAGGCCAAGGGCCTGAAGCGACTTGTAAATCGCCTCGCAGGCGGCATCGGCCTCGGCGTCGCCCTGCTTGAGGTTGACAATACCGGCGTGGAAGGGCGTGACGCCCTCGGGCCAGATGATGCCGCGCTCGTCGTGGCTTGCCTCGATGATCGCGCCCACGAGGCGGCTCACGCCGATGCCGTGGCTGCCCATATGGACCGGCACGGGCTTGCCGTCGGGGCCCTGCACGGTGGCCCCCATCGGCTCGGAATACTTTGTTCCGAAATAGAAAATCTGCCCCACCTCGATGCCACGGGCGACGCGGCGGCGATCCTCTGGTACGGCGTTGAAAAGCGCCTCGTCATGGGTCTCGTCGGTGCGGGCATAGCGCGAGGTGAACTCCTCCAGCACCGCCCGGCACTGCGCGTGGTCGTCATAGTCGATCTCGCGGTCGCCGAATTTCAGGTCGGTGATGGCGCTGTCGTAGAACACCTCGGACTCGCCCGTGTCGGCGAGCACGAGGAATTCGTGGGTATCGTCGCCGCCGATGGGGCCGGAATCCGCGCGCATCGGGATCGCCTGAAGGCCCATCCGTTCGTAGGTGCGCAGGTAGCTGACGAGGTGACGATTGTAGGCGTGCAGCGCATCTTCTTTCGTCAAATCAAAGTTGTAGCCGTCCTTCATCAGGAATTCGCGACCCCGCATCACGCCGAAACGGGGGCGGACCTCGTCGCGGAATTTCCACTGGATCTGGTAGAGGGTGAGGGGCAGATCGCGGTAACTGCCTACGTGGGAACGAAAAATGTCGGTGACCAGCTCCTCGGCCGTGGGGGTATAGAGCAGGTCGCGCCCGTGACGGTCCTGCATGCGCAGCATTTCGGCGCCGTAATCGTCGTAACGCCCGCTCTCGCGCCACAGATCCGCCGATTGCAGGATCGGCATCTGGATCGGGTTGTGACCGGCGCGCGCCTGTTCCTCGTGGACGATATTCTCGATCTTTCTCAAGACCTTGAAGCCCATAGGCAGCCACGAATAGATGCCCGCCGTGGCCTGCTTGATCATGCCGGCGCGCAGCATCAGCCGGTGGCTGGCGATCTGCGCCTCGGCGGGGGTCTCCTTGAGGACGGGCAGGAAATAGCGGCTCAGACGCATGGGCGGGCCTCGTGGCTTGGGGGCGAATGTCGCGGCGGTTCTAGGCGAGAAGCCGGAGCGGGGCAACCTGCAGGTTCACGCCACGAACCGCACGGTTCGCGGTGGGCGGCGCACGGCGGAGCAAGGCGGCGTCAAGGATTGCCCGCGATAGCCTCCCGACGCGCCCCTTGCCTGCCCGCCCGCGTCCCGCCAAGGTTGCGGGGAATAAACGGCGGACAGGGGAGCACCGGTGGACCGGTCAGAGGTCACGATCACATTGCCGATGAGCGCGCACGGTCTGGGGGTGATCCTGACCGCACTCGGCATCGCATTGGCGACGGGCTTCGTGTTCCTGATCCTGAAGGAACAGGGACGAAAGACCGACCGCGCGCCGCTCGCGCTCCTGACGGCTTTCGGCTGGCTTGTCGTCCCTGTCTGGGTCGTGCTGTTCGCCGGAACGCTGTGGCAGGTCTGGCTGATCCTGTCGGGAGGCGACAGCAGCCTCGTGGGCGCCGGTCGCCTCGGCGCGGGCGCGCTTCTGGCCGCCCTGCTCGGCGCTCCCTTCGTGATCTGGGGCACGGTGCTGAGGCATCAGACGGTGCGGTATCAGAAGGAAGGCCACATCACCGACCGCATCAACAAGGCGGTGGAGCAGTTGGGGGCGGAGAAGAACGTGGATCGGATCGGACGACCCGTAACCATATGGACGGGAACCCCTGCGCAGGTTTCGTGTGACGCTGAAAGCAAGGACAGGTATCTTCAAGAGCCGCGATCACAGGTGAGGGGGAGCGAATGGTCCCAACGATACAATGAATCAAACGACGAAGTCTGGGAGGGAAGACTTTACGACGTCTATACTTGGCCAAAGGAAAAAACGGTCATCCAATGGCAGGGAGAAGAAATTGCTGTCTCGGAACATGAGCAAATCGGCGAGGTCGACACATGGCAGGTTTTCACCGAGACCGTCCCCAATATCGAGGTGCGCATCGGTGCGATCCTGTCGCTGGAGCGGATCGCGCAGGACTCGACGACCCATGACAAGGGGCGCGACCATGTGCGGGTGATGGAGATCCTGTGTGCCTATGTGAGGGAAAATTCCAATGCCACAGAAACTCAAGAATGCCCCGAAAGACCGCAGGTTACACCGACTTTTATTGCAGCTTTGGGCGAACGTTCAGAATCCGAAATAAAGGCAACAAAGCAATTTCAAGAAATCAAACAATGGAAGGATGTTATTTCCACGTGGGTCGAAAGCCTGCCCAAGCCCCGCGCGGATATCGCGCAGGCATTACAGGTGCTGGGCCGCCGCACGGTGGGGCAGCGATTGGTCGAGGCGGCCTGGCCCGAGGCCCCGGATGCCGCCACCGTCTGGCCCTTCGAAACCCCCTGCCCCGAGTTGCGCAAAGGCACGGATGACGCGCCGCTGACCGGCGCCGAGATTTCCGCCTTCAAGCAAAAGCTGGAGTCATGGCGCGAGACCCTGCGCGACTATTCCGGTTACCGGCTCGACCTGCGCGGGGCCAACCTGCGACGCGCCAACATGTCGGCCAAACGCCCCGACGGGACCGACGCGGTGTTTTCCGGTGCATTGCTGCAAGATGCGCGGATGGAGGGCGCGGACCTACGCGAGGTGCATATGCAAGGAACTATCCTTCGCGGGGCGCATATGAACGGTATGAACCTAAGAAAAGCTCATATGGCCGGCGCAATACTGCGCGAAGCGCGGGCGCAGGGAACCAACCTTCGTTTCGCACAGATGACGGGCGCTGACCTTCACTGGGTTCAGTTGGAAGGAGCAACCCTGCGCGGAGTAAGTATCACGGGAGCGGATATGCGGGGAACGCGAATAAATGGGGCCGACCTCCGTGGGGCAAAAATGGAAACCGTAAATCTTGGCGCAACACAGATGGAAGCCACTGAACTCCATGGTGCCAAATTGGATTTGGCAAATCTTCGCAGTGTAGTGATGGACGGTTGCACATCCTTTGCGGGGGCCACTCTTCAATGTGCCCTGCTTTGCCGCGTGAATTGTGAAGCGGTGCAAATGTCAGCAAAACAGATCGATTCAACCTTCGGCGATGCCAGCGTGATCCTGCCCGAGGGCTTGCCCCGCCCCATTCACTGGCCTGACAAGGCATTAAAACTTGGCGCTGTCTACACCGAATGGCGCAAGTGGCGAGACGATCCGGAGGGGTATGTGCCGCCGCCCGCGCCGAAGGACTGAGCGCGCCAATCCATGCGCGCGTCATCCTCGGGCTTGACCCGAGGACCTCTCTCATCACAGGCCACCCTCTCCAACCTTCACAGGCCACCCTCTCCAACAGGTCCACCCTCTCACCCACGCGGGGCACGCTCTCCGGCGACAGCCCTCCTCGGCAGAGGTCCTCGGGTCGAGCCTGGAGATGACGGAGGCGCTGGGTGCGGGAGGTCCTCGGGTCAAGCCCGAGGATGACGGGGGGATGACGCGCCGGGCGCTCTTGAAACCCCCGCCGTGAACGGCGATGTTGCGCGCGAGCAAGCGGAGGCGCGTGGATGGCCCTGCCGGTCCGGGATCAGGTCAAGTACTGGGGCATCGCGGCCGTCGCGGTGTTCGGCGTGCTGTGGTTCCTGGGCGACGTGATGCTGCCCTTCGTGCTGGGCGCGGCGGTGGCGTATTTTCTCGACCCGGTGGCCGACCGGCTGGAGCGGCTGGGGCTGAGCCGGGCGCTCGCGGTGGCGGCCATCACCGCGGTGGCGGTGCTGGTGGTGGTGGCGCTGGCGCTGCTCGTCATCCCCTCGATCGTGGCGCAGGCCATCGCCCTCTTCGACACCGCGCCGCAGCTTGCGCGCGATTTGCAGGGCTTTCTCGGCAAGCACCTGCCGTCGCTCTACGAGCCCGATTCGGCGCTGCACCAGTCGCTGCAATCGGTGGCCGAGACGATCCGCGAGCGCGGCGGGCAGCTCTTGCAGACGGCGCTCAGCTCGGCGGCGTCGCTGCTCAACATCGTGGTACTGCTGGTGGTGGCGCCGGTGGTGGCGGTCTACCTGCTCTATGACTGGGATCACATGGTGGGAGAGATCGACCACCTGCTGCCGCGCGATCACGCGCCGATCATCCGGCGGCTGGCCGGCGAGATCGACGCCACGCTGGCGAGTTTCGTGCGGGGCATGGGCACGGTCTGCGTGATCCTCGGCAGCTATTATGCGGTGACGCTGATGCTGGTGGGGCTGCAATTCGGGCTGGTGGTCGGCGCGGCGGCGGGGCTGGTGACGTTCATCCCCTACGTGGGCGCGCTGTTCGGCGGGGCGCTGGCGCTGGGGCTGGCGCTGTTCCAGTTCTGGGGCGACTGGCTGAGCATCGGGCTGGTGGCCGCCATCTTCGTCTCGGGGCAGGTGATCGAGGGCAATTTCCTGACGCCGAAGCTGGTCGGCTCGTCGGTGGGGCTGCACCCGGTGTGGCTGATCTTCGCGCTGTCGGCCTTTGGCACGCTGTTCGGCTTTGTCGGCATGCTGGTGGCGGTGCCGGTGGCCGCGGCATTCGGGGTGATCGCGCGGTTCGCCATCGCGGAATACCGGAAGGGGAGGCTCTATCGCGGGCTGGACGCGCAGGCCGGGGATCGGGGCGACGGATGAGCCCGCGGCAACTGGCCTTTGACCTGCCCGCGCGCACGGCGCTGGGGCGCGAGGATTTCTTCGTCTCGCCCGCCAATGCGCAGGCGGTGGCGCTGATCGAGGGGTGGCGCGACTGGCCCGCCCGCAAGCTGGCGCTGTGCGGCCCGCGCGGCGCGGGCAAGACGCACCTGGTGCATGTCTGGGCGGCGCTGGCGGGGGCGCGGATCTTGGCCGCCGGAACGCTGGCGGAGGCCGATATCGCGGCGCTGGCCGACGGGCCGGTGGCGGTGGAGGACGCGGACGGCATCGCCGGGCGGCCCGAGGCCGAGGCGGCGCTCTTCCACCTGCACAACCTGGTTCTGGCCGAGGGCCATGCGCTGATGGTCACGGCCGCCGCGCCGCCGCGGCGCTGGGGCCTTGCCCTGCCCGACCTGGCGAGCCGCATGGAGGCGATGCTGCTGGCCCGGCTGGGGCCGCCGGACGACGCGCTGCTGGCCGCCGTTCTGGCCAAGCTCTTTGCCGACCGGCAGCTTGCCCCCGCGCCCGATTGCGTGCCCTATCTGGCGCGGCGCATCGAGCGCACCTTCGAGGCCGCCCGCGTCACCGTCGCGGCGATCGACGCTCGCGCGCTGGCCACGGGGCGGCGGGTCACGCGGCAGCTCGCCGCCGAGGTGCTGGACAATCGCCGGTCCTGACGCCATCATCCGTCACCCGAGCGTTACATTCCACAACGATAAGGCCCGCATGACTCAGGCAGATTTCCTCAAGCATCCCGTCCCCGCCCCGGTCGCGCCCGGCGATCTGGACATCACCGGACCGGGGCGGTTCTTCAACCGCGAGCTGAGCTGGCTGGGGTTCAACTGGCGGGTGCTGGAGGAGGCGCGGAACCCCCGCGTGCCGCTGCTGGAGCGGCTGCGCTTCCTGTCGATCTCGGCCACCAACCTGGACGAGTTCTACAACGTCCGCGTGGCCGGTCTGAGAGAGCTGGCCAAGGCCGGCAACACCACCCCCGCCGCCGACGGGCTGACCCCCGCCGAACAACTGGTGCTGATCAACGAGAACGCCCGCAACCTGCTGCAATCGCAGCAGAAGACCTTTCAGACGCTGCGCGCCGAGATGGAGGAAGAGGGCATCTCGATCCTCACGCATGATGTGCTCGACGTCGCCGACCGCGAATTCCTGGCCGAGACCTTTCTGCACCGGGTGTTCCCGGTGCTGTCGCCGCTGGCGATCGACCCGGCGCACCCGTTCCCGTTCATCCCCAATCTGGGCTACAGCCTGGCGCTTCAGTTCGAACGCAAGTCGGACAAGCGGCCGTTGCAGGCGCTGCTGCCGATCCCGCAGCAGATCGACCGCTTCGTGGCGCTGCCCGCGTCCGAGGGGGCGCACCGGTTCCTGCCGCTGGAGGAATTGCTGCTCTTGCATCTCGACAGCCTGTTCCCCGGCTATCGCTACAAGGGGCATTGCGCGTTCCGCGTGCTGCGCGACAGCGACCTGGAGGTCGAGGAAGAGGCCGAGGACCTGGTGCGCGAATTCGAGGTGGCATTGAAGCGCCGCCGCCGCGGCGAGGTGGTGCGGATGAAGATCACCTCGGGCGCACCCGAGGCGCTGCGCGAGGTGATCATGCAGGAATTGCACGTCATTCCCGACGAGGTGGTCGAGGTCGACGGCATGATCGGGCTGGCCGATCTCAAGGAGCTGGTGCTCGACGCGCGGACCGATCTGCTGTGGCCGCCCTTCACGCCGCGCGTGCCCGAGCGGGTGCAGGACCATGGCGGCGACATGCTTGCCGCCATCCGGCAGAAGGACATGCTGCTGCACCATCCCTACGAGACCTTTGACATGGTGGTGCGCTTTTTGCAGCAGGCGGCGCGCGACCCCGACGTGCTGGCGATCAAGCAGACGCTCTACCGCACGTCGCGCAACTCGCCCATCGTCGAGGCGCTGTGCGAGGCCGCCGAGGAGGGCAAGTCGGTCACAGCGCTGGTCGAGCTCAAGGCGCGCTTCGACGAGGCCGCCAATATCCGGCAGTCGCGGCGGCTGGAGCGGTCGGGCGCGCATGTGGTCTATGGCTTCGTGGACTGGAAGACCCACGCCAAGATCTCCACCGTGGTGCGGCGCGAGGGCGACACCCTCGTGACCTATACCCATTACGGCACCGGCAATTACCATCCGATCACGGCGCGCATCTATACCGACCTGAGCTTTTTCACCTGCGACGCCGCCCTCGGGCGCGACGCCACCAAGGTGTTCAACTACCTGTCGGGCTATGCCGAGCCGGAGGGGCTCGAAAACCTGTCGATCTCGCCCAAGTCGCTCAAGCCCCGTCTGCTGGAGATGATCGGGCGCGAGGCCGGGCACGCCCGCGCCGGCAAGCCCGCCGCGATCTGGGCCAAGATGAATTCGCTGATCGAGCCGGACGTGATCGACGCGCTCTATGCCGCCTCGGAGGCGGGGGTGAAGATCGACCTGGTGGTGCGCGGCATCTGCGGGCTGCGCCCCGGCATCGAGGGGCTGTCGTCGAACATCCGGGTGAAATCCATCATCGGGCGGTTCCTGGAGCATTCGCGCGTCGTGTGCTTCGGCAACGGTGCCGGGCTGCCGTCGAAGAAGGCGCGGGTGTTCATCTCGTCGGCCGACTGGATGGGGCGCAACCTCAACCGCCGGGTCGAGACGCTGGTCGAGACCACCAATCCCACCGTCAAGGCGCAGATCGTCAGTCAGATCATGGCCGCCAACATGGCCGACGTGGCGCAAAGCTGGGTGATGACGCCCGACGGCACGTTCGTGCGCGAGCCGAAGCCGGAGGGCGAATTCGCCTTCAACTGCCACCGCTTCTTCATGGAAAATCCGTCGCTGTCGGGGCGCGGCTCGGCGGGGGCGTCGGATGTGCCGACGCTGACCCACACCGACGATTGACCCGCACGCGCCCGCGGCCTAGACACGTCGCAGACCGGCAAGGCAGACGATGGACGGCGTGAACGATCCCGCAGCGCACCGCGACCGCCCCTTTGGGCGTCCGCTCTTCGACAGCCCCGAGGCGCGCGCGCTGTCCCGCGTGGGCGTGGTCGACGTGGGCTCCAACTCGGTGCGCCTCGTGGTGTTCGATGGCGCGGCGCGCAGCCCGGCCTATTTCTTCAACGAGAAGGTGATGTGCGGCCTCGGGGCCGGCATGTCCGAGACCGGGCGGCTCGACCCGCAGGGCCGCGCCCGCGCGCTCGACGCGCTGCGGCGGTTCGCGCATGTGGCCGAGGGGCTGGGCACGGGCCCGCTCAACGCGGTGGCGACGGCGGCGGTGCGCGAGGCCGAGGACGGCCCCGATTTCGTGGCCGAGGTGGCGCGCGAGACCGGCATCGAGCTGTTCGTGATCGACGGCCCCGAGGAGGCGCGGCTCTCGGCGCAGGGGGTGCTGCTGGGCTGGCCGGGGGCCTACGGCCTTGTCTGCGACATGGGCGGCTCTTCGATGGAACTGGCCGAGATCGACGGCGGCCGCGTCGGGCGCTGCGTCAGCGCCAAGCTGGGCCCGCTCAAGCTGCGCGATCTCAAGGGCGGCAAGAAGGCGCGCAAGGCGCTGATCCGCGAGACGGTGGAGCGGCTGCGCGCGGGCCTTGGCGAGCAGAAGAACCGGCTGTTCCTGGTGGGCGGCTCGTGGCGGGCGATCGCCCGCATCGACATGGCGCGCCGCGGCTATCCGCTGCATGTGCTGCACGAATACCGCATGACCGCCGCCGACCTGCGCGCCACGATCAAGCATATCGCCAGGCATGACGCCGATGCGTTGCGCGCGCAGTCGGGGGTGTCGTCGGCGCGCGTGGCGCTGGTGCCCTATGCCGCGGAGGTGCTGCGCGAGGTGGTGCGCAGCTTTCGCCCGCATGACATCGCGGTGTCGAGTTACGGTATCCGCGAGGGGCTGCTCTACGAGCAGATGCCCGAGGCGCTGCGCGTGCGCGATCCGCTGATCGAGGCGTGCCGCTTTTCCGAGGCCAAGGATGCGCGGCTGCCGGGCTTTGGCGAGGTGATCTATCGCTTCATCGCGCCGCTCTACAAATCCGCGCGCCCCGAGCGTCTGCGGCTGGTCAAGGCCGCCTGCCTGCTGCACGACGTGAGCTGGCGGGCGCATCCCGATTACCGCGCCGAGGATTGTTTCGACAACGCCACCCGCGCCAACCTTGGCGGGCTCAAGCATTCGGAGCGGGTGTTTCTGGGGCTGGCGCTGCTGCATCGCTATTCCAACAAGCGCGCGGGCACGCGGTTCGACACGCTGGAGGCGCTGACATCCGAGCGTGAGCGCGTCGAGGCCGAGATCCTCGGCCGCGCGCTGCGGCTGGCGGCGATGCTGTGGCTGACCGACGAGGCCGATATCGCGCAGATGCGCTGGCACCCGCGGCGCAAGGTGCTGAGGCTCGATCTCGCCTCCGACTCCTCGGCGCTGTTCGGCGAGGTGGCGCAGGCGCGGTTCAAGGCGCTGGCGGGCGCGCTGGGGGCCACGCCCGAGGTGCGGATCGGGCGCAAGCGCGTGGATATCTGAGGGACGCGGGGCGGGCGCGCGCGGCGTCAGTCCTCGGCCCACATGCGGCAGAGGTTGCTCCTGGCCTTGAACAGCCGGTCGAAGGCCGCGGTCTTGCCCTGCGCGGCATGGATCTCGCGCGTGGCCACGTCGAGATCCCAGAGCACCTCGCGCCGTGCCGCGTCGCGCACCCGGCTGGTGATCCACCCGACCACGACGAGGCGTTCGCCGCCGGTCACCGGCGCGACCCGGTGCAGCGCCGAGGTGGGATAGAGCACCGCGTCGCCCGCGTTCGGGCGGATCACGCGCTCCTCTATCCCGTCGTCGATGCACAGCCCGCCGCCCTGGTAATCGCCGGGATCCGAGAGCGGCAGGGTGAACGACAGATCGGTGCGGTGGCCATTCATGATCGGATCATCGACATGCAGGCCGTATTCCATGCCGCTGCGATAGCGCGACACGAGCAGGCGGGCAAAGCGTTTGGGCCGCGCCGCGGAGAGGAACACCTCGTGGCGCATGAGCGCGCGGCGCACCTTCTCGAACACCGCCTCGCGTCCCTTGGAGGGCAGCGCCTGCAGGTTGGCCTTGACGTCACGGGCATAGCGGCCCGCCGTCGCCCTGCCGTCGCCGAATTCGAGCCTGGCGGCGGCGTCGCGCAGCGCCGCCACCTCGCCCGCATCGAGCACGTCACCGATGACGAGGATCATCCCTGCAGCCCGAGGCCGGTCAGTTCGATCCGTGCGGCGGCGCCCATCAGGATGGAGGGGTCCATCGTGAAATCGCCTCCGCCCCGAAGATCGCCGAAGGCGGCGTCGGTGGCCTTGAGATGGTCGAGGATGTCGCGCCCCGCCGCCGAGATGCCGGCATCGGTGCTGTCGGCCATCTGCCGCGCCTCGGTCTCGACCACGCGCAGGAAACCCCACGCATCCTGGTATTCGTGCAGGTTCGACACCTCGCCGCCCGCGACGGCCACGGTGTATTCCGCGCCCGCCACGCGGGTCAGCGCGGCGAGACCCATGACTTGATCGGCGGGGGACATGGTGGCGCGCACCTCTTCCATCATGGCGCGGGCCGCGTCGAAAGCGGCGCGCACCTCGTCAAGCGGCGCCCCCGATTCGGCGGCTTCGGCGATGGCGACGATCCGGTCGCGCATCGCGCCCTTGTCCATCGCCGCGAGCGGGTCGGCGACGGCGGCGTATTTCTCCTTGATCGGGTGGCCCATATGGGTGCGGGCGGCGTCTTGATCGCCGGCCTCGTAAAGCGCGAGACCGGCGCGCAGGTGGCCCTCCATGAAGCTCAGGTCGCGTTGCAGGCGTTGCTGCGGGTCGGCGAGCCCGGCGCGGGCTTCGCTCTCGCCTTCATCTTCGCCTTCACCGCCGCTCGCTACGCCTTCGCCTTCGCCCTCGGCCTGGGCCTGGGCCTGGGCGAGGATGATTTGCGCCTGATCGGTGGCGACGGCGCTGCCGCGCTCCCCGGCGGCTGCGGCCCCGGTGGCGGCCACGCCCGCGAGGACGGTGCCGAGGGTGAGGGTGCGGCGCACGGTGACGCTGCGCGGTTTGCTCTGGTCGGTCATGGGGCGCTCCTTCGTGTTGCGTTTTATCCGACAATTTCACTAAGATTTGATAGCGACCCATGGCGAGGCGGTCAAGAAGTCTGATTGTTATAGTCGGTTATTTTCACCCGATCCGTGCTTGCCACTGCGGGAGAAGCCCCGTAACCCCTTGGCAAAACCGCGACGAGGGACAGGATATGCAGAAAAGACCGCTGGGCCGCACCGGCATCGAGGTGAGCGCGTTGTGCCTTGGTTCGATGACCTGGGGTGCGCAGAACACCGCCGGCGAGGGCCACGCACAGATCGACCGGGCGCTGGACCGGGGCGTGAATTTCATCGACACCGCCGAGATGTATCCCACCGCGCCCGTCCGGGCCGAAACCACCGGGCGCACCGAGGAAATCATCGGCGACTGGTTTGCCCGCACGGGGCGGCGCGGCGAGGTGGTGCTGGCCACCAAGCATTCCGGCGCGGGTTTCAGCCACGCGCGGGGTGGCGCGCCGATTTCAGCGGCGACGATCCCGGAGGCGGTGGAGGGCTCGCTGCGGCGGTTGCGGACCGATCATATCGACCTGTATCAATTCCACTGGCCCAACCGGGGCAGCTACATGTTCCGGCAGAACTGGCGCTATGACCCGTCGGGGCAGGACCGCGCCGGGACGCTGGCGCATATGGAAGAGACGCTGGGGGCGCTGGAACGCGAGGTGGAGAAGGGCCGCATCCGCGCCTTCGGCCTGTCGAACGAGAGCGCGTGGGGATGCGCAGAGTGGCTGCGGCTCGCGGAGGCCGGGTTTGGGCCCCGGGTGGCCTCGATCCAGAACGAATATTCGCTGATGTGCCGGTTATACGACACCGATCTCGCGGAGTTGAGCGTCAACGAGGATGTCGGGCTGCTCGCCTTCTCGCCGTTGGCGGCGGGGCTACTGACGGGCAAGTACCAGGGTGGCGCGCTGCCCGACGGCTCGCGCATGACGATCAACAGCGATCTGGGCGGGCGGCGCGTGCCGCGCGCCTTTGCCGCCGTCGATGCCTATCTGGGCGTGGCGGCGAAACACCGGCTCGACCCGGTGCAGATGGCGCTGGCATGGTGCCTGACGCGGCCCTTCATGTGCTCGGCCATCTTCGGGGCGACCAGCATGGAACAGCTCGACCGGGCGCTGGGGGCGGCGGAGGTTGTGCTGGATGACGAGGTGCTGGCCGATCTCGACGCGGCGCACCGGGCGCATCCGATGCCGTTCTGAGGGGGATGGCGGGGCGGGAATGGCCTATACCTGCCATTCACCTCCCTGACCCCGGCGCGGCTCACCCCAACGTTCGCTTCAGACCAATACCCCCCTACCCCGCCCCCGGCATCAGCCGCGCCAGAGCGCAGAAGCGTTCGAGATCGACCGTTTCGGCGCGGTCGGTGGGCGCTATGCCGGCAGCGACGAGGCGATCCTCGATATCCGGGGCCGCGCCCCTGAGCGCCGCGCGCAGCATCTTGCGCCGCTGGTTGAAGGCGCGCGCGACGAGCCGTTCCAGGATATGGGCATCCGCCGGATAGCGCGGCGCGGGCAAGGCGGCGAGATGCACCACCGCGCTGGACACCTTGGGCGGCGGGGTGAAGGCACCGGGCGGCAGGTGCATGACGATGCGCGCGTCGCAGCGCCACTGCGCGAGGATCGCGAGCCGGCCGTAGGCCCTGGAGCCCGGCCGCGCCACGATCCGCTCGGCCACCTCGCGCTGGAACATCAGTGTCAGCGTCTCCCAGACCGGCGGCCACGCCTCGGGCGTGAGCCAGCGCACCAGCAATTCGGTGCCGACATTATAGGGCAGGTTGGCCACCACGCGGATCGGCGGTGTCAGATGCGCCAGGGGGTCGATGGCCAGCGCGTCGCCCTCCAGCACCGTGAGGCGGCCCGGCGCGGCCCCGGCGATCTGCGCGAGCGCGGGCAGGCAGCGCGGGTCCTTCTCGATGGCCAGCACATGGCGCGCGCCCTCGGTCAGCAGGCCGCGGGTGAGGCCGCCGGGGCCCGGCCCCACCTCGAGCACGTCGCAGGCCGCGAGATCGCCCGCCTGACGGGCGATCTTTGCCGTCAGGTTGAGATCGAGCAGGAAATTCTGCCCCAGCGATTTGCGCGGGGCGAGCCCATGCGCCGCGATGACGTGGCTCAGCGGCGGCAGCGCCTCCAGCCCGGTCGCGCCGCCCGCGCTCATCCGGCGCGCGCCCGCGCCAGACGGTCGGCCATTTCCAGCGCCGCGATCAGCGAGGCGGGATCGGCCACCCCCTTTCCTGCAATGTCGAGCGCAGTGCCGTGATCGGGCGAGGTGCGCACGAAAGGCAGGCCCAGCGTGACGTTCACGCCGCGGTCGAAATCCAGCGTCTTGATCGGGATCAGCGCCTGGTCGTGATACATGGCGATGGCGGCGTCATAACGGGCGCGCGCGGCGGCGTGGAACATCGTGTCGGCGGACATGGGGCCGCGCAGATCCATCCCCTCGGCGCGCAGCCGGTCGAGCAGCGGCGCGATCACCTCGATCTCCTCAGCACCCATGCGCCCGCCCTCGCCCGCGTGGGGGTTGAGCCCGGCCACGGCGAGGCGCGGCGCGGGGATGGCGAAATCGCGAATCAGGGCGGCGTGGGTGATGCGGATCGCCTCTTCGACGCACTCGGCGGTGAGCGCGCGCGGCACCTCCGACAGGGGGATGTGGATGGTCGCGGGCACCACCCGCAGGCTCGGCCCCGCGAGCATCATCGCCACGCGGGCACCGCCGGCAAGGTGGGCGAGGTACTCGGTATGGCCGGGAAAGGCGAAGCCCGCCCCCTCCTGCAGCGCCTGCTTGTGGATCGGCGCGGTGCAGAGCGCGGATGCCTGTCCCGCCTGCACGAGCGCCACCCCGCGGGCGATCGCGTCGATCACGCCCCGCGCCTGCGCGGGGTGCGGCGCACCGGGCGTGCGCGGCCCGTCAAAGGTATGGGGCAGCACCGGCAGCGCCCCGGCGCAGGCGCGCACGGCCTCTGCCGGGCTGTCGATCACCGCGACGGGCGTGCCGTCGGGCAGGTGCGCCGGGTCGCCGATGAGAAAGAACGGCACGCGGCCGCGCAGGGCGGCCCAGGCACTGGCGGCGATCTCGGGGCCGATGCCGGCGGGCTCTCCGCAGGTGAGCGCGATCACGGCTCGACGATCCGCGCCTCGGCCATGAGCTGCTGGAGATAGCCGTCGGCCAGCGACTGGATGCGCTGGTTGCGGATGAAACCGGTCAGATCCTCGATCGAGGGCTGTTCATCGTCGAGCGCGGGGGTACGGTCGCACAGCATCAGGAACATCAGCACCTGCCCGTCCGAACGGGTGAGCCGGGTCGAGATTTCGCCCGGGTCGAGCAGGGCAAGCTCGGCGGCGATGTCGTCGGCGATGTCCTCCGGGGGCAGGCTCACGCGGTCGAGCACGTCCTCGGGCTGACCCTGCGCCACGCCGTAGAGGTCGTCGCATGTATCGACCTCGGCGCGCACGCGCGCGGCCCGCGACAGCGCCTGTTCGCTGCGCCCGCCGGGAATGTAGTAGGCGGCATACTCGATGGCGGAATACTTCGGCTCGGGCACCGCGCCCTCCCGGATGTCGCGCAGGTAGATGAGCGCCAGCCCGCCATCTATGGGCAGCGGATCGGACACCTCGCCGGGGGCGAGGCCGAGCGCCACCTGCCGCAGCGCCTGCGGCAGTTCGGACAACGCCTGCCACTCCAGCCGTCCGCCGCCCTGTGCCGTGGGTGCCACCGAATATTCGCGGGCATAGCGGGCAAAGGCCCCCTCGGTCTCGGCCGTGGCGATACGTGCGGCAAGGCGTTGCTTGGCCTCGGCGTCCTCGACATTGGCCACCGGCAGGATGATCTCGGACAGAAGCACCCGCACCGACGCGTCGCCCGACAGCGCCAGGGCGGCGCGATCGACCTCTTCCTGGCCCACCGAGACGCGCCCGGCAAAGCGCGCGCGCGTCACCTCGCGCCAGGTGATGCCCGCGCGCACGAACTCGCCCAGCGACTGCGCCGACACGCCCGAGCGCGCCAGCGTGGCGATCATCTGCTCGGCGTCCATCCCGGCGCGGGCCGCGAATTCCTCGATCCCCGTGCGCACCGCGTCCTCGCCGAGGGTGATGCCCATGGTCTTGGCGGCTTCGAGCTTGACGCGCTCCTCGATGAGCTGCTCGCGGGCGAGCTGAGCCGGGTCGCCCGGTGCGCGGAACAGCGTCAGCATGCGCGCGCGCTGCTGAACCTCGTAGCGGGTGATGGCGCTGTCATTCACGAAGATCACCGGCTCAAAAAGGTTCTGCGCCTTGAGCGGGGTCGAGGTCAGCCCCGTTGATGCCAGCACGGAGAGACAGAGCGCGGCCAGGACGCGGCGCGCTAAGCGAAAGCTCGGGGTCATTCTCATCATTTCCTGCATGTGCGAGTGAAGCTCTTGTCCTGCGCGGCGGCGGCGAAGCCGCGCAGCCCCACGGTAAACCCGATGTTGGTCTCGGGTTCAAGGACCCTCGAGGACGTGAAGCGGCGCGTGACCGAAACCGTGATGTCCACGCATTCGTTGGTGTAGGTGATCCCCGCCCCCGCCCGGACGCTGCGATCGGTGGACGCGTCGAAGCGCCACTCGCCGCTGGCCGTCCAGTGCCGCGCGAAGCGGTATTCGCCGTCGAACGCCCATTCCGACACCGAGTCGGCCCGGTCCTCGACGGGATCGTCGGGCAGCCAGGTATAGGTCGCCCCGAGATCGGTGCGGGCGTTCTGCCAGCTTATCCGGGCCTCGGCCTTGGAGGCGTCAAGCTCGTCGTCGACGAGGCTGCGCCCGGTCACGACGAGCCCGGTATCGGTGCGCGCCTGCGCGGCCACCAGCAGGTCGGAGTTGCGGTCGCGCAGGCCCGAGGAGCGGCTGAACGTGGGCGTGCCGTCCGGCTCGCGCAGGCGGTCCTCGCGGATCACCTTGCCCAGCGCGAACCGCCCTTCCCAGCCCTGCGGCGAGATGCGCGTGTAGCTCAGCCCGACGGCACCGGCGACCCCGCGCTCGCGGCGGTCGGGGGCGGGGAAACGCGAGATGTTGAACAGGTTGCCCTCGTCGAACTCGACGGCGGTGCTCTCGTCCAGCGGCACGTCCGGGTCGGAGCCGCCCGACCAGGCAAGCTGCGCCACCGGCTCGATGACATGGGCGACGCCGCCGCGCGCCGTCTTCATCAGCGGCCAGCGCAGGCCGACCGCGGCGCGCGGCGTGATCTCGGTGGCCTGATCGTCCGCCGTGGCGCCGATCTGGGCGAACTCGAAATGGTCGATCGCGAGCCCCGCCTCGACCGTGGCCAGCACCCCCGCAGGCCCCGTCCACTGCCGCAGCCAGTCGGCCTGTGCGGTCAGGCGGGTCACGTCGCGTCCGTCGGCGAAGATGTCGAAATCAGTGCCGTCGGTGGTGTCGTCGGACGGGCGGTAATGGCTGTGGGCCAGCGCGGTGAGGCGCAGCTCGCCGCCCAGCCGGGACGGAAACACGCGGCGCGTGTACTCGCCGTTGGCGATGGTGCCGGGCAGGGTATCGTTGCTCTCGTCCTCGCGCAGGCTGTGGACATGGTCGAGCGCGAGCCGGACATACTCGTCGCGGCGCGCCCGCTCGGCCGAGATACCGCTCTGCAGCCGGTCCTTGTCGGAAAAGCCGTGGTCGAGCAGGAAGGTGTCGTCGCTGGTCAGCTCGACATCGAAGCGCAGGGTGAAATCGCGTGGCAGATCGAAACGGCCTTCGGCGAACAGGTAGCCGCGGGTCGAGCGCGAGCTGAAATCGTCATCGGCCACCGCCGTCTCGATCTCGATCTCGCCGGTGCGAAAAGCCTGCCGGTAGCGCAGGTCGAGCCGGCGCGAGTTCGTCGCCCAGAACGGCGCGATCGTGAGGTCGCTGTGATCGTTGAAGGCGATGAAAAAAGGTGTGCGCACGCCTGTGCCGAGCAGGCTGGAATTGACGAACTCCGGCGCGAGAAATCCGGTGGCGCGGTCCACCGAGCCGTCGGGCATCCGCAGCCGCGGCAGGTAGAACACCGGCGTGTCGAGCACGCGCAGTTGCGCATCGTAGAAATACAGCCGCCGTTTATCCTGATCGTGGATCATCCGCCGGGCACGTATCTGCCACAGCGGCGGCCGCCCCGTCTCGCAGACCCGGCACGAGGTGACAGACGCCTTGTAAAGCTCGGTCACGCGCGCGTCGGTGCGGCGCATCTGGTGCGCGGCAAGCTGGAGCTGGTCGTGCATCACCATGCGCGCGCCGCGCAGGATGCCGTTGACGAGGTCGCGGTCGAGCGTCGCGCTGTCGGCGACGACCACCGCTCCTCCGCCTTCTTCGGTGAGCGTGAGCGGCCCGGTGATCTCGATCCGGTCGGCGGTGCGGTCGTAGACGATCCGCCGCGCGGTGAGCCGCCGCCCGTTGTAGAACGCCTCGACATGGCCGCGCGCGATGAGGCGGTCCTGCGCATCGAGCATTACATCATCGGCCACCAGCATGGCCGGGTCGGGCGGCACGCCCTGTGCGACAGCCGGCCCCGCCGCGGCCAGGATCGCGCCCGCAAGCGCCAGGATGAGCCGCACCGCCCGCATCAGCCGTCCTCCAGGTGCAGGATGAGACCGATGGCGAGCAGCAGCGCCGCCACCGGCGGCACCCAGGCGGCGAGCGCCACCGGTATCTGTCCGTTCTCGCCCAGTATCTGCGCGAAATTGCGGAGATAGTGCAGGCCGAACCCCACCACCACCGCACCCAGCACGCGCAGCCCGACATTGGCCCCCCGCACATGGCCCATGGTGAACGCCGCCGCCATCAGCACCAGCGCCACGAGAAACAGCGGCCGCGCCAGCTCGCTCTGGTACCAGGTGGCGTAGCGGCGCGCCGAGAAGCCCGACGCCTCAAGCTGTGCGATGAAGGCGGGCAAATCCCAGACCGGGATGTAGCGGGGCTTGCCGAAACTGTCGAGGATGCGATCCTGCGTGAGATCCGACGGCAGCTCCATCGCCGCCACGCGCCGCGCCCCGGCTTCGGGGTTGCCGCCGCGGTCGAGCGTCCAGATCTTGACGTCCCGAAGCTGCCACGCACCCGCGCCCAGCCGGGCGGTGGCGGCGCTGATACGCCGCGCGGGCGTGCCGTCGGGGGCGAATTCGAGAAAGCTCGGATCGTGCAGCGTGCCGAGATCGGCGCTCGATCGTTCGGCAAAGATCACCGTCTGCCCGTCCTTGTCGCCCTGCCGCATCCAGAGCCCCTCGGAGGACAGCGCGAGCGCCGCGGTCTCGACCCCGCGAAAACGGTTGGACAGGTCGTGGTCGCGCTTGGAACTGGCGGCCACGATCGGATTGCCCACCGCCACCGCCAGCAGCCCCAGCACCACCGTGACGGCGACCGGCGCCATCAGCCCGCGCAGCGCCGAGCGCCCGGCGGCGCGCAGCACCACAAGCTCGGACGAGCGCGCCAGCCGCAGGAACAGCGCCACCGAGGCGAGGATCACCACCAGCGGCAGGATTTCGTAATTGGCCCAGGGCATCTCGAGCGCGACGATGCGGAGCACGTCGGTCAGCGGACGGTCGGGGAAATCGCCGAGCTTGTTCATCAGCTTGATCAGCGCCACCACCACCGCGAGCGGTACCGCCACGCCGGCAAAGGTCATCACGAAGCGCCGCGCGAGATAGGCGTGCAGGATCATGCGCCCGCCTCCGCCGCCCGCCGCCACGGGCGCATCGCCCCCGCGAGTCGCCGCCAGATCGCCGGGCGCTGGGCCAGCAACATGAGCATCGCCGCCAGCGCCAGACCCGCCAGTGACGGCAGGTAGAGCAGCGGCCAGAGCGCCGCGCTCGCCAGCACCGGGCCGAGCACCGCGCCCTCGATCACCTTGAGCCCGACCACCAGGCCGAACGCCACCAGCACCTGCCGCCAGACGCCGAACCGGCTGAACGCGCCCACGAGCAGCGTGGCGAACCCCACGAGCGCCGCCACGAGACACATCAGCGCCGAGGTGACGCGGCCGTGCAGTTCGGCCATCACGGCGCCGGGCGTGGCCCCCGTGCGCGCCGCCACCGCCGCCGGATCGCGCAGCATCGCGGCCGTCGCGGCAAAGGCCACCTTGTCGAGATTGATCGCGTCACGGCTTATGAGGCTGCTGACGTCGTGGGAAAAATCCTCGAAATGGGTGGTGAAGAGCGTCTGCTCCGGCTGCTGCACGATCTGCGCCAGCCCCGCCACCATGACCAGCCGCGTACCGGCCGGATCCTGCACGAGATAGGCGCGCGAGGAGGTGTAGGTCACCGCGCGCGCCGGATCGCGCCGGTCCGACAGGAACACGTCGCGCAACTCGCCCTCCGGGGTGATATCGCGGATGTAGAAGGTGATGCCCGGGGCCGGGTGCAGGAATTCGCCCGCCGTCAGGAGCTGCGCGGTGATGTTGCGCGACACCTCGTCCTCGCGCAGGCGCAACTGGCTCAGGCTGTTGGGAATCAGCAGATGCGCCAGCACCGACATCATCAGCGCCACCATCCCCCCGAAGACCAGCACCGGCCGCGCCAGACGCCACGGCGAATAGCCGGTGGCCTGCACCACCGCGAGTTCGCTGTCGGACGACAGCCGGTACACCACATAGACCGCCGCCGCGAAGGCGGCGATCGGCAGCATGCCGCCGATCACCGCCGGCAGGGTCAGCGCGGTGAATTCGAAAAAGACCCACGCGGGCTGGCCGTCGCCGATCAGCTTGTCGAACATGCGTACCGCCTGGTTGATCCAGAAGATCGACACCAGGACGAGCGCAAAGAAGCCGAACAGCACCATCAATTGCGACAGCATGTATCTGTCGAACCTGGTCACATTTCCCCCCCGCGGCAGCAGACTTGCCTCGCAACCTAGCGGAATTGGCAGCGGGGGAAAACTGCTAACTGGCCATCGGCGGCGGCACGCGCTACGTCTGGCGAAAACATGAAAAGGAGCCTTGACGCATGACCTCTCCCGCCGACGTCCGTTTTGCCGAAACCGACCTTGATGCCATCGCCGACGCCGAGGGGCGCGTGGCCGTGTTCGTGACGCCGGAGGGCAAGCTCGACCCCGGCGGGCGGCGGGTCAACCGGCTGACCAGGGGGGCGCTCGCGCGGCTGATCGAGGGCGGCGCGCTGGAAGACAAGGAGGCGGGCGACGTGCTCAGCCTCGACTGGCCCTCCGGGCTGGCGGCGCGGGCGCTCGATGTGGTGGTGCTGCCGCGCAACGCCGACGCGGAGACGAGCCGCCGCGCGGGCGTGGCGCTGGGCCGCGCCAAGGGCGACAAGCCGCTCACGATCCTCGGCGGCACGCTCAGGCGGCCCGCCGAGGTGGCGCTGGGCGCGGTGCTGCGGGCCTATGAATTCGCCGCCCACAGGACCGGCGAGACCGAAGCACCCGGCGACATCGCCGTGATGGTGCGCGACCCCGGCGCCGCCGAGGCCGATTTCGCCCCGCTGCGCGAGGTGGCGGGCGGCGTGTTCCTCACCCGCGATCTGGTGAACGCGCCCGCCAACCACCTGACCACCACCGCCTTCGCCGCCGAGATCGAGGCGCTGTCGGCGCTGGGCGTCAAGGTCACCATGCTGGACGAGGCGGAGATGGAGCGGCAGGGCATGGGCGCGCTGCTGTGCGTGGGTCAGGGCAGTGCGAGCCCCTCGTATCTCGCGGTGATGGAGTGGCAGGGCGGCGGCGACGCGGCGCCGCTCGCGCTGGTCGGCAAGGGGGTGGTGTTCGACACCGGCGGCATCTCGATCAAGCCGGCGGCGGGCATGGAGGACATGACCATGGACATGGGCGGCGCCGGCGTCGTTACCGGGGTCATGCGGGCGCTGGCCGGGCGCAAGGCCCGCGCCAATGTCGTGGGCCTCGTCGGGCTGGTTGAGAACATGCCCTCGGGCACCGCCGTGCGCCCCGGCGACGTCGTCACCTCGATGAAGGGCGACACGGTCGAGGTGATCAACACCGACGCCGAGGGGCGGCTCGTGCTGGCGGACGTGCTGTGGTACGCGCAACAGACCTACAAGCCCCGCGCCGTGATCGACCTCGCCACCCTCACCGGCGCGGCGATCATCGCGCTCGGCCACGAGAACGCGGCGGCGCTGTCGAACGACGACGCGCTGTGCGACGCGGTGCTGCGCGCCGCCCGCACCGAGGGAGAGGGGCTGTGGCGGCTGCCGCTGGGCAAGGGCTATGCCAAGGCGCTCAAGAGCCGCATCGCCGATGTCAAGAACGTCGGCGGGCGGCCCGCGGGCACGATCACGGCGGCCGAGTTCCTGCACCGCTTCATCGAGGAGGGTACGCCGTGGGTGCATCTCGACATCGCCGGCATGGCGAGCGTCAAGGCCGAGAGCGTCCACGCCCCCGAAGGCGCGAGCGGCTGGGGGGTGCTGACGCTCGACCGGCTGGTGCGCGACCGCTTCGAGGAGGGCTGATGGGCGCGGCCTATTTCTACCACCTGACGCGCCGCCCGCTGGAGGCCACCCTGCCGGTTTTGCTGGAGAAAGCGCTGGCGGCGGGCTGGCGCGTGGCGGTGCGCGGGCGCGAGCCCGAGCGGATGGACTGGCTGGATGCGCGGCTGTGGCTGGGGCCGGAGGACGCGTTCCTGCCGCATGGCCGCGCGGGCGGGCCGCATGACGCGTTGCAGCCGGTGCTGCTGACGACCGCGGCGGAGCGGCCCAACGGCGCGGTCTGCGTGATGGCGGTGGACGGGGCAGAGATCATGCCGGAAGAGGTGCAGTCGCTGGAGCGGGTGTGCGTCCTCTTCGACGGCAATGACGAGGCCGCGAAAGAGGCCGCGCGCGGGCAGTGGCGGACGCTCACCGCAGCCGGCTGCACCGCGCAATACTGGTCCGAAGCGTCTGGAAAATGGGAGAAAAAGGCCGAGGCGTGACCGGCCCCGCCCCTTACCAGACATCCGCCCGGTCGAGCGCCGCCGCGCAGACCGGCACCCCGGACAGCCCCGGTATCGCGGCCCCGGTCAGCGACTGCCCGAGCCACCCCTCCGGCGCACTGAGGACGTGCGGCGGGGGCACCTCTGCTGCGCTGACAGGGACGAATCCCACCCGTCGGTAGAACGCCGGATCGCCGTAGGTCAGCGCCACGGCGACCCCCTCGGCGCGCAGCGCCGCCAGCGCATGGCGCAACATCCCCTGCCCCACGCCGCGGCCCTGCCAATCCGCCGCGACCGCCATCGGCGACAGCAGCATCACGCGGGGTGCCTGCCCGGGATAGACCAGCGGGGTGAAGATCGCCGCGCCGATCACGCGGCCCGCCGCCTCGGCACGGAACACACGGAGATCGGATGCGGGCGTGCGCGCCAGCAGATCGTGCGCCAGCCCGGCGACGACCTGCCCCTCCTCCGCGCCCTCCGACGCGGTGAAGGTGTCGCGAAACAGCGCGGTGATCGCCGCCTCGCGGCCCGCATGTCCCTGAATCATGTCCATGACGCCCCCCGGAGCACAAAGGGCCGCGCCCATCGCCGGGCGCGGCCCTCGCTGTCCGTCAACCCGGGCCGTTCAGCCGACCAGTTCGAGCCCCGAGAAGAAATAGGCGATCTCGACCGCCGCCGTCTCGGGCGCGTCCGAGCCGTGGACCGAGTTCTCGCCGACCGATTCCGCGAATTCCGCGCGGATCGTGCCCGCGGCTGCATCGGCGGGGTTGGTGGCCCCCATCACTTCGCGGTTTTTCGCGATCGCGCTCTCGCCTTCCAGCACCTGAACCACCACCGGCGCAGAGGCCATGAAGTCGCACAGTTCGCCGTAAAACGGGCGCTCCTTGTGCACGGCATAAAAGGTGCCCGCCTGCGCCGGGGTCATCTGGATGCGCTTCTGCGCGATGATGCGCAGGCCGGCCTCCTCGAACTTGGCGTTGATCCTGCCGGTCAGGTTGCGACGGGTGGCGTCGGGTTTGATGATGCTAAGGGTGCGTTCCACAGCCATTTTCAGCCTCTTTTCAGGGTGATGCCACCGGGACACACCCCGCGCGGCTTGATCGCGGCTCCGATAGCATGGCGCTCTGGTCTTGAAAAGCCGCGATTGACTGTGCCCCGCGCATCGGGCATCCCGCGGCCATGCTGCGCATCGACGACATCACCTACGCCATCGCCGGTCACCGGCTGTTCGAGAACGCCTCGGCCCTGATTCCCGAGGGGCACAAGGTCGGGCTCGTGGGGCGCAACGGCACCGGCAAGACCACGCTGTTTGGCCTGATCCGGGGCGAGATGGCGCTGGAGGGGGGGGCGATCACCCTGCCGCCGCGCGCGCGGATCGGCGGCGTCGCGCAGGAGGTGCCGGGCAGCGATGTATCGCTCCTCGACACCGTGTTGAGCTTTGACACGGAACGCACTGAATTACTTGTACAATCCGAAGCCGAGACCGATGGCGCCCGGATCGCGGAAATCCAGACCCGGCTCGCCGATATCGACGCCTGGTCCGCCGAGGCGCGGGCGAGCGCGATCCTCAAGGGGCTGGGCTTTGACGATGCCGAACAGCAGATGCCGTGCAGCGCCTTTTCGGGGGGCTGGCGGATGCGGGTGGCACTGGCCGGTGTGCTCTTTGCCGCGCCCGACCTGCTCTTGCTCGACGAGCCCACCAACTACCTCGATCTCGAAGGGGCGCTGTGGCTCGAAAACTACCTCGCACGCTACCCGCATACCGTGCTGATCATCAGCCACGATCGCGGACTGCTCAACCGGGCCGTCGGCTCCATCCTGCACCTAGAAGACCGGAAACTCACGCTTTATCAAGGGGGTTACGACAGATTTGCCGAGACCCGCGCCGCGCGCATCGCGGCCGCGCAATCCGAAGCCAAGAAGCAGGAGGCGCGGCGCGCGCACCTGCAATCCTATGTCGACCGGTTCCGCTACAAGGCCGACAAGGCGAAGCAGGCGCAGGCGCGGATCAAGGCGCTGGCGCGGATGCAGCCCATCGCGGCCCCGCAGGAAGCGGCGCTGAGGCGGTTCACGTTCCCGGAGCCGGAGGCGCTCTCGCCGCCGATCCTGCGGCTGGAAGGGGCGGCTGTGGGCTATGACGGCAAGGCGGTGCTGAGCCGTCTCGATCTGCGCATCGACCAGGATGACCGGATCGCGCTTCTGGGTCGTAACGGCGAGGGAAAATCCACGCTTTCCAAGCTTTTGGCGGGCAAACTTGATCTTATGGACGGTCGCGTCCACAAGGCCGGACGGCTGCGTGCGGGGTATTTCGCACAGCACCAGGTGGACGAGCTGCATATCGACGAAACCCCCCTCGATCACATCCGCCGGATGCGCCCCACCGAGCCCCCCGCGCGGCTGCGCGCGCGGCTGGCGGGCTTTGGCATTGGCCCACAACAGGCTGAAACAATTGTGGAAAACCTGTCCGGTGGACAGAAGGCGCGGCTGTCGCTGATGCTCGCCACGGTGGATGCGCCGCATATGCTGATCCTCGACGAGCCGACCAACCACCTCGATATCGAGAGCCGCGAGGCGCTGGTCGAGGCGCTGACCGCCTATACCGGCGCGATCATCCTGGTGAGCCACGACATGCACCTGCTGAGCCTCGTGGCGGACCGGTTGTGGCTGGTGGGGGACGGCACGGTGACACCCTACGAGGGTGATCTCGACAGTTATCGGTTGATGCTTCTTGCCCCTCAGGACAACATGAGGAAAGCCGCGCAAAAGCCTGCAAAGAAAAAAGAAAAGCCGTCCCGCGACACGGTCCTCCGGCTGCGGCAGGAGGTGCGCGCCTGCGAGGCGCGGGTCGAGAAGCTGATGGAAATGGAGGGCAAGGTGGCCGTCAAGCTTGCCGATCCCGACATCTACGAGGACCCCGGCACGCTGGCCACATGGCAGCGCAAATACGCCGAGATCGAGGCCGGAATCGCCCGCGCCGAGAGCCTGTGGGAGACCGCCCTGTCGCGGCTTGAAAAGGCCGAAGGCTGAGCGCGATCCGCACGGTTCAAGGTGCGAACCGCACGGTTCAGAGCGAGCTGCGCGCGGTGCCGTCAGGATTCGGCAACCGCCGCCTTTGGGCGAATCCCAGGGCACCGACCATGACCGCCACGGCGAGCGCCGCCACCCGGCCGCCGGGCGTGACGATCCAGACACCGGAGAGGATCAGCGCGAGTGTCGCCGCCACCCAGATCGCGTCCCCAATGCTGAAGAACAGCACCTCCGCGCGCCGCGGCACGCGCCCGCCGCGCACACTCAGCCATAGGAGCGCGGCGTTACCGATGAGCCCCGCCCCGAGCACGGCGATGAGCCAGGCGGGCGGCGTGCCGAGCGCCGCCGCCACCACCCCCGGCATCGCCAGGAAGAGCATCCCGAATCCGAGGCACGACGCTGCGTTGAGGCGCAAGACGGTTGCAAGTGTCATGGCGGACCTCCATCATTGTCAACATGATTGACAAGATATCGGAGCGCCAGCGAATGTCAACAAAGTTGACGAGCGGAAAGGTGACGACGGACATGGCGGACAGCTTGACCCTGTCCCTCTACCACGCCGCGCGCGGCTATCAGGACCGGGTGACGCGGCGGCTGTCGGAGGTGCTGGCCCGCGCACACGGCATCGCGCTCAGCCCCGCGCAGCTCGGCTTTCTGGCGGCGCTGATCTGCGGCGAGACGACCACCTCGGAGGTTGCCCGCCGCACCGGGGTGAGCCGGCAGGCGGCGCACCGGCAGGCGGCGGCGCTGGCGGAGTTGGGGTATCTCGCGCTGACCCCCGATCCGGCCCGGCGCAACCAGAGCATTGTGACGTTTACCGGGACCGGCGTGCGGCTGATGGCGCTCTGCCGCGAGATCCTGGCGGGGTGGGACCGGGCGCTCGGGGAGGAGGCCGAAACGCTGGCGCGGGCGGCGGCGATCATGGCGACGGCGCTGACGGAGGGGGATGGCTGAGACCGGTGCCCGGGGGGCGGGATTTGGCCTGGAGGGGACATTCAGCGCGCCGGGTGAGGAGCCGCGCGAGGGTCCGACCGCGGGTGGGCGCTCCAACGATGAAACGGCGCGCTTTATGGTGCCATATACTCCTGCGTTATCAATAACTTGAGACGTAGAAAAGCGCCCGCCCGTCACGCCAAAGGCGTGCCGCTTATACCGGCGCACCTCCGGTGCGACGGGGCGGGTCATGCCGGAGGCATGCCTTCGGCATGACCGCTCGCGCGGCGGCGGGCAAGCCCGCCTTGATTCCGCGCGGGGTGGGTGGCGAATGGCAGGTATAGGCCATCCCCCCCCCCCCGCGCCGCCTCGATGGCCACGCCCGGCCCCGCCGCCGTCACGCTCCGGGCTCCCGGTGCCGGGGTCCGTGCGCTCTTTCCTCTTGTCCGCTTTCCCCCTATTCCGGCGGCATGATCCTGCGCGCCCTCCTCCTCGCCATGTCCCTCGGGCTCGCCGCCGCCCCGGCGCGGGCCGATTGCGTGGTGCTGCTGCACGGGCTGGCGCGCAGCGACGCCTCCTTTCTGGTGATGGAGGAGGTTCTGGAGCGCCGGGGCTTTGACGTCTATCGCCCCGACTATCCCTCCACCGAGGATCGCATCGCCCGGCTGGCCGGGGATATCCTGCCCTTTGCCTTCCGGGTCTGCGGCGAGACGACCACCCATGTGGTGACCCATTCCATGGGCGGCATCCTGCTGCGCTACTGGCTGGCCGGAACCCGCCCCGGCAACCTGGGCCGTGTGGTCATGCTCGCCCCGCCCAACCACGGCAGCGAGCTGGTGGACGAGCTGGGCGGGCTGGAGCTTTTCGAATGGCTCAACGGCCCGGCGGGGATGCAGCTCGAAACCGGCCCCGAGGGCCTGCCCGAGACCCTGCCGCCGGTGGATTTCACGCTCGGCGTGATCGCCGGAAACCGTTCGCTCAACCCGTATTTCTCGTCGCTGATCGAGGGGGCGGACGATGGCAAGGTCTCGGTCGCCTCGACCCGCGTGGCGGGCATGGCCGATCACATCACCCTACCGGTCACCCACACGTTCATGATGAACAATCCGCTGGTGATCGCGCAGGTGGCGGAGTTCCTGATCCATGGCCGGTTCGATCACGACCTGACGCTGCCGGACGTCATCTTCGGGCGCGGCGAATGAGCGGGCTGGAGATCACGCTCACCGGGGCAGACTTCCTCTGGCCCGGCGGCCCCGGTCCCGGCCCGCTCACGATCCGCGACGGGCGGATCGCCGACACGCCCGCGCCGCGCCGGGTGGACCTCGCGGGGTTTCTCGTGCTGCCGGGGATGGTGGACGCCCATGGCGACGGGTTCGAGCACCACCTCGCGCCGCGGCGCGGCGCGCTGACCGAACCGGCCCTCGGCCTGCCCGCCGCCGAGGCGGAGCTGGCGGCGAGCGGCATCACCACCGCCATGCTGGCGCAGTTCGTCAGTTGGGAGGGCGGGATGCGCGGGCCCGAATTCGCCGCCCGGATGCTCGCCGCGCTGGATCGGGCGCGCGACACCCTCGCCACCGACCTGCGCGTGCAGCTCCGGCTGGAGACCATGTTCCTCGACGCCTACCCCGCGCTTGAGGAGATGGTCGCGCGTCACCGCATCGGCTATGTCGTGTTCAACGATCACGTCCCCCACGCCGCATTGGCCGCGGGCAAGCGCCCGCCGCGCCTGACCGGTCAGGCGCTCAAGGCCGGGCGCAGCCCCGAGGCGCATCTTGCCCTGCTCCGGCACCTGCACGGCAACGCCGCCGGCGTGCCCGCCGCGCTCGACGCTCTCGCCGCGCGGCTCATCGCGCAGGGCGTGCGCCTCGGCAGCCACGACGACAGCACCGCGGCGGAGCGCCGCGCCGCCCATGCCCGCGGCGCGCATATCTCCGAGTTCCCCGAGAGCGTGGCCGCGGCCGAGGCGGCCCGCGAAATGGGCTGTGCGGTGGTGATGGGCGCGCCCAACCTGGTGCGCGGCGGCTCGCACAAGGGCAACGCGGGCGCGCGCGAGATGGTGGCCGCCGGTCTGGTCACCGCGCTTGCCTCGGACTACCACCCGCCGTCGCTGGCCCGCGCGGCCTTTGCCCTCGTCGATGCCGGTCTGTGCGACCTCGCGGCGGCGTGGCGCCTTGTGTCGCGCGGGCCCGCGCGGATGCTGGGGCTGGAGGATCGCGGCGCGTTGCGCCCCGGCCTGCGCGCCGATCTGACGGTGATCGAGCCCGCCACCCGCCGCGTCGCGGCCACGATCAGCGGCGGGCGGGTGAGCTATCTCGCGGGCGAGGCGGCGGCGCGGTTCCTTGGCTAGAGCGCGCCGGCGTTCAGGCGCAGTCACGCGACACGCTTGTCTTATGCTGAACCCGGCTCTTGTGCGAAGAAAGAGCCGGCGCGCGCCATGCCATTTATGGCGGTGGCGGTGGCCGGAGTGTCCGGACGTGACCGCGAACCCGACGGGCAGGCGAGGTGCCTCCACCGCAGCATGGGTTTTCGGGGTCGGGCCGTCTATGGAGCGGTCGAATTCGGCAGTTTCAGGCCGCCGTTTCGAGAGGTCGCGGCGACGTGCGTGGAGATATGCGCGACTGCATCGTGAGGGTTGCGATTGGCCTGTTGCGGCCATTCGCCTCCCTGGTCCCGGCGCGGAATCGAGGCCGAAGGCCGCCGCGCCCGATCCGCACCGGCAAACCCCGCCTGTTAGCGCCACCAAGATTGCAGGCCGCGCGCCCCTCGCCTAAGACGGCGGCAAATCACGAGGATCGAGGGAGTCGCCACCATGTCGCAGGCCGCGCAGAGAGAGCAGATCGCCATGGGCGAGGGATTCATCGCCGCGCTCGACCAGTCCGGAGGCTCGACGCCGAAGGCGCTGCGCCTCTACGGCATCCCCGAGGACCGCTACGCGACCGAGGCCGAGATGTTCGACCTCGTCCACGCCATGCGCGCGCGCATCGCGCAGGCCCCGGCCTTTGCCGGCGACAAGGTGCTGGGCGCGATCCTCTTTGAGATGACCATGGACCGCGAGATCGGCGGGAAACCCTCGGCGCGGTACCTGTGGGAGGAACGCGGCGTCGTGCCGTTCCTCAAGGTCGACAAGGGGCTGGCGGAGCCGGAAAACGGCGTGCGGCTGATGAAGCCGATGCCCGGTCTCGACGCGCTGCTCGACCGCGGCGTGGCGGCGGGCATCTTCGGCACCAAGATGCGCTCGGTGATCGACGCCGCCGACGCCGCCGGGATCGCCGCCGTCGCGGATCAGCAATTCGCGGTGGCGCGGCAGATCCTCGGCCACGGCCTCGTGCCGATCATCGAGCCGGAGGTGACCATCTCGATCCCCGACAAGGCCGAGGCCGAGACGATGCTGAACACCGCGCTCACCGCCCGGCTCGACGCGCTGCCCGAGGAGGCCGAGGTGATGCTCAAGCTCACCCTGCCCGAGACCGCCAATCTCTACGCCGGCCTCGTCTCGCACCCGCGCGTGCTGCGGGTGGTGGCGCTGTCGGGCGGCTACAGCCGCGACGAGGCCAACGCGCGGCTGGCGCGGAACAGCGGCATGATCGCCAGTTTCAGCCGCGCGCTGACCGAGGGGCTCTCGGCGGACCAGTCCGACGACGCGTTCAACGCCACGCTCGCGGCCTCCATCGACAGCATCCGAAGCGCTTCGATGGCGGGCTAGAGTATCCGCTTGATCAAGACGGATACTCTGGCTGTTTGATTTCGCATGTTCGAGGAGCTCAAAACCGGGTCCCGTTCCCGAGCAACATGCTCTAGCCGCGCACGAGGGAAGGTCCGCGTAGCCGGAATTTTCAAAAAATTCCGTTCAGGAAAGTTTTGAACTTTCCTGTCTGCCGCCAGTGGCGCGCCCCTCAGCCGCCCTTGAGCCGCTTGAGAAGCACCACCTCGCTGTCGGGCGCGATGGGCTGGAACCAGCTATCGTTATAGATGCGCCCGTCGATGGAGACCGATACGCCGCGTTCCAGCTCGGGGCGCAGGCCGGGGAATTTCTCCCCCAGCCCGTCGAGCAATTCGCGCAAGGTCCGGGCCTCGACCTCGACCTTGCGCGCGCCCTCCGCCTGATCGGCGAGCGAGCCCCAGAGCAGCACCTCGACCATCAGCCCTCCGCTTTGGCCTGAACTGCCGCAAGCACGCGCGGCGGCGACATCGGCAGTTGCGTCATCCGCACGCCCGCCGCCGCCGACACCGCATTGGCGATGGCCGCGAGGGGCGGCACGATCGAGGTCTCGCCCACCCCGCGCACGCCGTAGGGGTGGCCGGGATTGGGGATCTCCAAGATCACCGTGTCGATCATCGGCAGGTCCGAGGCCACGGGAATGCGGTAGTCGAGGAAGCCGGCGTTTTGCAGGATGCCATCCTCGCCGTAGATGTACTCCTCGTTCAGCGCCCAGCCGATGCCCTGCACGGCCCCGCCCTGAAACTGCCCCTCGACGTAGGAGGGATGCACCGCCTTGCCGGCGTCCTGAAACACCGTGTAGCGCAGGATCTTCGTCGATCCGGTGTCGCGGTCAAGCTCCACATCCACCATATGGGTGGCGAAACTCACCCCCGCGCCTTCGGCATTCACCTCGTGATGCCCGGCAATCGGCCCGCCGGTATTCGAGGCGATGGCGGCGATCTCCTTGAGCGTCATGGGCGGGAATTTCCCGGCATTGGGCCCGGCGGGGCGCGCGGCACCGTCTTCCCATTCCACGGCCTCTTCGTCGATGCCCCAGACCATCGCCGCGCGGCGGCACATCTCCTTTTTCGCGGCTTCGGCGGCCTTGATCGTGGCCAGCCCCACGGCAAAGGTCACGCGGGAGCCGTCCGTCACCTCGTTCTGCCCCAATGATCCGGTATCGGCGATGATCGTGCGGACCTGATCGTAGGGGATGCCCAATTCCTCGGCCGCCATCATCGTCATCGACGCGCGCGAGCCGCCGATATCGGGGTTGCCTTCCGACACGGTCACCGTGCCGTCGGGCGTGATGTTGAGCGACACGCAGGTATCGCCGCCGAAGTTGAACCAGAAGCCGCAGGCGACGCCCCTGCCCTGATTTTTGCCCAGAGGGGCGGACCAGTGCGGATGCGATTTCGCCGCCTCCAGCGTCGCCTTGAGGCCGATGGCGGGATAGGTCGGGCCGTAGGACGCCCTGGTCCCCTCATCCGCCCCGTTCATCAGCCGCACTTCCAGCGGATCGAGGCCGAAACCCCTGGCCGCCTCGTCAATCGCGCTCTCGATGGCGTAGGCGGCCATCGGCGCGCCGGGGGCGCGGTAGGCGGCGGCCTTGGGCCGGTTGGTGACCACGTCCCAGCCCACGGTCTTGACGTTTTCCAGATCATAGGGCGCAAAGCCCGACATCGCGCCCATGTCCACCGGAGAGCCCGGATAGGCCCCGCCCTGATAGCGCAATTCGGCGAAACCGGCGGTGATCTTGCCGTCCTTGGTCATGCCGATCCTGACGTCGATGGAGGTCGAGGAGGTCGGCCCGGTGGCGCGCAGCACCTCGGAGCGGCTCATCACCATCTTGACCGGGCGGCCCGCCTTCCCGGCCAGCATCAGTGCGACCGGCTCAAGGAACACCACCGTCTTGCCGCCAAAGCCGCCGCCGATCTCGGAGGCGGTGACGCGCAACTGCCCCTGCTCCATGCCCAGAATGGCGGCGCAGGTGTTGCGCACCATGTAATGCCCCTGGGTGCAGACCCACAGATCGGCGCGGCCATCCGAGCCCATCGTGGCGAGACAGGCATGCGGCTCGATATAGCCCTGATGGGTGGCCGCGGTGCGATAGGTGCGCTCGACCACGCGGTCGGCCTGTTTCAGCCCCGCCTCGATATCGCCATGCCCGAATTCCGAGCGCGCGATGACATTGGCCGACATGCCCGCAGGCACGGTTTCCTGTTGGCGGCCCTCGTGCAGCACCGGCGCGTCGGGACGGGTCGCCGCGTCCACGTCCGTCACATGCGGCAGCACCTCGTATTCGACCTCGATGAGCTTGAGCGCCTTGCGCGCCACCGCCGGGCTGCTGGCCGCGACGGCGGCCACCGCGTGGCCATCGTACATCGCCTTGTCGCCCGCCATGCAATTGTCCAGCACATCGGCCACGTCCTCGGGCACGTCGCCGAAATCGGCGCGCGTCACCACCGCCTTGACGCCCGAAAGCGCCTCGGCCCTGGACGTGTCGATCCTGACGATGCGCGCATGGGCGTGGGGGCTGCGCAGGATGCGCCCGGTCAGCATGCCCGGCAGAACCATGTCGGCACCGAAGCGCGCGCGCCCGGTCACCTTGTCGATCCCGTCGGGGCGGTCGGGGCGGGTGCCCACGACCTTGAATTCGCGGGGTTTCCTGGTGTCATCCAATGCCATTACGATGCCCTCCGCATGTCCGCCGCCGTTTCCATCACGGCGCGGATGATCTTGTCATAGCCGGTACAGCGGCACAGATTGCCCGCCAGCCAGTAGCGCACCTCCTCCTCGCTCGGGTCGGGGTTGCGCTCCAGCAGCGACTGCGCCGCGACGAGGATGCCCGGCGTGCAGATGCCGCATTGCAGGGCCGCCATCTCGATGAATTTCTGTTGCAACGGGTGCAGTTGATCGCCGGTGGCCATGCCCTCGATGGTGGCGATGTCGCGGCCCTCGGCCTCGGCCCCCAGCATCAGGCAGGAGCAGACCAGACGGCCATCGACGGCCACCGAACAGGCCCCGCAATCGCCGGTGCCGCAGCCTTCCTTGGTGCCGGTGAGGCCCAGCCGGTCGCGCAGCACGTCGAGCAGCGTGTCCTCGGCCTCGCACAGGAATTCGGTGTCGTCGCCGTTGATCCGGGTGGTTACGTGTAGCTGGCTCATGCTGTCTCTCCTTTCGCGCGCGCCGCCGCGATCACCGCCGCGCGGCGGGCCAGGACGCCCGCCACATGCTTGCGGAAATCGACCGTGCCGCGCTTGTCGTCTATGGGTGTGGCCGCCGCGGAACAGGCCGCCGCCAGATCGCTGAGTGCCGCCTCGTCGAGCACGCGGCGCGTGATCGCCTGCGCCGCGTCCCCGACCAGCATCACCTTGGGGCCGACCGCGCCGAGCGACACCCGCGCCGCGCTCACACGATCCTCCTCGTCGAGGCTCAGCGAGATGCCGCAGCCGACCACCGCGATATCCATTTCGGTGCGCGGGATGAAGCGCAGGTAGGCGTCGCCCGAGCGCTGCCCGCGCGCGGGCAGCAGGATCGAGGCAATGAATTCGCCCGGTTCCAGCGCCGTCTTGCCCGGCCCCTGCGGCACGTCGATGACGGCCAGATCGCGTGTGCCCTGCGGCCCGACGATCCGCGCCACCGCCCCGGCGGCGACCATGGCGGGCACCGAATCGGCGGCGGGCGAGGCGTTGCACAGGTTGCCCGCCAGCGTGGCGCGGCCCTGCACCTGCGTCGAGCCGATCAGCCCCGCCGCCTCGACCACGCCGGGCCAGTCGGCGACAAGCCCCGCATGCTCGGACATCTCGGCACCCGAGACCGCCGCCCCGATGCGCCAGCCGCCGTCTTCTGTGCGAATGTCCTTCATCCCGTCGATGCGCTTGATATCGACGATCATACCGGGCTCGATCATCTCCGAGCGCAGCTTTACCAGCAGGTCGGTGCCGCCCGCCAGAACATGCGCGCCCGCCTGACCCGCAAGGGTGGCGACCGCGTCCTCCACGCTCAAAGGCGCCTCGTATCGCATGGCTTGATCCTTTCGCTCTGCCGTCCGCACGGGCGATCCGTGCGGACCCGTCCGACCGCGACTATCCCGCAAACGGACCCCATGTGCAAACCGGTTCGTGCCACGATCCGGCCTGCAAACGGCAACGAAAAAATCACTTTTCGACGTTACCAGAGGTGAGAGACAGTCCCCGGGAGCGCCCATGCCACATCCGACCGACCGCTCTGTCACGCCGCCGCGCCATGCCCGCCTGTTCGAGTTGTTGCGCCAGCAGGAGTACGCCCGCGCCGTTGCCGCCCGCCTCGCCGCACGGCCACCGGCGACCGTCGAGGCGACCGCCCCGCTCGCCCGTCTGAACGGCCACAGCCTGTTGGGCCGCGCGGCGCGGCATGGCTGAGGCCGGCGGGACCGGCGGGACCGGCGCGGGCCGGCGCAGACGCCGTCGCGTTCACACGCCGTCCTGTTCCTTGAGCAGCCCCGTCAGGCGCGGCCCGCGCCAGCCGGTGCGCAGGCGGCCACGCACGCTCTCGTGGATGCGCTCGGACATGTCGCGCCCGACGGTGCGCGGCGCGCGCAGCAGCAGCACCTTGCTCCACCCCGCCCATGTGCCCAGCGAGGGTGCATCCACATCCTGCGGGAAGCGCGCGCGCCAGCCCTCGGGCAGCGCCAGGCCACAGCCCTCCATCCGCTCCAGCATCCACACCAGCGGGATGTTCGACAGCGGCCGCGCCGCGTGAAAGCCGCAAAGCTGCCCGCCGACATCCGAATGGCAGCCGCGGAACCAGACCTGCTCGACATGGCCGTCAAAGCCGGGCGGGCATTCCCAGAGCACCGGCGTGTAGGCGCGCCGCGTCTCATCGAGCGCCAGCGCGTGGTAGCCGTGCCGGGTGGTATGCCCGAGGTGATGGCTGTGAAAGCCGTGCCGGTCGGCGCGGAAATACCGCAGAAGCGGCACGCGCAGGCCCAGCGCCTTTACGGTGTCCCACACGCCGATCATCTCGACATGGGTGTCGGCATGGCAATGGACGCGCGAAAAATCGCGCGCGGCATCGTTGCCGGGGGCGCATTCGTAGTGCCGCCACGCGGCGCGCACGTTGCGTTCGGTCGCCATCTCCGAGCGCAACAGGCCGATCATGTCGATCACCCCCGCGAGCGAGCGCACCGCGTAGGCGCCGCGCGAATACCCGATCAGGAATATCCGGTCGCCGGGGCGGTGGCGGCTGGACAGGTAGCCATAGGCGCGGCGGATCTGCCGGTTGATGCCGCGCCCGAGGATGATGTCGCCGGTGGCGCGCCAGTCGCGCCACTGAATCCCCGCTTCGTAGAACAGCGACAGGTCCGGCCCCGCCACCTCGCGCAGCAGCTTGTAGGTCAGGCCGGCGTTGGTCTCGCAGCCGGTGGCCAGCGTCGACATGGTGCCGTCGAGAATCAGCACATGATCGACCGGCCCGCGCCGCGGCCCGGCAGCGGTATGCTCCTCGGTCGGGCCGGGGCGCAGCCAGTCATAGATCGCCCGTGTCCAGTCGCGCCAGACCATCGCTCACCCGTTCGCCAAGTCGCGGGGTCATGCCCCGCACGCCTTCAATATAGGCGAAGCACAGTGAAAAAATCCTGAAATACCGTCAAATTGATCGTGATCGCGCCATCACAGCCGCGCCACCGTCACCACGTCGCGCAGCCCGTAGCCGTTGAACGGCGTGCTCAGGCTGCGGGTATAGGCCCCCATCCCGTCGATCAGCAGGTGATCGCCCTCTTCGATGTCGCCGGGCAGCGGCAGCGGGTCGGGCAGCCGGTCGATGCTGTCGCAGGTGGGGCCGAACACCACCCGCCCGATCGCCGCGCCGCGCCGGTCGCGGCCATCGGGCGCGATCACCCGGATGCGGTCGGGCGCGCCGATGTCGCGGATCTCGGTCAGGCCGCCATAGACGCCGTCGTTGAGGAACACCGCGCCGTCCGCGCGGACCGACTTGACGCGCACCGCCATGCTGAACGCCTCGGCCACCATGGCGCGGCCCGGTTCGCAGACGAGCGTCGGGGCTCGCGTGCCGAACTGCCGCGCCACCTGCGCGCCGATATGGTCGAACACCGCCGCCAGGTCCGGCACCGCGCCGGTGCGGTGCGAGGCGAAACCGCCACCGACATTGAGCCGCATGAGCCGCACGCCCGCGGCCCGCGCCACATCGGCGGCGGCGGCGATATAGCTGCCCCAGGCGTTCGGGTCGGCGCATTGCGTGCCGGGGTGAAAGGTCAGCGACGGGGTGAAACCGCGCGCCATCACCGCGCGCAGCAGGTCCGCCGCCGGCTCCGGGGCCAGCCCGAACTTGGCCCCGAAATCATAGGCCGCGCCGGACACCGGCAGCGCCAGCCGCACGCTGATCTCCGACCCCTCCGGCACCGCGCCGCACAGCTTGTCGAATTCACGCGCGCAATCCACCGAATACGCGCGCACGCCCAGCCCCGCGGCCTCTGCCACCTCGGCGGGGCTGCGCACCGGGTTGTGGTAATGCAGCACCGCGCGGCCCGAGACCGCGCGCACCGCGTGCATTTCGGCGGGGCTCGCCACGTCGAAGGCGTCGATGCCCGCCGCCACCAGATTGGCCAGCACCTCCTCGCCCGGGTTGGCCTTGACCGCGTAGGTCACGAGGCCCGGAAACCCGGCCTGAAACGCGCGCGCCGTGGCCTGCAACCGGTCCGGCGAGAAATAGAGCACCGGCGCATCCGGGGCCAGCCGGGCCAGGTGGGTGACGGGATCGGGCCAGGGTTCGGCGTGCTGCATCGGGGGCCTCTTCGCTGTTTTTTTCCAAGTTTGCCCCAGGGACTTGTCGATTCATCGTGTCACTTCGTATAATATGGCAATCATGAATGGCGAAACGACGTTGCTGTTATGCAGATTGACGACACGGACCGCGCGCTGATCGCGCTCTTGCAGGAGAACGCCCGCGCGCCCGTGGCCACGCTCGCGCGGCGCATGGGGCTCGCGCGGACCACCGTGCAGGCGCGGCTCGACCGGCTGGAATCGGCGGGCGCGATCGCGGGCTACGCCCTGCGCCTCGGCGACGCCGCGCGTCCGGGCCTGCGCGCCACGGTGCTGCTGAGCATCGAGCCGCGCGCCGGTCCGGCGGTGCTCTCGCGGCTCCGCTCCCTGCCCGGCGTGCGCCGCGTGCACACCACGTCCGGCCGCTTTGACATGATCGTGACGCTGGAAGCGGACAGCACCGCGGCGCTCGACGACACGCTCGACCGCATCGGCGAGGCGCGCGGCGTGCGCGGCTCCGAGAGCCTCATCCACCTGGCCACAAAGATCGACCGGGGCGCATGACGGCGGGCCACCGGCCCTGGAGTATTTTTGCCAAGAAGAAACAGCGCCTGCACAGATTCGGCGGCGCTTTGGCTTTTCCTTCCCGCGCACATTCGTTAAGCCACGGCAAACCCGTGATCTTGCAGGGATGATACGTCATGGCGATGGACAAGACATTCAACGCGGCCGAGGCCGAGGCGCGGCTGTACCAGGCGTGGGAAGAGGCCGCGGCGTTTGCCGCCGGGGCCAACGCGCGGGAGGGGGCCGGGGCGTTCTCGATCATGATCCCGCCGCCCAACGTGACCGGCAGCCTGCACATGGGCCACGCCTTCAACAACACGTTGCAGGACATCCTCACCCGCTGGCACCGGATGCGCGGGCACGACACGCTGTGGCAGCCCGGCACCGATCATGCGGGCATCGCCACGCAGATGGTCACCGAAAAGGAAATGGCCGCCAATGGCGAGCCCACGCGCTTGGAAATGGGCCGCGACGCCTTTGAGCGCCGCGTCTGGCAGCAGAAGATCAAGTCGCGCGGCACGATCATCGGGCAGTTGAAGCGGCTGGGGGCCTCCTGCGACTGGTCGCGCGAAGCCTTTACCATGTCGGGCGCGCCCAACGCACCCGAGGGCGAGGACGGCAATTTCCACGACGCCGTGATCAAGGTCTTTGTCGACATGTATCACAAGGGGCTGATCTATCGCGGCAAGCGGCTGGTGAACTGGGACCCGCATTTCGAGACCGCGATTTCCGACCTGGAGGTCGAGAATACCGAGGTGCCGGGTCATATGTGGCACTTCAAGTACCCGCTGGCGGGGGGCGAGACCTATACCTACACCGAGCGTGACGAGGACGGGACTGTGCTGTTCGAGGAAGAGCGCGATTACATCTCGATCGCCACGACGCGGCCCGAGACGATGCTGGGCGACGGCGCGGTGGCGGTGCACCCAAGCGATGAGCGCTATGCCCCCATCGTCGGCAAGCTGTGCGAGATCCCGGTGGGGCCGAAAGAGCACCGCCGCCTCATTCCGATCATCACCGACGACTATCCCGACCCGGATTTCGGCAGCGGCGCGGTCAAGATCACCGGCGCGCATGACTTCAACGATTATGCCGTGGCGCAGCGCGGCGGCATCCCGATGTACCGGCTGATGGATACGCGCGCGCATATGCGCGACGACGGGGCCCCTTATGCCGAATGCGCCGCCCGCGCGCAGCAGATCGCCGAGGGTGCGGCGTTCACCATCGAGGAGGTGGACACGTTAAACCTGGTGCCCGATCACCTGCGCGGGCTGGACCGGTTTGCGGCGCGTGAACAGGTGGTCGAGGAAATCACCGCCGAGGGGCTGGCGGTGATGGTGCCCGTCCCTGACGCGTCATCCTCGCATGGGAATGACGTGGTCTTGGTTCCGCTGGTCGAGGCCAAACCCATCATGCAGCCGTTCGGCGACCGCTCCAAGGTGGTGATCGAGCCGATGCTGACCGATCAGTGGTTCGTCGATACCGCCCGGATCGTTCAGCCCGCGCTCGATGCCGTGCGCTCGGGCGAGGTGACGATCCTGCCCGAGGCGGATCGCAAGGTCTATTTCCACTGGCTGGAGAATATCGAGCCGTGGTGCATTTCGCGGCAGTTGTGGTGGGGGCATCAGATCCCGGTGTGGTACGGGTTCGACCTCAACTCGCCCGACTTCCGCGATGACGAGGGCGATGGCGCGCTCGACCTCGTGGAAATGCTGCGCGGTCTGAACGAGGGGCATACCGGCCACCTGATGCGATGCGGTGAGGATTTCGACGCGGTCTCCGACGCCTGGCACGACACGCTGGCGGCGCTGCCGGTGCCGCTCGCGGCGATGCCGGTGGTCGAGGTCGCAAGCCGCGAGGAGGCGCTGCATCGACTGGCCTCTGCGCTGGCCGATTACACGGCCTCGCAGGACCCGACGCACCTGATCTACCCGGTCTGGCGAGACGCGGATGTGCTCGACACCTGGTTTTCGTCCGGGCTGTGGCCGATCGGGACGCTGGGCTGGCCCGAGGACACGCCGGAATTGCGCAAGTATTTCCCCACCTCGGTGCTGATCACCGGCTTCGACATCATCTTCTTCTGGGTCGCCCGGATGATGATGATGCAATACGCGGTGGTGGGACAAAAGCCGTTCTCTCATGTCTATGTCCACGCGCTGGTGCGCGACGAGACCGGCAAGAAGATGTCCAAGTCGCTTGGCAACGTGCTCGACCCGCTGGATCTCATCGACGAATACGGCGCGGATGCGGTGCGCTTTACCCTCACGGCGATGGCCGCCATGGGGCGCGACCTGAAGCTCAGCAAGGAGCGCGTCGCGGGCTATCGCAACTTTACCACCAAGCTGTGGAACGCAGCGCGGTTTGCCGAGATGAACGCGGCCACGGGCTCGGGCGGGGCGGTGCCGGCGCCCGAGGCCACGGTCAACAAGTGGATCATCGGCGAGACCGCCAAGGCGCGGGTGGCGGTGGACGAGGCGCTGGAGAACTTCCGTTTCAACGATGCGGCCAACACGCTCTACAGCTTTGTCTGGGGCACGGTCTGCGACTGGTATGTGGAGTTTTCCAAGCCGCTCCTGATGGATGGCGACGACGCCACCAAGGCCGAGACGCAGGCCACCATGGCCTGGGTGATCGACCAATGCCTGATCCTGCTGCATCCGATCATGCCGTTTGTCACCGAGGAGTTGTGGGGCACGCTGGGCACGCGTCAAAAGATGCTGGTCCACGCAGATTGGCCCGGTTATGGCGCGGATCTGGTGGACAGTGCCGCCGACCGCGAGATGAACTGGGTGATTTCGCTGATCGAGCAGATCCGCTCGGCGCGGGCGCAGATGCATGTGCCTGCCGGGCTGCATGTGCCGCTTCTGGTGACGGAACTGAGCGAGGCGGGCCGTGCGGCCTGGGCGCGCAACGAGGTGATGATCAAGCGGCTGGCGCGGATCGAGAGCCTGACCGATGTGGACGCCTTCCCCAAGGGCTGTGTGACGGTGACGGTGGAGGGCGGCAGTTTCGGCCTGCCGTTGGCGGATATCATCGACGTGGGCGAGGAAAAGGCACGGCTGGAAAAGACGCTGGCCAAGCTGGAGAAAGAGCTGGGCGGGCTGCGCGGGCGGCTGAAGAACCCGAAATTCGTCGAAAGCGCGCCCGAGGCGGTGGTGGCGGAGACCCGCGAGAACCTCGCCCTGCGCGAGGACGAAGAGGCGAAGCTGCGCGCCGCCCTCGACCGGCTCGCCGAGCTTGGCTGACGGGATGCCTCCGGCGGGGATATTTAAGGCAAGATGAAGGGTTTATACGGCTTCATCTTGCCAAAAATATCCATGCTCCGAACGTTCGGACCCCTCAGAACGGCACGTCATCGGCACCGGTGATGAAGCGGGCGACGACCTTCTTGATGCCGGCCTTTTCGAATTCGATTTCCAGCTTGTCGCCCTCGATGCCGAGGATAGCCCCGTAGCCGAATTTCTGGTGAAAGACGCGCTCGCCCACGGTGTGTGAACTGAGCGCCTGGGCGTCGATCACCGGGGAGCGGGCCTCGGTCGGCTGGCTGATGGGGCGCGAGGCGCCGCGCGATTGCAGGCGGCGCCAGCCGGGGGAGTTGTAGACATTGGCCTGCGCCGCGCGGGTCTCGATGCCGCTTGCGGCCGCGCCGTAATTGCCACCGTAGAGTCCGGGTGGGGTCAGCACCTCGACATGCACCTCGGGCAACTCGTCAATGAAGCGCGAGGGCATCTGGGATTGCCACTGGCCATATACCCGGCGATTGCCCGCAAAGGAGATGGTGCAGACCTCCTCCGCGCGGGTGATGCCGACATAGGCGAGGCGGCGTTCCTCTTCCAGCCCGCGCGTGCCCGACTCATCCATCGAGCGTTGCGAGGGGAAGAGCCCGTCCTCCCAGCCCGGCAGGAAGATGACGGGAAATTCCAGCCCCTTGGCGGCGTGCAGCGTCATCAGGGTGATCTTTTCGCCCGCCTCTTCGGTCTCGTTATCCATGATCAGGCTGACATGTTCGAGAAAACCTTGCAGGTTCTCGAAGCCTTCCAGCGCCTTGACGAGTTCCTTGAGGTTTTCGAGACGGCCCGGGGCCTCGGGCGTCTTGTCGTTCTGCCACATGGCGGTGTAGCCGCTCTCGTCGAGGATGATCTCGGCGAGTTCCATATGGGTGAGGTCGGCGTCGCCGGTCATCCGGCCCCAGCGGGCGAGGCCCAGGATCAGGTCGCGCAGCGCCGCCGCGCCCTTGCCCTTGATCGCGCCCTGCTCGACCGCCAGCGCCGCGCCGTCGACCAGCGAAACACCATTGTCGCGGGCGATGCGCTGGATGGTCTGCTGCGCCTTGTCGCCGAGGCCGCGCTTGGGGGTGTTGACGATCCGCTCGAACGCGAGATCGTCGGCGGGCGAGACCACGAGGCGGAAATAGGCCATCGCGTCGCGGATTTCCATCCGCTCGTAGAAGCGCGGGCCGCCGATCACGCGGTACGGCAGGCCGATGGTCAGGAACCGGTCCTCGAAGGCGCGCATCTGGTGCGAGGCGCGCACGAGGATGGCCATGTCATCGAGGCCAAAGGGCCGCATCCCGCGCGTGCCACGCTGCATCGCATCGACCTCTTCGCCGATCCAGCGGGCCTCTTCCTCGCCGTCCCAGTGGCCGATCAGGCGGAGTTTTTCGCCCGCCTCTGCCTCGGTCCACAGCTCCTTGCCCAGCCGGTCGCGGTTGCCCGCGATCACGCCCGACGCGGCGGCGAGGATATGCGGGGTGGAGCGGTAATTCTGTTCAAGCCGGATCACGGCGGCACCGGGAAAATCCTTTTCAAACCGCAGGATATTGCCCACCTCGGCGCCGCGCCAGCCATAGATCGACTGATCGTCGTCGCCGACGCAGCAGATGTTGCGATGCCCGCCCGCGAGCAGGCGCAGCCACAGGTATTGGGCGACGTTGGTGTCCTGGTATTCGTCCACGAGGATGTATTTGAACCAGCGTTGGTATTGCGCCAGCACATCGTCGTGTTTCTGGAAGATCGTCACCACATGCAGCAGCAGATCGCCGAAATCGACGGCGTTCAGCTCCTTGAGCCGCGCCTGATAGAGCCGGTAGAGCGCGGGGCCCTTGCCGTCATAGGCCGACGCCTCGCTGCCGGGCAGGTTGTCGGGCGTCCAGGCGCGGTTTTTCCACTGGTCGATGATCCCGGCGAGCTGGCGCGCGGGCCAGCGTTTGTCGTCTATGTTGGCGGCCCGCACGAGTTGTTTCAGCAGGCGCAACTGGTCATCGGTGTCGAGGATGGTGAAATTCGATTTCAGATCAACAAGTTCGGCGTGACGGCGCAGCAGCTTGACGCAGATCGAATGGAAGGTGCCGAGCCACGGCATGCCCTCGACCCGCTCGCCCATCAGGCGGCTGACGCGCTCCTTCATCTCGCGCGCGGCCTTGTTGGTGAAGGTCACGGCGAGGATTTCATTGGGGTGCGCGCGACCGGTATTGAGCAGATGCACGATGCGGGTGGTCAGCGCCTTGGTCTTGCCGGTGCCCGCGCCCGCGAGCATCAGCACCGGGCCGTCGAGCGTCTCAGCCGCGCGGCGTTGCTCGGGGTTCAGGTCGTCAAGATAGGAGGCGGGCCGCGCGGCCATGGCGCGGGCGGCGAGGCCCGCGCCCTCGAAGGCGTCGGATTCGTCGAATGTGCTCATGCCCCTTGATAGCGCGCGTGCCCCACGAGATAAAGCCCGTGTTCGGGATATGTTCCGCGCGCGTCATCGCGCTGGACAAGCACCGGAAAACCCTGACAAATGCCGTGCATGAGCCTGCACGCACGATACCCCGCCCTCGCCGATCTGCGCGCCCGCGCGCGCACCCGCATCCCGCGTTTCGTCTGGGAGTATCTCGACAGCGGCACCGGGGCAGAGGCCACCAAGGCGCGCAACCGGTTGATGCTCGACCGGGTGATGCTCAGCCCCTCGATCCTGCATGGCGAGATCACGCCCGACCTCGGCACGACGCTGTTCGGGCAGGATCACGCGCTGCCGGTGGGGATCGCGCCGGTGGGCATGTCGGGGCTGATCTGGCCCGATGCCGAACGGATGCTTGCGCGCGCCGCCACGGCGACGGGTATTCCCTACACGCTCTCGACCGTGGCCGCCACGCGCCCCGAGGATGTGGGGCCGCATCTGGCGGGGCGCGGCTGGTTCCAGATTTATCCGCCGCGCGACCCCGACATTCGTGCCGACATGCTCAAACGTGCACGCGCCGCCGGGTTCTCGGTGCTGGTGATGACGGTGGATGTGCCGGTTGGCTCGCGGCGCGAGCGGCAGGTGCGCTCGGGGCTGACGACGCCGCCGCGGCTCACGCCGCGGCTGATGGCGCAGGTGGCGCGCTGCCCGGCCTGGGCGAGCGGCATGGCGCGGCTGGGGATGCCGCGGATGCGGATGATCGACGACTACGCCGGGCAGACCAAGGGCCTGCCGTCGAACAAACATGCGGGCTATTTGCTGCGCACCTCGCCGGACTGGGAGTACCTGCGCTGGCTGCGCGAGGCGTGGGACGGGCCGCTGGTGGTCAAGGGTGTGCTGCGCGCCGACGATGCGCGGCGGATCGAGGCCGAGGGGGCGGATGCGGTCTGGGTATCGAACCACGCGGGACGACAGTTTGACGCCGCCCCCGCCACGATCGAGGCGTTGCCGGAGGTGCGCGCCGCCACCACGCTGCCGGTGATCCTCGACGGCGGGGTCGAGGGCGGGCTCGACATCCTGCGCGCCATCGCGCTTGGCGCGGATTTCGTGATGATGGGGCGGGCCTGGCACTATGCGCTCGGCGCGCTTGGGGATCGCGGGCCGGCGCATCTTGCCGATATCCTTGCCGAGGACCTGCGCGCCAACATGGGTCAGCTTGGCACGCGGCACGTCCCCGATGTGCGCAGCCGCCTGATTGTGCCGGACTGGGTGGACAATCAGGCTTAGGATCAAAGCCTTGCGGGAAATGTATTGCAATGTATATACAAAGTATATGCGTTGTGCCACACTGCCAGCCGACAGGGAGGGCGCGGGATGCCGGCCGGTGAACGCAAGAAGAAGGATCGCAAGGACAGCCAGTTGATCATTCGTATCAACAAGGCCGACCGCGATGCGTTTCTCGACCTGTGCGAGGCGCTCGACACGAGTGCGGCGCGCGAGATCCGGCGCTTTATCCGCGAGTTCACCCTGTCGCATCAAGGCGCGGACCCCGACCCGGGGGGCGCGCGGGACAGCAGGGCAAAGGAGCCGGCAGAATGGCCAGGAAAGCGAAAATCAAAGAGCTCAAAAAAGAAGTGAAGCGGCGCACCGCCAAGGTGGCCCGTCAGAAAACCAAGCTGAAATCGGCGCGAAAGGCGCTCAGGAAGGCGGCCTGAACAGCCGCGCCCGCGGCGGGCTGCAACCGCACGCCCGCCGTCTTTCGCTCTTATCACGGACAGGAGATCGCCGTGTCTTCACTGACAGATATCCGCGGCATCGGCCCCGCCCTCGCGCGCGCCCTCGCCGCTCTTGGCATCGCCACGCCGGACGCTCTCGCACAGGCCGCCCCGGCAACGCTCGCGCAGGTGCGCGGCATCTCGCCGGGCCGCGCGCAAGGCTTCATCGACGCGGCGCGGGCGTTGAGCCAGGCTGCCCCGCCACAGACCGCCGCGCCAACCGCGCCCGCCGAGCCACCGGCAGACCCCGTAAATCAGACCCCGGCCAAGCCGGCCAATGCAACGACGGCCGGCAAGAAAAAGACCGGCAAGAAAAAGACTGACAAGAAAAAGGCCGGCAAAAAGAAGGCCGCGAAAAAAGACGGCAAGAAAAAGGCCGGAGCCGCCAAGACCAAACCGGACAAGAAGGCCGACAAGACGACAAAGAAGAAATCCGGCAAATCCGCCGCGAGCGCGGACAAGAAGACCGGCAAGACCAAATCCGGGTCGAAGAAAAAAAAGAAATAGGCGGCCGCCCCCGCCCCCGCGCGGCATCCCCCTGTCCGGGTAGGGCACCCCACCCGCCCGGTCAGGAAAATCCCCCACCCGGCGGATCGCGGCAATGCAAGATTGCGCAGGACGTTCACAAATCCTACAAGACGCCAGCGCTGCGGCGCGGCAAGGATCAAAGACCATCGGGGGAGAGAGCGTCAATGGCCGAATTCCGCAAAATCCTGATCGCCAACCGGGGCGAGATCGCCATTCGCATCATGCGCGCCGCCAACGAGCTTGGCAAGCGCACCGTCGCGGTCTTTGCCGACGAGGACAAGCTGAGCCTGCACCGGTTCAAGGCCGATGAGGCGTATCGCATCGGCGAGGGGATGGGGCCGGTCGCCGCCTATCTCTCGATCGAGGAGATCATCCGCGTGGCCCGCGACTGCGGGGCCGACGCGATCCATCCCGGTTACGGCCTGCTGTCGGAAAACCCCGATTTCGTCGATGCCTGTGTTGCCGCGGGCATCACCTTTATCGGTCCGAAGGCCGAGACCATGCGCGCGCTTGGCGACAAGGCGAGCGCGCGGCGCGTCGCCGTCGAGGCGGGCGTGCCGGTCATCCCGGCAACCGAGGTGCTGGGCGAGGACATGGCGGCGATCCGCAAGGAGGCCGAGGCGGTCGGCTATCCGCTGATGCTCAAGGCGTCCTGGGGCGGCGGCGGGCGCGGCATGCGGCCGATAGGCGGCGCCGATGAGCTGGAGGAAAAGGTGCTGGAGGGGCGGCGCGAGGCCGAGGCCGCATTCGGCAACGGCGAGGGCTATCTGGAAAAGATGATCCTGCGCGCACGCCATGTCGAGGTGCAGATCCTCGGCGACAAGCATGGCAACATGTATCACCTTTACGAGCGCGACTGCTCGGTGCAGCGGCGCAATCAGAAGGTGGTGGAGCGCGCCCCCGCCCCCTATCTGAGCGAGGCGCAGCGCGAGGAAATCTGCCAGCTTGGCCATCGCATCTGCAAGCATGTCGATTACGAATGCGCCGGCACGGTCGAGTTCCTGATGGATATGGACACCGGCGCCTTTTACTTCATCGAGGTCAACCCGCGCGTTCAGGTCGAGCATACCGTGACCGAAGAGGTCACCGGCATCGACATCGTGCAGGCGCAGATCAAGATCGCCGAGGGCAAGACCCTGACCGAGGCCACCGGCAAGGCGTCGCAATACGACATCACGCTCAATGGCCACGCGCTCCAGACCCGGATCACCACCGAGGATCCGCTCAACAATTTCATCCCCGATTACGGCCGTATCACCGCTTATCGCAGCGCCACCGGCATGGGCATCCGCCTCGATGGCGGCACCGCCTATTCGGGCGGCGTGATCACCCGCTACTATGACAGCCTGCTGACCAAGGTCACAGCCTGGGCCCCCACCCCCGAGGCCGCCATCGCCCGGATGGACCGCGCGCTGCGCGAGTTCCGCATTCGCGGCGTGAGCACCAATATCGCCTTTGTCGAGAACCTGCTGAAGCACCCGACCTTCCTCAACAACGAATACACCACCAAGTTCATCGACACGACGCCGGAGCTGTTCAAGTTCTCCAAGCGGCGCGACCGGGGCACCAAGGTGCTGACCTATATCGCCGATATCACGGTGAACGGGCATCCCGAGACGACGGGCCGCGCGAAACCGGCGGACGTCAAGCTGCCGCGCCCGCCCGCGCTGCAGGGCGAACCCGCGCCGGGCACCCGCACGCTGCTGGAGGACAAGGGCGCCAAGGCTGTCGCCGACTGGATGCTGGCGCAGGACCGGCTGCTGCTGACCGACACCACCATGCGCGACGGGCACCAATCCCTGCTGGCCACGCGGATGCGGTCCATCGACATGGTGCGCGCGGCCCCCGCCTATGCCGCCAACCTGCCCGATCTCTTCAGTGTCGAATGCTGGGGCGGGGCGACGTTCGACGTGGCCTACCGGTTCTTGCAGGAATGCCCGTGGCAGCGCCTGCGCGATCTGCGCGCCAAAATGCCGAACCTGCTGACGCAGATGCTGCTGCGCGCCTCCAACGGCGTGGGCTATACCAACTATCCCGACAATGTGGTGCAGGAATTCGTGCGGCAGGCCGCCGAGACCGGCGTCGATGTGTTCCGCGTGTTCGACAGCCTCAACTGGACCCCGAACATGCGCGTCGCGATGGATGCGGTGAACGAGGCCGGCAAGATCTGCGAAGGCACGATCTGTTACACCGGCGATATCCTCGACCCGGAGCGCGCCAAGTATGACCTGAAGTACTATGTCGGCATGGCCCGCGAATTGCAGGATGCGGGCGCGCATGTGCTGGGCCTCAAGGATATGGCGGGGCTGCTGAAGCCGGCCTCGGCCAGCGTTCTGGTCAAGGCGCTGAAGGACGAGCTGGACATCCCCGTCCATTTCCACACGCATGACACGTCGGGCATTGCCGGGGCCACCATCCTCGCCGCCGCAGAGGCGGGGGTCGATGCGGTGGACGCGGCGATGGATGCGTTTTCGGGCGGCACCTCGCAGCCCTGCCTCGGCTCGATCGTCGAGGCGTTGCGCAACACGCCGCGCGACACCGGGCTGAACATCGAACGCATTCGCGAGATGTCGAATTACTGGGAGCAGGTGCGCGCGCAATACGTGGCGTTCGAGAGCGGCCTTCAGGCCCCTGCGTCGGAGGTCTATCTGCACGAGATGCCCGGCGGGCAGTTCACCAACCTCAAGGCGCAGGCGCGCAGCCTCGGGCTTGAGGAAAAGTGGCCCGAGGTGGCCCGCACCTATGCCGATGTGAACCAGATGTTCGGCGATATCGTCAAGGTCACGCCGTCCTCCAAGGTGGTGGGCGACATGGCGCTGATGATGGTCAGCCAGGGCCTGACGCGCGCCGATGTGGAGAACCCCGGGACCGACGTGGCGTTTCCCGATTCGGTCATCGACATGATGCGCGGCAATCTCGGCCAGCCGCCGGGTGGCTTTCCCGAGGGCATCGTGAAGAAGGTTCTGAAGGACGAGAAGCCCAATACCGAGCGTCCGGGCAAGCATCTCGACCCCGTCGATCTGGAGGCCACGCGCAAGGACCTGGTCGAGCAACTGGAAGGCACGTCGATCGACAGCGAGGATCTCAACGGCTACCTGATGTATCCCAAGGTGTTTCTCGATTACATGGGGCGTCACCGGCAATACGGGCCGGTACGGACCCTGCCGACGCGCTGCTTCTTCTACGGGATGGAGCCGGGCGAGGAGATCAGCGTCGAGATCGATCCGGGCAAGATCCTCGAAATCCGCCTGCAGGCCGTGGGCGAGACCAACGAGGAAGGCGACGTCAAGGTGTTCTTCGAGCTGAACGGTCAGCCCCGGGTGATCCGGGTGCCCAACCGGCTGGTGAAATCGACCACCGCCGCGCGCCCCAAGGCCGAGCATGGCAACCCCAACCATGTCGGCGCACCGATGCCCGGCGTGGTGGCGAGCGTCGCCGCTCAGGTGGGCGCGAGCGTCAAGGAGGGCGACATGCTGCTGACCATCGAAGCGATGAAGATGGAGACCGGCATCCACGCCGAGCGTGACGCGGTGGTTCGGGCCGTCCATGTCCAGCCCGGCGGGCAGATCGACGCCAAGGATTTGCTGGTGGAGTTCGAGTAGGACGCCGGTCACCCGGCATGCACCGTCACCCCAGGGCGCGATCCGGGGGTCTCGCCGTCGGCAGATCCTCCGGTCAGGCCGGAGGATGACGGGTGCATGGCGGTCAACCCAGGGGCTTTTGCATCCGCGCGAATTCGGCCATTCTTCAGACCGCCCCCCCTCGAAGGCAAGCCCATGCAGAAAATCATCGTCTTCACCGATATCCACCTCGTCCCCGAGGGCGAGACGATCATCGGGCTCGACCCGTTCGCGCGCTTCATGCAGGGGCTTGCCCATGCGCTCGACAATCATCCCGACGCCGCGCGCGTGGTGCTGTGCGGCGACCTCACGCACAACGCCGCGCCGCCGGAATATGCCCGCCTGCGCACAGCGCTCGATACCTGCCCGCTGCCGGTCTCGCTGATGCTGGGCAACCACGACCGCCGCGCGCCGTTTCTCGGGGCGTTTCCCGATGCCGAGCGGATGGAGAGCGGCCATATCCAGCACCTTGCCGATATCGGGGACTATCGCCTGATCTGCCTCGATACGCTGAACGAAGAGGCCGAGGACACGCATTCCGGCTGGCTCTGCGGGGCGCGGCTCGACTGGCTCGACGCGGCGCTCGCCGGGGCGGGCGACCGGCGGGTGATCGTCTTTAGCCACCATCCGCCGATCGCGACCGGTTTCAAGGGGATGGACTGGATCGGGCTGAAGAACCGCGACGACCTCGTCGCGCGGCTCGGCACGGCGGGAAACGTCGCGCAAATCGTCTCGGGCCACATCCACCGCACGATCCAGGGGTCGGCGGGCGGTATCCCGGTGGCGATCCTCAAGAGCCCCTGTCACCAGATGCCGATGGCGCTGGGCTACCAGGATCCCAGCCTGTCCACGCCCGAGCCCGGGGCCTATGGCCTGCTGTTGCTGACCGACGAGGGCGTGATCGTGCACAGCGAGGATTTCACCCTGCCCCCCACCGGGGCGCAAATCTACACCTGAAATAAAGGGCCACCCATGTCGCTCACCGTTACACCGCTCTATGCGGGCCTTCTGGGCCTGCTGTTCGTGATCCTCAGCATCCGCGTCATCACCTCACGCTTCACCGCGCGGGTGACGCTTGGCGATGGCGGCGACAAGACGCTCGCCAAGCGCATCCGCGTCCACGGCAACTTTGCCGAATATGCGCCGATGGGGCTGATCCTGCTGGCGCTTGCGGAATTGCAGGGCGCGCCGCTCTGGGTGGTGCACCTGCTGGGGCTCATGCTGCTCGCGGGGCGGGTGATACATGCCATCGGGCTGGGGCGCGCGCCGCAGATCATGCTGTTGCGTCGGGCGGGCATGATCCTCACCTTCGCCATGATCGCCATCGCCGCGCTGGCCTGCCTCGGCCACGCGCTGACCTGACCGGAAGGGGCCGTCTTGCCCGACCTGCTCGCGGACCCGGGCGTCCGGGCGTCTTTTCTCACCCTTGCCGTGCGGGTGCCGACGCCCGGTCCGGTCTGCCAGACGCGGCGGCACCGGGGCTGAGCGCGCGGCAGGCTTCCCCGCGTGGAAAAAATCGGCCATGATGCTATCAGGTACTGAGGTCCGGCGCGCGGGGGGCCGCCTGCCGGACGAGGGAGGACCAAGACATGTGCCAACTCTTTGCCGGGCAGGACCCGGACCGCTACACGCTGGAAACCCGCCGGATGCGCCTGAACGGCCAGAGCACGAGCATCCGGCTGGAAAAATCCTTCTGGGAGATCCTCGACGAGATCGCCGGGGGCGAAGGGCTGAGCACCCCCGCCTTCGTGTCCAGGCTGCACGCCGAGGTGCTGGAGCTGCACGGCGAGCCGGCGAATTTCACCTCGCTGCTGCGCTGCACCTGCCTCGTGCACCGCGAAACCCCGCCCGAGGCCCGCACCGGGCAGATCGCGGCGGAGTGAGGGACGCGCGGAAGGCCCGCCGCCGCCACTGCCGCGGGCGATCCCTTTAAGGACGGTGGGCCGTCTCCTATGTCATGAGCAGACAAAGGAGGTGCCTATTGACCACCGATCACGCGAAACGTCCCCCGCTCGACCCGTCCCGCACCGCCACGATCGAAGCGTTCGGCGGCCGCATTGCCGCGCTGGAGCCGATCGGCGCGGAGGTCAGGGGCATCGACCTTGCCGCCGGGACCGCTCCGCCGCGCGCGGTGCTGGATGCGCTGGAGATGGAGATGGCGGAGCGCGGCTTTCTGGTGTTCCGCAACGAGGCCGAGATCGGGCACGAGGCGTTTCTGCGCGCAAGCTGCTGGTGGGGCGGGCGCGAGTTGCACAGCACCCACGGCGTCCACCCCGCCACGCCGGATGGCAATCCGCACATCTTTCGCCTGTCCAATGACCGCCGTCACGGCATCCCCGATGTCGGCCCGCAATGGCACAACGATGGCAGCTTCATCCCCGCCACCTTTTCGCATTCCGGCTATCACATCATCCGCCCGCCCGAGCGCGGCGGCGGCACGCATTTCGCGCATCAGGGTGCCGCGCATGACGCACTGCCCGAGGAGACGCGGGAGCGTTGGGCGCGCCTGTCGTCGGTCAATTCCGCCTCGGGCGTGGTGCATCCGATGGTGCACAGGCATCCGCTCTCGGGCCGCAAATGCATCTGGCTGCATCTCGGCATGACCGGCGCGATCATCGAGAGGCTGCCCGAAGGCGAGGGGTTTCGGCTGCTCGACGCGGATGAGATGAGCCGCGTTTGCCATACCTATAACGACATCCTCAATGCCGGGCTGGAGCACGGCTATGCCACCGCGTTCGAGTACCGGCGGAACGATTGCGTGTTCATCGACAACCTCGCCGTCGCGCATCGCGCCGCACCCGAGGCGCATATGCCGGTGGAACAGCAGGGCCTGCGCATCATGCATCGCAGCACCACGCGCGGCACGCAGCCCCTCGCCCCCGGATTCGGACTGCCGCAGCATGTCAATATCGACGGGGCCAACCCGTTCGGCCGCGGTGTGTGGCAGGGCGGCGGCATCGGCTTTCGCTGGGAGGACGGGATCCCGATGCGGAACTGAGGGGGAGGGGCAGATATGGCCTGAAGCGGTCGTTGGGGTGAGCCGCGCGGGGTGGGTGGCAAAGGGCAGGCATAGCCCCAAAAACCATCCCGAGCCCCCCCCTGTAGTAACCCCTTACTACCCGCCCCCTCCCTGCGCTGGTAACCTTTCCGGACCAACTGCAACGATCCGGAGGGCATGATGGCCAAAGCCATTCACAGCATGATCCGCGTTCTCGACGAGGCGCGGTCGGTTGATTTCTACAAACGCGCGTTCGGGCTCGACGTAGCCGACCGGCTGGATTTCGAAAAATTCACCCTTGTCTACATGTCCAACGATGAAAGCCCCTTCGAGGTGGAACTCACCGTCAACAAGGGCCGCACCGAGCCCTATGACCTGGGCGACGGCTATGGCCATCTGGCCGTTCTGGTCGAGGATCTGGAGGCCGAGCACGCGCGGTTCGAGGCCGAGGGCCTGACCCCCCGCAAGATCGTCGAATTCGCGCCCGATGGCAAACTGGTGGGCAAGTTCTTTTTCGTGGCCGACCCGGACGGCTACGAGATCGAGGTGTTGCAGCGCGGCGGGCGCTTCAAATGACAACACGGGCGCTGCCGGGGAGGGCCGCGCCCGTTTCATTTCATGGGAGGAGAACCAATGACCGATACCAAACCCCGCGAGGGGCTCTCACGGCGCGACTTGCTCGCGCGGTCCATGGCGGCGGGCGCAAGTTTCGTCGTCGGCAGCAGTTTCGTGGCAAGCCACGATGCGGCCTGGGCGCTGGAGACCACGGCGCTCAAGCCCGGGACCATGGCGACGCTCATTCAGATGGCGCGCGACATCTACCCGCATGATCATCTGGCCGACGAGTATTACGCCGTCGCCGTCAAGGGCTATGACACGCCCGAGGCCGCCGAAGACGTCGAGGCCGGGATTGCCGGGCTGAACGCGGCGGCGCAGGGCAAGGGCCATGCCGATTACCTGAGCATCGGGTGGGAGCGCGACCGCGCCCAAATCCTGCGCGGGATGGAGGACAGCGCGTTCTTTCAGCAGGTGCGCGGCGGGCTGGTGACCGGCCTTTATAACCAAAAGGCGGTCTGGCCGCTGTTTGGCTATGAGGGCGAGTCCTATTCCAAGGGCGGTTACATCAACCGCGGCTTCGACGACATCAACTGGCTCTGAGCCATGGCCAACTGAGGAGGAACCCAACTATGGCTGCACCTTTTGATCTGAACGACGACAACGTGATCGTCGTCATCGGCACCGGCGCGGGCGGCGGCGTGCTGTCGAACGAGTTGGCGCAACGCGGCGTGTCCGTGGTGGCGCTGGAAGCGGGCGGGCGCTACCTGCCCGAGGATTACGTCAACGACGAGTGGGAAAGCTTTGGCCAACTGGCCTGGCTCGACCCGCGCACCACCTCCGGCGACTGGCGCGTGGCGCGCGATTTTTCCGGGCTGCCTGCCTGGATCGTCAAGGCCGTGGGCGGCACCACGACCCATTGGGCGGGCGCGTCGCTGCGGTTTCAGGACCATGAGTGGAAGGCCGCGACCAACTATGGCCCGGTGCAGGGCGCCAACCTCGCGGACTGGCCCATCGACGGCGCGGAAATGGCCCCGTGGTACGACAAGGCCGAGAAGAAGCTGGGCGTGACCCGCACCAACGACATGCCCGGACTGCCCGGCTGCAACAATTACAAGGTGTTCGAGGCCGGGGCGAAAAAGCTGGGCTACGAGCAGGTCCATACCGGCCGCATGGCGATCAATTCCGAGGAATATGACGGGCGCATGGCCTGCCAGCAGACCGGGTTCTGCTTTCAGGGCTGCAAATGGGGCGCGAAATGGTCGGCGGCCTACACGGATATTCCGCGCGGCGAGGCGACGGGCAATCTCGAAGTGCGCGAAAAGGCGCATGTGGCGCGCATCCTGCACGACGATCAGGGCCGCGCCACCGGCGTCGAGTATTTCGACGCCGATGGCAATCTGCAGATGCAAAAGGCGCGCGCGGTCTGCGTCGCCGGCAACTCGTTTGAATCGCCCCGCCTGCTGCTGAATTCCGCGTCGTCGATGTTCCCCGACGGGCTTGCCAACTCCTCGGGGCAGGTCGGGCGCAACTACATGCGCCACCTGACCGGCTCGGTCTACGGCATCTTCGACAAGCCGGTGAAGATGTGGCGCGGCACGACCATGGCGGGCATCGTCCAGGACGAGGCACGGCACGATCCCGCGCGCGGGTTTGTCGGCGGCTATGAGCTGGAAACCCTATCGCTCGGCCTGCCCTTCATGGCGGCGTTTCTCGATCCCGGCGCGTGGGGCCGCGAATTCACCACCGCGCTCGATTCGTATGAGAACATGGCGGGGATGTGGATCGTCGGCGAGGACATGCCGCAGGAGACCAACCGTGTCACCCTCAACCACGAGGTCAAGGACCAGCACGGCCTGCCGGTGGCGAATGTGCATTACACCGACCACCCCAACGACATCGCGATGCGCACCCACGCCTACGAGCGCGGCGCGGCGATCTACGACGCGGTCGGGGCAACCCGCACGATGCCGACGCCGCCCTACCCGTCGACGCATAACCTCGGGACCAACCGCATGTCGGAAAACCCGCGCGACGGGGTGGTGAACAAGTGGGGCCAGACCCACGACGTGCCCAACCTGTTCGTCTCGGACGGGTCGCAATTCACCACCGGCGCGGCGGAGAACCCGACGCTCACCATCGTGGCGCTCGCCATCCGGCAGGCCGATCACATCGCCGGTGAGCTGTCGCGCGGCAACCTCTGAGGGGGCCGCCCTCCCCCGGCGCCTTCCTTTTCTCCCCGAGAGCGCCGGGGGAGCCGTCAGCGCCCCTCGCGGGCGTGCTGTGACAGCCGCGCGGCGTGGTCCGTCACGCGCACCAGCCAGCGCAGGGCATCGGTGCGCTCGAACACCTCGGTCACCGCCACAAGTCCGGCATGCTCCTGCAGCAGCACACCGCGGCGATAGCGGCGGCTGCGGCGCTCGATCAGGCCCGCCAGCCGCGGGCGCACCCGGTCCTGACGCAGGGCGGCGGCGACCGCCGCCACCTCGCGGGCCAGCCGCGTCTCCTGCCGCAGGGCGGCGAGGCGGTCGCGCTGTTCACAGCGCTCCAGCAGCCGCTGGAAATGGTCGATCTGGTGCAAGAGCGCGGCGTGGCGCGCCGCCTCATGGCTGCGGTCCGGCGCGATGCGCACCTGCGACAGGAACGTGCCGAGCGCGGCCACCGCCTCGCGCCCCTGCACCGTGACCGAGGACAGCGCCCGCAGGTCTCCCTCGGGCCCCAGCGCCTGCGCCAGCGCCGCGAACAGCTTGTGCCGCAGCCGGTCGGCCACCGCCTGCGCGGCATCGAGCGCCGCGCCCTCGTCGGCCAGCAGCCGCCGGTCCAGCCCCTTGGCCAGCGGCACCGGGCGCTCGGGCACCAGCCGCGCCACCAGCGCGGCAAAGTGCTCCGTCAGCGGCAGGAACACCGCCGCGCCAACGAGGTTGAAGCCGGTGTGAAACAGCACCAGCGCGGTCTGATCGTCGCCGCCCGGCCACGCGCCGTGCAGCAGCGGCGTGACCAGGTCGAGCAGCGGAAATGCCATGGCCGCCGTGCCGATGTTGAACAAGAGGTTCGCCAGCGCCGTCATCCGCATCGCGCGCCCGCCGCCCAGCGAGGCCAGCAGCCCGGTCGCCGTCGTGCCCATGTTGAAGCCGATCACCAGCGCCGCCGCCTGTGCAAATCCCAGCGCCCCCGCGCCCAGCAGCACCAGCACCAGCGCCAGCGCCGTCGAGGACGACTGGATCAGCGCCACGATCGCCGCCCCGATCAGCACCAGCAACAGCCGCCCGCCCCAGCCATCCCCCGGCAGCACCTCCGGCGACAGCCACGCGCCGAGCCCGCCGGTCGCCGCCTGCATCATGTCCAGCCCGATGAACAGCAGGCAGAACCCGGCCAGCCCGCGCCCCGCCCGCGCCACGCGGTCCCGCCCCAGCAGGATCAGCATCGCGGCCAGAAACAGCAGCGGCAGCGCCAGCGTCCCCAGCTTGAGCTTCAGCCCCAGCACCATGACGATCCAGCCGGTCATCGTGGTGCCGATATTAGCCCCGTAGAGCACGCCCAGCGACGCGCCGAAGCCCAGGATACCCGCCCCCACCGCGCCGATGGTAATGAGCGACACGGCGGTGGAGGACTGGATCACCGCCGTGGCCACCGCCCCCGCCGCCGCGCCGCGCAAGGGCGAGGCCGTCAGCCGCCCCAGCGCCTGCCGCAGCCCGCGTCCCGCCACCTGGCGCAACGCATCGGTCATGATTTCCATGCCCAGCAGGAAAAGCCCGACCCCGCCAAGCCCGGTCACGATATCGTTCAGCATCCCGGCCCCCTGCCCCGCGCCAGACTGCGCCGGGGCGGGATGATTGACAAGCTGCGCGCGCGGCGGGCGCGTTTCGAATTTTCTGCCCCGCCCCGGCAATTTTCCTCTTGCAGCCCCCGCCGAGGCTTTGTATCTCCCGGCTCACCCAAGGACGCGGGCGTAGCTCAGGGGTAGAGCATTACCTTGCCAAGGTAAGGGTCGAGAGTTCGAATCTCTTCGCCCGCTCCATTTTCTCACATCACGGATATCGGGAATACGGGGCGTGCCGCCTGCACGGGCGCGGTCGCTTGGCCCTTTCGCGCGGGCGCGCGCCGCAGTATAGAGCCTCCACGCAACAGCGGAGGCCCCATGCGCAACGCCCGGATCACCCGAAAGACCGCCGAGACCGATATCACCGTCGAGATCGCGCTCGACGGCACCGGACGCTATGACAACCGCACCGGCGTCGGTTTCTTCGATCACATGCTCGATCAGTTGGCGCGGCACTCGCTGATCGACATGACGGTATCCTGCGAGGGCGACCGGCATATCGACGATCACCACACGGTCGAGGATGTGGGCATCGCGCTCGGTCAGGCCCTCAGCCACGCCATCGGCGACAAGCGCGGCATCCGCCGCTATGGCGCGTGCATGTTGCCGATGGATGACGCGCTGGTGCGTGCCGCACTCGATCTGTCGGGGCGACCCTATCTGGTGTGGGACATGGACCTGCCCACGGACAAGATCGGCACGTTCGACACGGAGCTGGTGCGCGAATTCTTTCAGGCGTTCAGCACCCATGGCGGCATCACGCTGCACGTCGATGCGCTGCACGGCATCAACAGCCACCACATGGCCGAGGCGGCATTCAAGGCGGTGGCGCGCGCCTTGCGCGAGGCGCTGGAAAGCGATGCGCGCAAATCCGACGCGATCCCGTCGACCAAGGGCAGCTTGTAAATCATGACCACCGTCATCGTCGATTACGAGAGCGGCAACCTGCACTCGGCGGAAAAGGCGTTTCAGCGCATGGCGCGCGAGACCGGCGCGGGTGAGGTGAGCGTCACCTCCGACCCCGAGGTGATCCGGCGTGCGGACCGCATCGTGCTGCCGGGCGACGGGGCGTTTCCGGCCTGCCGTACCGAACTTTACGATCATCGCGGCGTCTTTGAGGCCATCGAGGAGGCGGTGATCGGGGGCGGTCGCCCGTTCATGGGCATCTGCATCGGGATGCAGATGCTGGCGACGCGCGGGATGGAATACGAGGAAACGCCCGGCTTTGACTGGATCGGCGGCACGGTCGAGCATATCGCGCCCTCTGACCCCGCGCTCAAGGTACCGCATATGGGCTGGAACGATCTGGTGATCGACCGGCCGCACGCCATCTTCGACGGCATCGAGACCGGCGATCACGCCTATTTCGTGCATTCCTATCATTTTCGGGTGGATGATCCGGCGCATCTGCTGGCGCATGCCGAGTATGGCGCGCCCGTGACCGCCGTTGTCGGGCGCGACACCATCGTCGGCACGCAGTTCCATCCCGAGAAGAGCCAGACCACCGGGCTGCGCCTGATCGCCAATTTCCTGACCTGGGCCCCCTGAATGGCCGCCGACCCGTTGCAGGCCATCCTCGACGAGATCACTGCCGAGGCGCGCGACGCAACCGAGCGCGGCAAGGTGGCCGATTACATCCCCGAACTGGCCTGTATCGACCCGGGCCAGTTTGCCATCGCCGTCGCCCGGCCCGGCCAGCCGACCCTGACGGCGGGAGATGCGGGCGTGCCGTTCTCGATCCAGTCGGTGTCCAAGCTCTTCATGCTGGCGCTGGCACTCGGACGCCTCGGCGACCGGCTCTGGTCCCGCGTCGGGCGCGAGCCGTCGGGGCAGGCGTTCGATTCGATGCTGCTGCTGGAGCTGGAAAAGGGCCGCCCGCGCAACCCGTTCATCAACGCGGGCGCCATCGTCACCACCGACGCCGTGCTCGAAGGCGCCACCCCGCGCGAGGCGCTTGGCGCGCTGTTGCGGTTCATCCGGGCGGCGGCGGGGGACGAGGCCATCCATATCAACGACCGCGTCGCCGCGTCGGAGACGGCGACCGGCCACCGCAATGTCGCGCTCGCGCATTACCTGCGCTCGCATGGCAACCTGCGCAACCCGCCCGAGATGACGCTGGGCACCTATTTCCACCAATGCGCGGTCGAGATGAGTTGCGCGCAACTCGCCGATGCCGGGCGCTTTCTGGTGGGCGGTGCGGGCGCGCCGCGTCTCGTGTCAAAGGCCCGCACCCGCCGCATCAATGCGCTGATGATGACCTGCGGGCATTACGACGGGTCGGGGGATTATGCCTTTCGCGTGGGCCTTCCGGGCAAGAGCGGGGTGGGCGGCGGGATCCTGTCGGTCGTGCCGGGGGTGGCGTCGGTGGCGGTGTGGTCGCCGGGGCTCAATCACTACGGCAATTCAAGGCTGGGGACAGAGGCGATGGAGCGGCTTGCGGCGCGCACCGGCTGGTCGGTGTTCGGGCCGGAGGGGAAGGGCGGGTGAGCGGCGCGGCGCCGGGATCATCATGCGACGGGTCGCGTGAAGGGGGGCATCGACGTGAAGGGCCTGTTGCGGCCGTTCGCCTCCCTGATCCCGGCGCGGAATCAAGGCCGAAGGCCGCCGCGCCAATGTCCCCTCCAGGCCAAAACCACCCCATCCCCCACCACCACCGACCGCTCACGACGCGCCAAGCGCCGCCTCCGCCGCCATGGCCACCCTCAGCAGCCGCTCCTCCTGAAACGGCTTGCCGCACAGCATCAGGCCGCAGCCCGGCACCCCGGTGGGCAGCGTCACCGCGGACAGCCCCAGCAGGTTACCCACCCGCGTGTTGCGCAGCGTCAGCAGGTTCTCGGTCACGTAGTAGTGCTCATCCTCCATCAGCCGGGCATGATCCGGGGGCAAGTTGGGGGCGGTGGGCATCAGCACCGCGTCATAGCCCGCCACACGGGCATTCCACGCCGCGCGCAGCCCGTCGAGCGTCTGCCAGCCCGCCACGTAATCCGCCGCCGAAATGGTCTTGCCGCCCCTGAACCGCTCGCGGATGGGGGCAAACATCTTGTCAGGGTCGGCCTCGATCACGTCGCGCCAGAGCCCGTAAGCCTCGCCGGAAAACAGCGCGGGCGAGAGCGGCATCGCGTCGGCGACCTCGGGGGCGTCGATCTCCTCGATCACCGCGCCCGCCTCGCGCAGCCGGGCGCAGGCCATCGCATAGCCCGCTGCCGGCTCTGACCGCAGGTCGTCCATCACCACCGTCTGCAACGCGGCAAAGCGCATCCCCGCCAGCGATGCGCCGCGCAGATCCGCCGGTCTTCCGCCCTCGAGCGCGGCCAGCATCAGCGCGGCATCCGCGACCGAGCGCGCCAGCGGCCCGACCGTGTCGAATCGCAGGCAGAGCGGCACGACGCCTTGCAGGGACACGCGGCCCGCCGTGGTCTTGAACCCCACCAGATCGTTCCACGCCGAGGGGATGCGCACCGAGCCGCCGGTATCCGACCCGATCCCGCAGGCCGCGAGGCCAAAGGCCACGCTCGCCGCCGCGCCGGAGGAGGAGCCGCCGGGCACGGCATCCGCATCGTTCACACAGGGCGGCGTCGCGGTCACCGGGTTGAGGCCCAGACCGGAGAACGCCAATTCGCTCATATGCGTCTTGCCGAGGCACACCAGCCCCGCCGCCGTCGCGTTGCGCAGCACCTCGGCGTCGCGCCCCGGCACCCGGCCCTTGAGCAGCGCCGACCCCGCCTCGGTCGCCACGCCCGCGCTGTCGAAGAGGTCCTTCCAGCTCACCGGCACGCCGTCGAGCGGGCCGCGCCGCTGGCCGGCGCGCGCCCGCGCCGCCGCCGCCGCCGCCTCGGCGCGGGCACGCTCCGCGGTCACCACGCTGTAGATACGGTCGCGCAGGGGATGCGCGGCGATCGCCGCGAGATAGGCGTCGGTCAGCGCCTCGGGGTCGATCTCTCCCCGACCGATCGCGCGCCCCAGATCGCCCGCGCTCATCCTCAGCCAGTCCCGCATCGCCCCGCTCCCTCCTGCTTATCAAATCCAGTGCTAACGGCAGAGCGACGCATGGACAATCCCGCGCGCGCGGACATATTGGGAAGCATGACCCATGACAGCGATCTCCTCATCACCGGCGGCGGCCTCAACGGCCCCGCCCTCGCGCTCGCCGCGGCACAGGCGGGGCTTTCCAGCACGGTGATCGACGCCCTGCCGGAACCGGCGCGCAAGGACGCCGGTTTCGACGGCCGCGCCTATGCGCTGGCGCTGGCCTCGGTGCGGCTGTTGCGCAATCTCGGGGTCTGGGAGCGGGTGGCCGACAACGCCCAGCCGATGCTGGAGATCAAGGTCTCGGACGGGCGCGCGGGCGAAGGGCCGTCGCCGTTTTTCCTGCATTTCGATCATGCCGAGATCGAGGAAGGCCCGATGGGCCACATGCTCGAAGACCGCTTCCTGCGCCGCGCGCTGATGGAGGCGATGACCGGGGAGCCCCGCATCGCGCAGGTCTCGGGCGATACCGTGACGGCGCAGGAGGTGGACGAGACCGGCACCACCGTCACCCTCGCCTCGGGCAAGACCCTCACCGGGCGGCTGCTGATCGGGGCGGACGGGCGCGCGTCGGGCACTGCCGCGCGGGCGGGGATCCGGCGCACCGGATGGGGCTACGGCCAGACCGCCCTTGTCGCCGCCATCGAGCACGAATTGCCGCATCACGGCATTGCGCACCAGTTCTTCATGCCGCCCGGCCCGCTCGCCATCCTGCCGCTGCCGGGCAATGTCAGCTCTATCGTGTGGTCCGAGACCGACGCCACCGCCGCGCGCTTTGCCGCGCTGTCCGACGCCGATTTCATGGAGGTGCTGCGACCGAGGTTTGGCGATTTCCTGGGCGATATCAAGCTGCGCGGCAAGCGCTACACCTACCCGCTCAGCCTGACGGTCGCCAACAGCTTTGTCGCGGACCGGTTGGCGCTGATCGGCGATGCCGCCCACGGAATGCACCCGATCGCGGGCCAGGGCCTCAACGCCGGGCTGCGCGACGTGGCGGCGCTGGCGCAGGTACTGTCGCAGGCCGCCCGCCGCGGCGAGGATATCGCCGCGCCAGATGTGCTCGCCCGCTACCAGCAATGGCGGCGCTTCGACACGGCGACGCTGGCGATGGCCACCGACCTCACCAATCGCCTGTTCTCCAACGACAACCCGATTCTGCGTGCGGCCCGCGATCTCGGCATGGGGGCCATCGGGCAGATGCCCGCCCTGCGCCGCGGCTTTATCCGCGAGGCGGCCGGGCTCACCGGCGAGTTGCCCGCCCTGATGAAGGGATGAGCGGCGGCCATCGCGCCCGCCGCCTGAGACGCACCACCCGGGGATGATCCGGTCGGCACGACCATGGCCGGAATGCGGGGCGCGTCTCGAATGGCCCAGAAATCCCTTGGCAAACGCGCCCCGGCATGGTGCAAGACCGCATACCCCCAAGGGACCCGCCCGTATGGACACCGCCTTTCTCGTCACCGCCTTCGTCGCGCTCTTTGTCATCATCGACCCGATCGGGATGACGCCACTCTTCGTGGCGCTGACGCAGGGCATGGACAGCGCCCGCCGTCGCGCCATCGCGATCCGCGCCTGCGTGGCCGGCGCGCTGCTGATCGCGGTCTTTGCCGCGTTCGGCGAGCAGGTGCTGGGCTTTATCGGCATTTCCATGCCCGCGTTTCGCATCGCGGGGGGCATCCTGCTGTTCCTGACCGCGCTCGACATGCTGTTCGAGCGGCGCGCGCGCCGCCGCAAGGGACAGGCCGATGCCTCGGAGGAGGACGAGGGCGACGACCCGTCGATCTTTCCGCTGGCGATCCCGCTGATCGCCGGGCCCGGCTCGATCACCACGGTGATCCTGCTGGTGGGGCAAAGGCCCGGCACAGAGGGGCTGCTTCTGGTGATCGCGGTGATGCTGTCGGTGATCGCGCTGGCGCTGGTGCTGTTTCTGATGGGCGGACTGCTGGAGCGGGCGCTGGGCAGCGTCGGGATCAACGTGGTGACGCGGCTGCTGGGCATGCTGCTGGCCGCGCTTGCGGTGCAGTTCGTCCTCGACGGGCTGCGCGGGTTTGGATTGGCGGGCTGAAGACCCATATACGCCGCATGGACAGCTTCGATTTCCCCCGCCTCGTGTATCTGTCGATCCTCGGATCGGTGCTGGTGCTGTGGTTCGTGGTGCAGGGCCGCGAGTCGCTGGGCAAGCTCTTGCAGCACGCCGCCGCCTGGGGGCTGATCTTTCTCGGCGCGATCGCGGTGGTGGGGCTGTGGCAGGACATCCGCCAGACCGTGCGCCCGACCCAGAGCGTCATCAGCGACAGCCGCATCGAGCTGCCGCGCGCGCCGGACGGGCATTACTACGTGACCGCGGAGGTCAACGGCACGCCCACCCGCTTTGTCGTCGATACCGGGGCGAGCCAGATCGTGCTCAGTCGGGACGATGCGCGCGCCGCGGGGATCGACACCGGGGGCCTGATCTACACCGGCCGCGCGCAGACCGCCAACGGCACCGTGCGCACCGCGCCGGTGCGCCTCGACAGCCTCGCCATCGGCCCGTTCGAGGACCGGGGCGTGCGCGCCGTGGTCAACGAGGGCGCGATGGACGGCTCGCTTCTGGGCATGGACTATCTGCGCCGCTTTTCCAGCGTCGAGATCACCGGCGAGCGGCTGGTGCTGACGCGGTGAGACCCGGCCGGGACATGCCCTGCCGCGCGCGCGAAGAAGGCCGTGGCAAGACGGCCGTGCCGGGCACTGTTGCCCCTCACATCCCGCCGAATTTCTCTTCGAGATAATCCAGCAGCGGCCCTGCCGTAGGCGCGGCCCCGCCACAGGCACGCGCGATCACCTCCGCCGGGTCGAACCGTCCGCCATGCACCTGCACCCGGCCCCGCAGCCACGCGGTCGCCCCGTCGGTCTCGCCGCGCGCAAGCTGCGCGTCCAGATCCGGCACCGCCCCGCGCATCGCCCGATACAAGCACCCGGCATAGACATTGCCGAGGCTGTAGGTTGGAAAATAGCCGAACAGTCCCACCGACCAATGCACATCCTGCAACACGCCGTTCGAGGCCCGATCCACCGCATGGCCGAAATCGGCCTCGAACCGGTCGTTCCACGCGGCCTCCAGATCATCAGTGCCCAGATCGCCCGCGATCAGCGCCTTTTCCAGATCGAACCGCAGCATGATATGCAGGTTGTACTGCACCTCGTCCGCCTCGGTGCGGATATGGCCGCGGTGTACCCGGTTGACCGCACGATAGAAGGTGTCGGCATCCTTGACCCCGAAATCGCCGAAGGTCTCGCGCATCCGTTCGAACAGCCAGCCGGTATAGGCGCGGCTGCGGCCAAGCTGGTTCTCGTAGATCCGGCTCTGGCTTTCGTGCACGCCCATCGACACGCCCTGACCCAGCGGCGTCAGGCGATAATCGGGGTCGATGCCCTGCTCATAGCAGGCGTGGCCGACCTCGTGGATCGTCGAATAGAGGCAGTTGAACGGGTCATGCTCGCTCACCCGCGTGGTGATGCGCACATCGTCGCCGCTGCCGGATGAGAACGGATGCACCGCCATGTCGAGCCGCCCGCGCGCGAAATCATAGCCGAAATTCCGCGCCAATTCGCGCGACAGGCGCAGTTGCGCCTGCTCGTCGAAATGCGCATCGAGCGCGGGCCAGTCGCGGTCCAGCGCGCGGGCGCGCAGATCGACCAGCCGGGGCCGCATCTCCGAAAACATCGCATCGAGCCGCGCCGCCGTCATGTCGGGCTCGAAATCTTCAATCAGCGCATCGTAGAGGTCGCGCCCGCGCGCCACGGCGGCGGCCTCCTCGCGCTTCAATCGGATCACCTCGGCCAGCACCGGCGCGAAGGCAGCGTAATCATCCGCTGCGCGCGCCTCGGCCCATTGCCCCTGCGCACGGCTGGTGAGACGCGCCAGCGCCACCGCCAGATCACCCGGCACCAGCGTCGCGCGGTCATAGTCGCGACGGACATGGCGAAGCTGCGCGCGGGCCACCTCGTCCGTCGCCTCTGCCTCTGCCTCGGCCAGCAGGTCGCCGCGCCGCGCATCCGTGCGCCGGGCGTGCAGCACCGCCTGCATCGCGCCTGTCTCCTCGGACCGTTGCCCGGCGGCGCCGCGCGGCATCATGGTTTCCTGATCCCATGCCAGCCGCCCGGCCACCTGCGCCAATCCTTGCGTGTCGCGCTCCTGCGCCATCAGATCGTCATAGGCCGTCATGCCGTCCCCCCCCGGATGGATGTGGCGCGCGGATACTGGCTCAGGAACCGCGCCCTGAGGATCAGCACCCAGAGCACCACCGCCACGAATTGATGCGCGATGGCCAGATGCCACGGCGCGATATAGAGCACGGTCATGATCCCGAGGCTCATCTGCAACACCAGCACCGCGAACATCGCGGTGAACGCGCCGCGCGTGACCCCGTGCGCAGAGCGCCGCCCGCGCAGCCAGACCACCACGGCAAAGGCCAGCAGCAGATAGCCGCTCACCCGGTGGATGAATTGCACGGTGCCGGGGTTCTCGAAGAAATTGCGCCACCACGGCGCAAGGTCCATCATGTCGGGCGGCAGGAGCCCCCCGGCCATCAGCGGCCAGTCGGTATAGGTGCGGCCTGCGTCGATGCCCGCCACCAGCGCGCCCAGCAGGATTTGCAGAAAGGCGAAATGCATGAGGCCGGTGGAGAGCCCGAACAGCCTGCCCTCGCGCCCGCGCCGGGCCTGCATCAATTCGCGCTCCTCGCGGCCCAATGCCATCACGTACCACGCGATCAGCCCGAGGATGACGAAGGCCAGCCCCAGATGCACGGCGAGCCGGTAGGAGGCCACGGCGATCATGCCGTCGCCCAGGCCCGAGGACACCATCCACCAGCCGATCGCGCCCTGCGCGCCGCCCAGCGCGCCAAGGCCAAGAAGACGCCCGGTCCAGCCCTTGGGGAGCTGCCGCGCCAGCAGGAAGCCGAAGAACCCCAGCGCCCAGACGAGGCCGATCACGCGGCCCAGTTGCCGGTGGCCCCATTCCCACCAGTAGATCGCCTTGAACTCGGCCAGGCTCATCCCCTTGTTGAGCAGTTCGTATTGCGGGATGGCGCGATACCTGTCGAATTCCTCCTGCCAGACCGTTTGGTCCATCGGCGGCAGCGCGCCGGTCACCGGCTTCCATTCCGTGATCGACAGCCCGCTGTCGGTCAGCCGCGTCAGCCCGCCCACGGCGATCATCACCGCCACGAGGGCAAAGAGCGCCATCAGCCACAGCCTGATCCCGCGCCGCGCGCCGCGCCGCCCGGCATCGATGACGCCGCCCCTCGGCGCGGTTTGCCGCTGTCCGGCATCCACATCCTCGAAAATACTGCGCTTCCCGCTCATGCCCCGCCCCTTGTCTGCGCGTCGCGGCAGAGATTAGGCCGCGCCCCGCGCGCCTTCAACCGCGCCCCGCCCGGCGGACCATCTGCCGCATGATCCCGTGCAGCATCCGCACATCCGCACCGGTAAGCGGCATCCGGCTCCACATGTTGCGCAGGCTGAGCCGCATCCGTGCCGCCTTGTGCGCGGGAAAGAAGAAGCCCGCCGCCTCCAGCCGTTCCTCGTAGTGATCGGCCAGCCGCTCGATCTCTTGCCGGTCGGCCCGGTCGGCGCCGGCCATGTCCATGCGCTCGGCCACCACCTCCGCCGTGGCGCGCCGCCACTCGTAGGCGCAGAGCAGCACGCATTGCGCGAGGTTGAGCGAGGGAAACTCCGGGTTCACCGGCACGTTCACCAGCGCATTGGCGCGCGCCACGTCCTCGTTCTCCAGCCCCGCCCGCTCGGGGCCGAACAGCATCGCCACGCGCTCTCCGGCGGCGAGACGGCGCGCGGCCTCCTGCATGGCGCGCTCGGGGCTCAGCACCGGCTTGGTCAGGCCGCGCGCCCGCGCCGTCGTCGCCATCACGAAGTGGCAATCGCCCACCGCGCCCGCCACGTCATCGAACAGGCCCGCGCCATCGAGCAGCCGCCCCGCGCCGCTCGCCATCGCGACGGCGGCTGGGTTGGGCCAGCCGTCGCGCGGGGCCACGAGGCGCATCCGGTCGAGGCCGAAATTCCACATCGCCCGCGCGGACGCACCGATATTCTCGCCCATCTGCGGCCGCACCAGCACGAAGGCGGGCTGTTTTCTGTCAGTGTCTGGGATCGTCGGGCCGGTCATAGGGGAGGGGGAATGCGCGCGCCCCGCGCACCTATTCCGCGGCCTCTGACGGGTCGGCGGAGAGGTCCGGGCCGCCGTCGCCGCCTTTGCCGCCCGTGCCACCCTTGCCCTTGTCGCCGCCCTGCCCGCCATTGCCACCGTCACCACCGTCACCACCGCCACCGCCGGACTTGGACGGCTTGCGGCTGCGCGGCTTGCGCGCGGGTTTGCGCGGCGCGCCGCCGCCCTCGCCGCGACCCTCGTCCTTGGTCTCGGGTGTCTCGACGAGGCCGCTGTCCTCGGTGCCCACGGGGTCGATGATGTCGGGCTGCGGGCCGCGGCCCGGATCGCCCTGTTGCTCCGCGCCCTGCCGGGCATCGCGGTCACGCGCACCGCCGCCACTGCCACCGCCGTCGCGCGGGCCGCGATCGCGATCGCGCTCGGATTGCCGCTCGCGGTTCTGGCGCTCGTGCTCCTCGCGCCGCGCCTCCTGCTCGCGCTGCGCCTCGTTGAGCATGCGCTGGTAATGCTCGGCATGCTGCTGGAAATTCTCGAACGACACGCGATCATTGCCAAGCTGCGCGTCGCGGGCAAGCTGGGTGTATTTGTCGATGATCTGCTGCGGTGTGCCGCGCACCTTGCCCTCGGGGCCGGAACTGTCAAAGACCCGGTTGACGACATTGCCGACGGACCGGTTGCGGTTCGACTTGTTCCGCGAACGTGACTTGGATGATCTCATGTGCTTGCAGTCCAGCCTTGTGGTCTGAGTGCCGCTTGATCCGACCGGCGCGCCGCGCGCCTGAAAATCCCGGATCGGACATATCTTGGCTTGATACCGCCCGAGACACCCGACGAGGGGTCCACCTGAGCGATACCCTGTCTAACCATGCCCGCCCCTGCCTTACAAGTGAAAACCACGGCATTTCGCCGGGAATCCCGGTATTTTCCCGGCCATCACCCGGTTTCGCCGGGATACCGCCCGGTTACCACCCGGTCGCGCCCGTCCATATCGGGCAGGATTCGCACCTCCGCCAGGCCGGCATCCGCAAACAGCCGGGCCACCTGCGGCCCCTGCCCCGCGCCGGTCTCGACCAGCACACGGCCGCCGGGGGCGAGATGCGCGCGTACCCCGGTCGCGATGGCGCGATACGCCCCCAGCCCGTCGGCGCCGTCGCTCAGCGCCGCGCGCGGATCATGCCCGCGCACCTCGGGGGCCAGCCCCGCCATCTCGGCCTCGGCGATATAGGGGGGGTTCGACACGATCAGGTCGAACCGGCCCGCCACGAGGTCGAACCAGTCGGCTTCCACCAGGTCGAGCCGCGCGGCCACGCCGTGCCGCGCGGCGTTGCCCGACGCCACCGCCAGCGCGGCACGAGAAATGTCGGTGGCCACGCCGCGCGCGCCCGGCACCTCCGCCAGCAGCGTCACCGCGAGACAGCCGCTGCCGGTCCCGAGGTCCAGCAGCCGCGCAGGCGCCGGCCCCGCCAGCGCCTCGGCCACCAGGCACTCGGTCTCGGGGCGCGGGTCGAGCACATCGGGCGTCACCGCGAAATCGCGGCCCCAGAACGCCCGCCGCCCGAGGATGCGCGCCACCGGCTCGCGCGCCAGCCTGCGCGCCAGCATCGCGTCGAGCCGCGCCCGCGCGCCCGGTGCCATTGCGTCTCCGAGATGCAGGGTCAGCCGGTCGCGCGCCACCCCCGCCGCCTCGGCCACGAGCGCGCGCGCGTCGCCCGCCGCGCCCTCGATCCCGGCCTCCGCCAGCGCCCGCTGCGCCGAGGCCAGCGCCGCGCGCAGGCTCATTCCACCTCCGCCAGCAGCCGCGCCTGCGCGTCGGCGGTGAGCGCGTCGGTCAGCTCGTCCAGATCGCCCTGCATCACCTGATCGAGCTTGTAGAGCGTGAGGCCGATCCGGTGATCGGTGACACGTCCTTGCGGGAAATTGTAGGTGCGGATGCGCTCCGAGCGGTCGCCCGAGCCCACCTGCGCCGCGCGGGTCGCGGCGCGGTCGCCGTGCGCCTTCTGCCGCTCCATGTCAAACAGCCGCGCGCGCAGCACCTCCATGGCGATATCGCGGTTGCGGTGCTGCGATTTCTGGCTGCTCGTGACCACGATCCCGGTGGGCAGGTGGGTGATCCGCACCGCCGAATCGGTGGTGTTGACATGCTGCCCCCCTGCGCCGGAAGAGCGCATGGTGTCGATGCGCAGGTCGTTCGGATCAACCGCCACATCCACCGCCTCGGCCTCGGGCAGCACCGCCACCGTTGCCGCCGAGGTGTGGATGCGCCCGCCCGATTCGGTCTCGGGCACCCGCTGCACCCGGTGCACGCCGGATTCGAACTTGAGCCGCGCGAACACCCCCTCGCCCTTCACCCGCGCCACCAGTTCGCGCAGACCGCCCAATTCACTCCACTGCTCCTCGACCACCTCGAAGGACCAGCCCCGCGCCTCGGCGTGGCGGGCGTACATGCGCATCAGATCGGCGGCAAAGAGCGCCGCCTCCTCGCCCCCCGTGCCGGGCCGGATTTCCAGGATCGCGGGGCGCGCATCGGCGGCGTCCTTCGGCAACAGCGCCAGCCGCAGCGCGTGCTCCATCCCCGGCAGCCGCGCCTCGATCCCGGCGATCTCCGCCTCGGCAAGTTCGCGCATTTCCGGCTCATCGAGCATCCCGCGCGCCGCCTCCAGATCGTCCAGCGCCCGCCGGTAGGCGCGGATTTCCGCCACCACCGGGCGCAACTCGGCGTATTCGCGCCCAAGACGCGCCAGATCGCCGCCGCCCTGCGCCATCTGCGCCTCGATATACTCGAAACGCTCGACGATCCGCTGCAATCTGTCCAAGGGCACCATGGGGCGATCCTCTGTCCCATCGCCGCGCCCCGGTCAAGGCCCGCCTCACCCGCGCGCCGCGCTTCTTCCTGGCAAAAATACTCGATTGCGCGGCCTCCCCGCCGGCGCGACGCTTTATCCCGCATCCTTGACTTGGTGAGCGGCCCATGCGCGTGCTATGATCGCTCCATGCGGTACCTTCTGCCCCTCATCCTCGCGGCCACGCCCGCGCTGTCGGATGCCACCATCGGCGGCCAGACGGTCGAGTGCTACTGCACCGACACCAGCGGCGCGCGCGTGGAGATGGGCGAGATGACCTGCCTTCGGGTGGACGGGCGGATGTTCATGGCGCGCTGCGCGATGTCGCTCAACGTGCCGATATGGCGCAAGGTCTCCGACGGCTGCCTGTCATCCAGCCTCGGCCAGACGCCCGAGCCAGCCGTCGATGCGACCGGCGTTCACACCCATATCTGAGCGGCCAAAGCGCAGCCGCCCGTAGATCTCCAGCATCTCGCCATCCTGCCGCACCGTGGTGTAATCGGGAAAGCCGAACACGCGGCTGCGGGTGACATAGGTCACCATCCCCTGATCCACCGACCCCGCCAGCACCCGCGTGCGCGGGGTGTCACGGACGATCGCATCGAGCGCGGCCAGATCGCCCTCGGCGCGGCGCATCGCGCCGCCCTCGATGTCGCGGTTGCCGACCGTCTCGGGCATCTGATGCCAGCGCGCGGGATCGGACGGGGCCAGCCGGATAAAGGCGAGCACCCCGGCCAGCGCGGCAACGACCGCGATTACGGCGATGCGGCGCAGCATGGACTCAGCCGCCCGTGCCGGGGGGATCGACGGTATCGGCCAGCGCTTCGGCGCGGGCGGCGATCTCGGACAGGGTGTCCACCACCGTGTCGGGGACCACCGGCACCTCCACCCTCTCGGGTTCCGGCGCGGGGGCGGCGCGCAGCGCCTCCAGTTCGGCCTCCGCCGCGGCGAGCCGGTCCTGCAATCCTGCGGTCTTGTCCGCGAGCATCAGCCCCGCCATCAGCAGCATTCGCGCCTCGGGAACCCGGCCCACCTGCGCGCTCAGCACCGCGGCCTCCTCGTCGAGCATCTTCGCGGCGGCGTGCAGATAGCTCTCCTCGCCGTCCTGGCAGGCCACCTCGAAGGGTCGGCCGCCGATCTCGATGGTCACCTCGGGCATCACGCGTCCTCCGTCTCGTCCGCCGCGCCGGGGGCGGCCCCGGCCACGGCGCTGTCGATCTCGGCCAGCACGGCGGCGACCTCGTCGCGATCCGCCTCCCGGGCCGCGCGCAGCGCGTCAAGCTCGGCCTGCAGCGAGGCGTTGATGGCCCCGGGATCGACCACCCCCGCCGCGTGCGCCGCGCGCAGCGCCGCGTTGCTCTCGCGTAGCTGCGCGTTGGCGGCGCGCAGCGATTGCAGGTCGGCGTCGAGCCGCGTCAGCGTCTCGCCTCTCGCCTCCTGACCGTCGTCCGGTGCCGCATCCCCGTCCTTGCGTTCCTGCGTGGCGGCGAGGGCCGCCTCCTTTTCCTCCAGCCGGGAATGCAGCACGCGGATACGCTCCTCGAGCTGCGCGGTCACCAGCCGCTCATCCTCCAGCTCCTGCTGCAGCGTGGCAACGTCCGCACCTTCCGCCGCGGATTGCGCGTCTTTTGCCGCCGCGGCGTCGGCTCGGGCCGCCTCCGCCGCCGCCTCGGCCTCGGCGCGGGCCTCCACGCCCTGATGAATGCGCTCCAGCGCCGCGGTGATCCGGGTCTGCAACTCCTCGATCTGGCTCATCTCCCCGATCCCTCGTTTCTTTCTGGCGTTGACGTCAACGAATCGCACGACTGGCCCGTGTCGATCAAGTCTAGACGCATCGGCCCGGAAATGCGCCCCCCATCGGGCGCGCGGGCCGCCATCCGCGGGCCGCGCGGCGCTTGAATTCCCGGTGCGGGCTGGTATTGAGCGGGCACTCGTCACATCGCTCAAAGGACGCCCCCTTGGATATCGCAGCCCTGCGTAAATCGCATCCCGACCACTGGACCAAAGCCGCGGCCATCCGCGCGCTCACCCTCGACGCCGTCGCCGCCGCCAAGTCCGGCCATTCGGGGATGCCCATGGGCATGGCCGACGTCGCCACCGTGCTTTATGAAAAGCACCTCAGGTTCGACCCGCGCAATCCCGACTGGCCCGACCGCGACCGCTTCATCCTGTCGGCGGGGCATGGCTCGATGCTGCTCTATTCGCTGCTGCACCTGACCGGTTATGCCGACATGACGATCGACGAAATCCGCAATTTCCGGCAATGGGGCGCGCGTACCGCCGGCCACCCGGAATACGGCCACGCCAGCGGCATCGAGACCACCACCGGTCCGCTCGGGCAGGGCATCTCCAACGCCGTCGGCTTTGCCATCGCCGAGGAGAGCCTGCGCGCCCGCTTCGGCCCCAGGCTGATGGATCACCGCACCTACGTGATCGCCGGCGACGGCTGCCTGATGGAGGGGGTGAGTCAGGAGGCGATCACCCTCGCGGGGCGCCAGCGCCTGTCGCGGCTGATCGTGCTGTGGGACAACAACAACATCACCATCGACGGCAGCGTCGATCTCGCCGACCGCACCGATCAGGTCGCGCGCTTCCGCGCTTGCGGCTGGGAGGTGATCGAGATCGACGGCCACGACCCCGATGCCATCGACGCCGCCCTCACGGCGGCGAGGGCGAGCGATCTGCCCACGATGATCGCCTGCAAGACCCATATCGCGCTCGGCCATGCCGCGCAGGATACCTCCAAGGGCCACGGCGCGCTCACCGACCCCGATCAGCTCGCTGCCGCGAAACAGGCCTATGGCTGGTCCCACGGCCCGTTCGAGATCCCGTCGGACGTCAAGGCTGCGTGGGAAGAGATCGGCCGCCGCGGCGCGTCCGGGTTCGACGCATGGACCGCGCGGCTCGAAGCCACACCGCCCGCACGCCAGGCCGAAATCGCCCGCATCTTCGCCCGCGAGGTGCCGAAAAAGCTCACCGCCCGCATCCGCGCGCTGAAAAAGCAGGTCAGCGAGGAGGCCCCCAAGGTGGCCACCCGCAAGTCGAGCGAGATGGTGCTGGAGGTGGTCAACCCGATCATGCCCGAGACCATCGGCGGCTCGGCGGATCTGTCGGGCTCGAACAACACGCGCACCGGCGACATGACCGTGTTCGATGTGGAGAACCGCAAGGGCCGCTACATCCATTACGGCATCCGCGAGCACGGCATGGCCGCGGCAATGAACGGCATGGTGCTGCATGGCGGCATCCGTCCCTATGGCGGCACCTTCATGTGCTTTACCGACTACGCCCGCCCCGCCATGCGCCTGGCGGCGCTGATGAAGGTGCCGACCGTCTTCGTCATGACCCATGACAGCATCGGTCTGGGCGAGGACGGCCCCACTCACCAGCCGGTGGAACACCTGGCGATTTCACGCGCCACGCCCAACACCCATGTCTTCCGCCCCTGCGACACGGTCGAAACAGCCGAGGCGTGGGAGCTGGCCCTGCAATCGAAGGACACCCCCTCGGTGCTGTCGCTGACCCGGCAGGGCCTGCCGACCCTGCGCACCACGCACAAGACGAAAAACCTCAGCGCCCAGGGTGCCTACGTTCTGGCCGACGCGGAGGGCAAGCGCCGCGCCATCCTGCTGGCAACCGGCTCGGAGGTCGAAATCGCGATGGCGGCGCGCGACCTGCTGCAGGCCGAGGGCATCGGCACGCGCGTCGTCTCCATGCCTTGCTGGGAACTGTTCGAGGCGCAGGACGAGCGCTATCGCCGCCGCGTCCTGCCCGCCGGTCCGGTGCGCGTGGCGGTCGAGGCGGGGATCCGCTTCGGCTGGGACCGCTGGCTCTACGGCGAGCGCGGGCGGCGCGAGAAGGGCACCTTCGTCGGCATGCACGAGTTCGGTGCCTCCGCGCCCGCCGGGGTGCTGTATGAGCAGTTCGGCATCACGGCAGAGGCGGTGGCCGCCGAGGTGAAATCGCTGCTCTGAGTGAGGGATCGGGGGGCAACATGCCCCCCGCCGCTTCGGCCCCGGTTGCGCATCGCAAGGCAGGGCGGGGCGGTATTGGCCTTAAGCGGACGTTGCAGTGAGCCGCGCCGGGGCCAAATCCCAACCGTCCGCCCAAGGCAATACCCCCCCCTTGCATCCTTACCCCCGGCACGGCACGCTTCGCCGCGACCCGCCAGCCCGGAGGCCCGCCCATGTCCCGCGATCCGCTCCTTCAGCCCTACACGCTGCGCCATCTGACGCTGAAGAACCGCATCATGACCACCAGCCACGAACCCGCCTATGCCGAGGACGGGCTGCCCAAGGACCGCTATCGCGCCTACCATGTCGAACGCGCCAGGGGCGGCGTGGCGCTCACCATGACCGCCGGATCGGCGGTGGTCAGCCGCGACAGCCCACCCGCCTTCAACAACATCCTCGCGTATCGCGACGAGGTGGTGCCGTGGCTGCGCAAGCTCGCGGACGAATGCCACAATCATGGCTGCGCGGTGATGATCCAGCTCACCCATCTGGGCTGGCGCACCCGCTGGGACCGGGGCGACTGGCTGCCCTCGCTCGCCCCCTCTCCCTTGCGCGAGCCCGCCCACCGCGCCTTTCCCAAGGTGATGGAGGACTGGGACATCGCCCGCATCATTACTGACTACGCCGACGCCGCCGAGCGGATGCAGGCCGCCGGGCTCGACGGGATCGAGCTAGAGGCCTACGGCCACCTGATGGATGCCTTCTGGGCGCCGCGCCAGAACGCGCTCGACGCGCCCTGGAACGGCGATCTGGAGGCGCGGATGCGCTTCTCGCTCGACGTGCTGTCGGCCATCCGCGACCGCACCGGCCCCGATTTCATCGTCGGCGTGCGCTACACCGCCGACGATCTCGCCACGCACGGCATCACGGCCCGTGACGGGCTCGCCATCGGTCACCGCCTCAAGGCCAGCGGCATGGTCGATTTCCTCAACGTGATCCGGGGCCGGGTCGATACCGACGCCAACCTCACCGACGTGATCCCGGTGCAAGGCATGAAATCGGCCCCGCATCTCGATTTCGCGGGCCGGGTGCGCGCGGAGATCGGCCTGCCCACCTTCCACGCCGCGCGTATCCCCGACGTGGCCACCGCGCGGCACGCGGTCGCCACCGGACAGCTCGACATGGTCGGCATGACCCGCGCCCACATGGCCGAGCCGCGCATCGTGGCCAAGATTGCCGAGGGGCGCGAGGACGATATCCGTCCTTGCGTCGGTGCCACCTATTGCCTCGACCGAATCTACCAGGGCGGCGAGGCGCTGTGCATCCACAACGCCGCCACCGGCCGTGAACTCGACTTGCCGCACGAGATCACGCCCGCGCCCGTTCCCCGGCGCGTGGTGGTGGTCGGCGCAGGGCCCGGCGGGCTCGAAGCGGCGCGCGTGGCGGCCGCGCGCGGGCACGCTGTGACGGTGTTCGAGGCCGCCGACCGGCCCGGCGGGCAGGTGCGCCTCGCCGCGCAATCCCGCCGCCGCGCCGAACTCATCGGCATCATCGACTGGCGCATGGCCCAATGCGCGGCGCGCGACGTGGAATTCCGCTTCAACGCCTGGGCCGAGACGGCAGACGTGACCGCGCTCGACCCCGATGTCGTGATCATCGCCACCGGCGGGCTGGCGCAGCAGGATATCCTCGACGCGGGCAATGACCTGACGGTGACGGCATGGGACATCCTCACCGGCGACGTGAGGCCGGGGCGCGAGGTACTCCTCTTTGATGACGCGGGCGACCACGCCGCATTACAGGCGGCGGAGGTGATCGCGGCATCGGGGGCGACGGTCGAGGTGATGACCCCCGACCGCGCCTTCGCCCCCGAGGTGATGGGGATGAACCTCGTGCCCTACATGCGCAGCCTCCAGGACAAACCGGTGACCATGACGGTCGCGCGCCGCTTGCGTTCGGTCGCGCGCGCGGGCAACCGGCTGCGCTCCATCATCGGCACGGATTATTCCGATCACAGCTATGAGGCAGAGTTCGACCAGGTCGTGGTCAATCACGGCACCCTGCCGCTCGACGATCTCTACCACGAGCTGCGCCCGCTCTCGCGCAATGGCGGCGCGGTGGATCACGACGCGCTCATTGCCGGGCGGCAACAGGCCCTCGCCGCCAACGCGGGCGGCGCGTTCCAGCTCTTCCGCATCGGCGACGCGGTCAGCGCCCGCAACATCCACGCCGCGGTTCACGATTCGCTGCGGCTGATGTGCGCGCAGTGAACGGGTAAGGAAAGCGCGAGGGCGCACGCGGGGCGGTCTGACCTGTTGCGAACGCCGCAGGATCGCCCCCGCTCACCCCGCCTCGGCAAGCCGCGCCACGTAGCGCGCCAGCGTGTCGATCTCGAGGTTGACGAGATCGCCCGCGGCGACATCGCCCCATGTCGTCACCTGCTGCGTGTGGGGGATAAAGTTGATGCCGAATTCGCGCCCCGCCACTTCGTTGACGGTGAGAGAGGTGCCGTTGAGCGCCACCGACCCCTTGGGCGCGATGAACCGCGCAAGCCCCTCGGGGGCGCGCAGGGTGACGCGGGTGCTGTCACCTTCCTCGGCCACCGAAACCACCTCGGCCAGCCCGTCGACATGGCCCGACACGATATGCCCGCCCAGCTCGTCGCCGACCTTGAGGGACCGTTCCAGATTGACGCGGCGCCCGTCCGTCCATTGCGACAGGTTGGTGCGCGACAGCGTCTCGGCGGAGATGTCCACGTCGAACCAGTCGGGGCCGAGGCCGACAACCGTCAGGCACACGCCGTCGCAGGCGATGGAGGCACCCGTTTCTATGGTCGCGGTGTCGTAGCCGGTTGCGATCCGCGCGCGCACGTCGCCGCGCTGCTCGACCGCGCGGATCCGGCCGATATCGGTGACGATGCCCGTGAACATGCGTGCCGCTCCCTTTGCTCGCCTGCCCCCGAGGGCCTAGCGCCCCCGCCGCGCCAAGACAAGGCGGTGCCGCGCATCGTGGCTTATTTTCGTCGGTATTTCCTGCTAGACGCATTCCCTGAGACCAGTGAGCGGAGACATGCGGACATGCCGGGGCTGACCGGAGAGGGGCGCTCTTTCCTGTTGCTGCAGGGGCCGCACGGGCCGTTCTTCTACCGGCTGGGGCAGATGCTGCGCCGGTCGGGGGCCGAGGTGCGGCGCGTGGGCTTCAACGCGGGCGACCGCGCGTTCTGGCCCGACGCCGCCACCTACATCGCGTTTCGCGACGCGCCTGACCGCTGGCCCGAGACCGTCCACGCCCTGATCGCCGCGCATGGCGTGACCGACCTCGTGCTTTACGGCGACACGCGGCCCGTCCATGCCGAGGCCGTGGCCATCGCCCGCGCGACGGCGATCACGGTGCATGTGTTCGAAGAGGGTTACATGCGCCCCTACTGGATCACCTACGAGCGCGGCGGCACCAACGGCCATTCGCGGCTGATGGAGCTGGGGATCGCCGAGATGCGCGCGGCGCTCGCCGCCTCGGACATGGACACCGCCCTGCCCCCCGCAAGCTGGGGCGACATGCGGCAGCACATCTTCTACGGCGCGCTCTACCACGGTTGCGTGCTGGCGATGAACCGGGGCTACCGCCGGTTCCGCCCGCACCGCGCGATCGGGGTGGGGCGGGAGTTCGCCCTCTACCTGCAGCGATTGCTGTTCATGCCCGCGCTGGCACTCGAACGGCGGCTGGCGACCTGGCGCATTCGAACCGGCGGCTTTCCTTACCACGTCGCGCTCCTGCAGCTCGAACACGACGCCTCGTTCCAGGCGCATTCGCCGTTCGCGTCGATGACCGGGTTTCTGGAGGTGGTTATCAAGGGCTTTGCCGAGGGGGCTCCGCCACATCATCACCTCGTGGTCAAGGCGCACCCGCTCGAGGACGGGCGCGCGCCGATTCGCGTCGCGCTGCGTCGGCTGGTGGCCGAACACGGGCTGACCGGTCGGGTGCATTTCCTGCGCGGCGGCAAGCTCGCGCCGCTGCTCGACGAGGCGCGCAGCGCCGTCACCGTCAATTCCACCGCCGGGCAACAGGTGCTGTGGCGCGGCATCCCCCTGCGCACCTTCGGCGCGGCGGTCTATGCCAAGCCCGAGTTCGTGTCGGACCTGCCGCTGCCCGCATTCTTCGCGCGGTCCGAGCGCCCGGACCGGCGCGCCTATGCCGATTACCGCCGCTACCTGCTCGAGACCAGCCAGCTTCCCGGCGGGTTCTATTCGGCGCGCGGGCGACGGCAGGTGCTGCGGCAGGTTGTCGACATGATGCTTGCGGCCGATGATCCCTACGACGCGCTGAGCCGCGGCACCGCGGCACCGCGGCAACAGTTGCGCGTCGTCCCCTGAGGCAGACCACAGGAAAAGCTGGATTTTTCCGGCCTCATACGGTAACTTTCATAAAAAAATCCGAGGCAGAACCAGAACAGGTCGAGGAGACCGAGCAGTGACATCCCGACAGTTCCGATGGGTCCGTCCCGTCGCCTTTCTTCTGGTGGCGAGCCTTGTCGCGGGCTGCGGCCTGCCGCGCGTGGGCCCCAACAAGCGCGAGATCTACGCCGGATCGGTGCAGCGACAGGGCGATGCCTTCATCGTGACAGTCAACGACCGCGTCACCCGCGCCACGGCGGTACAGCCCGCGCTTGGCTTTACCGATAATTTCCTAAATGCCGGGCTGCTGGGATCTGACACGATCAGCCCCGGCGACACGCTGGGCCTGACGATCTGGGAAAACGTCGATGACGGGCTGCTGACCGGGGCAACCGCGAACCAGACCATCCTCGAAGAGGTGCAGGTTGACGGCTCGGGCTTTATCTTCGTGCCGTATGCGGGCCGGATCCGGGCTGCGGGCAACACCCCCGAGGGCGTGCGCCGGGTCATCACCGCGCGGCTCGATCAGCAAACCCCCGATCCGCAGGTCGAGGTGCGGCGCGTCGCGGGCAACGGCTCGACCGTGTCGGTGACCGGCGCGGTCAGCGGCCAGGGTGTCTATCCGATCGAGGCACCGACGCGGCGGCTCTCGGCGATGATCGCGGCGGCGGGCGGCATTGCCATCGAGCCCGAGGTGGCGCAGATCACCGTGATCCGTGGCAACAAGCGCGCCAAGGTCTGGTTTCAGGACCTATTCAAACACCCCGAATTCAACATCCCGCTGCGCGGCGGCGACCGTATCCTCGTCGAGGCCGACACCCGCTCCTACACCGCGCTCGGGGCCACCGGCACGCAGGCGCGCGTCACTTTCGAGACCCAGACGCTCAGTGCGCTCGAAGGCATCGCGCAGGTCGGCGGGCTGACCGTTTCGGCCTCCGACCCCACCGGCGTCTTCGTCATGCGCAACGAACCCGCCGAGATCGCCAACCAGGTGCTGGGTCGCGACGATCTGGTGGGGGCGCAGCGCATGGTCTACGTGCTCGACCTGACCCGGCCCAACGGCATGTTCATGGCCCGCGATTTCGCCATCCGCGACGACGACACGATCTACGTGACGGAAGCGCCCTTCGCGCAATGGGCCAAGGTGATCTCGGCGCTCACCGGCACACTGGGCGCGGTCGGCTCGGTCTCGACCGCTTCGAGCACGCTCTCGGGCGACGTATGACGCCATCGCGGGACGACGCACCCGCCGGGGCCGATACGCCCCGGCGGGTTTTCCATTTCAACGGCGGGTTCCTGTGGCAGCGCCGCGTGCGCCGCATCCTGCATCTCGCCGGGTACAACCTGCGCGTCGGCTGGCCCTCTGCCGGGGATCTCGTGGCGGTCTGGGGCCGGAGTCCGGCCGCCGCACGCGGCGAGCGGATTGCGACCCGCACCGAGGCCGGGCTCTTGCGTATCGAGGACGCGTTCCTGCGCTCGGTCCTGCCGGGGCGCGCCGGCGCGCCGCCGCTGGGTCTGCTGATCGACCGCCAAGGGGTGCATTTCGACGCCGACGCGCCGTCGGATCTGGAGCGGACCCTGGCGCGCCACCCGCTCGATGAGACGCCGCTTCTGGACCGCGCGCGCGACGCCATGACACGGCTGCGCGAGGGCCACCTGAGCAAGTATTCCGGTGTCGATCCCGCCCTGCCCTGCCCCGATCCGGGTTACGTGCTGGTGATCGACCAGACATACGGCGATGCCTCGGTGCGGCATGGCGGGGCAAGTGCGGCGCGTTTTCGCGAGATGCTGGCCTGCGCACAGGAGGAAAACCCGCACGCGCCCATCCTGATCAAAACCCATCCAGAGACCACGAGCGGACATCGCCGCGGCTATCTCAACGGCGCCGAAGCGGGGCGGGTGCGCTTCATAACCGAACCGATCAGCCCCTGGCCGCTGCTCGAAGGCGCACAGGCGGTCTATACCGTGTCGTCGCAAATGGGGTTCGAGGCGATCCTCGCGGGCCACCGCCCGCAGGTGTTCGGGCGGCCGTTCTATGCCGGGTGGGGTCTGACCGAGGATCGCCACCCGGCACCGTTCGCGCGGCGCGGACGGCGCCTCACGCGCGCACAGCTTTTCGCCGGCGCGATGATCCTCGCCCCCACCTGGTACGATCCCTGCCGCGACCGGCTGTGCGATCTGGAGACGGCGCTCGCGCAGTTCGAGGCCGAGACCCGCGCCTGGCGCGAGGATCACCGGGGCTGGACCGCGCATGGCATGCGGCTTTGGAAACGCGCACCCCTCCAACGCTTTTTCGGCAGCCAGCGGCGGGTGATCTTCGGTCGCACGCGCGATGATCGCCCGGCGATGGTCTGGGCCTCGGCAAAGACGTCAGCCCCCGAGGGCGCGGTGCGAGTCGAGGACGGTTTCCTGCGCTCGCGCGGGCTGGGGGCCGACCTGGTGCCGCCGCTGTCGCTGGTGCTCGACGATCTCGGCATGTACTATGATCCCGCCCGCGAGAGCCGGCTGGAGCGGCTGATCGCAATGCGCGCGACACTGCGCGCCGATCAGGCACGGCGCGCGCATACCCTCATCACGACGCTGACGGATCACGGGCTGAGCAAGTACAATCTCGGCAGCCCCGCCCCCGCCCTGCCTGACGGCCACCGCATCCTCGTGCCGGGACAGGTCGACGACGACGCCTCGATCCGGCTGGGCGCGGGTGGGACCGCCACCAATCTCGATCTGCTGCGCCGTGCCCGCGAGGAAAACCCCGGCGCGGTGATCCTCTACAAGCCGCACCCGGACGTGGAGGCCGGGCTGCGCCCCGGCGCGGCACCGCCGGGTGCGCTCGACGGGCTGGCCGACGCGGTGGTCGCGGGCACCGATCCCGCCGCGCTGCTGGCGCAGGTGGCCGAGGTCTGGACCATGACCTCGCTGCTGGGGTTCGAGGCGCTGTTGCGCGGCGTGCGGGTCACGACCACGGGCGCGCCGTTCTACGCGGGATGGGGTCTCACCCGCGATCTCGGGCCAGTGCCCACGCGACGCAGCACCCGGCCCGGGCTCGAGGGGCTGGTCCACGCCACACTGATCGACTACCCGCGCTACCGCGACCCGCTGACCGGGCTGCCCTGCCCGGTCGAGGTGGTGGCCGACCGGCTGAAGCACGGTGAGGTGCCGCGCGCAGGGGCGGCCAACCGGCTTCTGTCCAAGGCGCAGGGGGCACTCGCGGGCCATGCGTGGCTGTGGCGCTGAGCAGGAGTGGCCGGAGCGCGGCTGGCCTGGAGGGGACATTGCGTTGAGCCGCGCCATCGGCAGGCCGCGGGCTGGCGATCCGACGTTTATTCAGGGCACTTTATGTCTCAGCATCCGTAAAACCTGTAATCGGTGCGCATACTTGACGATATCGCCAGTCCGTCACGCCGAAGGCGTGCCGCGTATACCGGCGCACCTCCGGTGCGACGGGGCGGCGTGGCGATGGCGCGGCGGGCTTCGCCCTTGATTCCGCGCCGGAACCAAGCACCCGACGACCGCAACGGGCCAGTCCAGCCCCCCTATTCTTCCGCGCGCCCGGCCTCGATCTCGCGCCAGCGGGCGACGTTGCGGTTGTGCTCGGCCAGCGTCTCGGCAAAGGCGTGACCGCCGCTGCCATCGGCAACGAAATAGACAAAATCGGTCTCGGCGGGGTCGACCGCAGCCGCGATGCTGGCGCGACCGGGATTGGCGATCGGCGTCGGCGGCAGCCCGTCGATCACGTAGGTGTTCCACTCCGTCTCGGCGCGCAACTCGCTCTGCCGGATGCCGCGACCCAGCACGCCGCGCCCCTCGGTGATGCCGTAGATCACCGTCGGGTCGGTCTGGAGCCGCATCCCCCGCCGCAGACGGTTGACAAAGACGCTCGCCACGCGACGCCGCTCTTCGGCAACAGCGGTCTCCTTCTCGATGATCGAGGCAAGGATCAGCGCCTCCCCGGCGCTCTCCAGGGGCAGGCCCTCTGCGCGCCGCTCCCACGCGGCGGCAAGGATGACCTCCTGCGCCTGCGTCATGCGCGCGATCACGCTGGCACGCGTGTCGCCCGCCTGCACCTCGTAGCTGTCGGGGGCGAGGCTGCCCTCGGGCGGCAGCTCGGCCACCTCGCCGGTGAGCACGTCCACCGCCTTCAGCCCGTCCACCACCTGCCAGCTCGTGATGCCCTCGGCAAAGGCGAGCCGGTAGCGGGTATCGGCACGGTCGAGCATGGTGTCGTAGACCGCCGGGCGCGCCTCCTCCTGAGCGGGGTCGAAACGCGCACGCTCGGCAAACTGCGCGGTGGCGGGGTCGAGTTCGCGGACTACGGCCTCCGCCCCGGTCACGCCGATGCGCCAGACCACCTCGGTGCCGCAGGTCGAGGCACCGCCCTGCGTCAGCAGATCGGTGATCCCGGACATGCTCGCCCCCTCGGGGATGAGCCAGCTTCCAGCCTTGAGATCATCCTCGCGCCCGGCGTAATCGGCCCCGATGCGAAAGATCGCGCCGCTTGTCACCGCGCCCTTTTGCTCGAGATCGCGCGACACGCCGCGCATGGTGGTGCCAGGCGGCACGCGCAGGCAAATCGGTTCCTCGAGCGGGCCGGTGGCGGTATATTGCGCCTGCCCCCACAGGATGACGCCACCCAGCAGGAACACCGTCACAACCAGGAGCGTGATCACGTTCGAGGCGATGTGGCGCCACATCAGCGCGGTTTTCCCAGCACCAGCGCCGCATTCGTGCCGCCGAAGCCGAAGCTGTTGGAAAGCGCCACGTCGATCTTGCGCTCCCGCTTGGCATTGGGCGCGAGATCGAGCGGCGTCTCGACCGCCGGGTCGTCGAGGTTGATCGTCGGGGGCGCGACCTGATCGCGAATCGCGAGGATGGAAAAGATCGTCTCGACCGCCCCCGCCGCGCCCAGCAGGTGCCCCGTGGCCGACTTGGTAGAGGTCAGCGTCGCCTTGCCCGCGGCATCCCCCAGCAGCGTCTCGACCGCCTTCAACTCGATGGTATCGGCCATCGTCGAGGTTCCGTGCGCGTTGATGTAGTCAACCTCCGCGGGCTCCAGCCCCGCATTGCGCAGCGCCGCGCGCATGGCGCGCAGGCCGCCATCACCGTCCTCTGCCGGGGCGGTGACGTGATAGGCATCGCCCGACAGGCCATACCCCAGCACCTCGGCGTATATCCTGGCACCGCGGGCCTTCGCGTGCTCGTATTCCTCCAGCACCACGGCACCCGCACCCTCGCCCATGACAAACCCGTCGCGGGCCTTGTCATAGGGACGGCTCGCCGCGGTCGGATCGTCGGCCCGCTTCGTCGAGAGCGCCTTGCAGGCATTGAACCCGGCGATGCCGATCTCGCAGATCGAGGCCTCGGCCCCGCCCGCCACCATCACATCGGCATCGCCGAACATGATCAGCCGCGCCGCGTCGCCGATGGCGTGGGCCCCGGTGGCGCAGGCGGTAACAGCGGAATGGTTCGGTCCCTTGAAGCCGTGTCGGATGCTCACCTGCCCGGAGATCAGGTTGATCAGCGCGCCGGGAATGAAGAACGGCGAGACCCGCCGCACGCCCTTGTCGCGGATGATATTGGCCGTCTCCTCGATTGAGCGCAGGCCGCCGATTCCCGAACCGAGCATGACTCCCGTACGCTCCAGGCTTTCGGCATCATCCGGCTTCCAGCCCGCATCCTCCACCGCCTGCTGAGCAGCGGCCACACCAAAGAGAATGAAGTGATCGACCTTGCGCCGCTCCTTGGGCTCCATGTAGCGGTCGGGATCAAAGGTCCCGTCGCTGCCGTCGCCATAAGGCACCTCGCAGGCATATTTGGTGATAACATTCACCGGGTCGAAACGGGTGATCGTCCCCGCGCCCGACTGACCGTCCAGAAGACGGCGCCAGCTTTCCCCGACCCCATCGGCGAGCGGGGTCACAAGCCCCAGCCCCGTGACAACGACACGCCGCATCATGCTGCCCTTTCACTATTTCGCTTCCCGCCGTCCTTACCCCGGCTCAGGGCAACGGGGCAAGAGCGCGGGCGCGCGCCCGCGCGACTCCCGGCCGCGTCAGAGAAATTCGGCGGTCGGTTCTGCGCTCGGTCGTGCCAGCGCCAGCGCCTCGCCGAGGTCGATGTCGCGCGCCATCAGCGCGCGACCGATCAGCGTGCCGGAGATGTTGGGAATGTACCGCAGCCGCGCCACGTCATCGACGCTGCGCACGGTGCCGCGCGCGATCACCGGGTGCCGTGTCAGCGTGGCCAGTCCGGAAATCACCCCGAGGCTGCCGTCGCTGTCCTCGATATCGGCGTCGATATCGGTGACGAGAATGCCGGCAAGCGGTGCCTCGTCGAATGCGGCGATGAAATCCCCGGCGTCGATCGCGCTCGGGCTCTGCCAGCCATGCGTCATCAACCGACCCTGGAACACGTCCACAGCCACGACGATCTGATCGGGATGATATTTGGCCAGTTCGCGCACGCAATCGGGATCCTGCGCCGCCAGCGTGCCAACCACGATCCGCCCCGCACCACGGTCGATCCAGCCAGTCACAGCGTCGCGCGAGCGAAACCCGCCGCCAAGCTGCACGGGAATGCCCGCGGCGCGGATGATCTCCTGAATCAGGTCGTTGTTGGCATCGCCGCCCTTCAGCCCGTTCAGGTCGGTCAGGTGCATCCATTCCGCGCCCGCACGCGCGAACCGACGTGCTGTCTCGACCGGATCGACATGCCACAGGACAGGCTCGTCGAGTCGCCCGCGGGTGAGGCTGACGCATTTGCCGTCCAGGATTTCCAGAGTGGGATAGATGATCATTGCCGAAGTCCCCAAAGCCGTGACCGGCAGACATACCGGATCGCGGGCTTCATGCCCGCTCCTGCCCTGCGCTGCTGGTCTCATACCGGCATCATAGCACCGATTCCCGCCCTGCGGGTAGCCCGCGGCTTCGCCCTGGCAGAAATACTCCGGGCGACGCCGCTCCGCTCGGATCAGGGCGCCGGAATCGCGGCCCCCTGAAACGCGACAGGCCCCGCCGTCCGGCGGGGCCCCTTGCATGCCGCGAACGGCCCTGGTTCAGGACGCGTCGGTGATGAACTTCACCGCGTCGCCGACCGTCTGGATAGTGTCGGCCGCATCGTCGGGAATCTCGATGCCGAATTCCTCTTCGAACGCCATCACCAGTTCGACCGTGTCGAGACTGTCTGCGCCCAGATCGTCGATGAAGGACGCCTTGTCGACGACCTTGTCTTCCTCGACGCCCAGATGTTCCACCACGATCTTCTTCACGCGGTCAGCGATATCGCTCATGTCTCGTTCCTCATTCTGTGTCGGGCGTCTTCGCCCCTTGGTCTGCCCCAGCCCCCACGGGGTTGGCTGTCGATGATGCCCGTCGCGGGCGGCGCTGCCTGCCGGTGCGATCCGAAGGGGATGCGGTCAGGCACCCGGGGGAATGCGAGCCCCCCGGAAAAGCTGCGTGGCCTATAGCACAGGTGAGGGCAATGGCAAATGATTTCGCCGCATCCGGCCAAGGCGAAAAATCGCCTGCCTCAGATCATCGCCAGTCCGCCATTGACGTGCAGAACGGTACCGGTGACATAGCCCGCCCCGGGGCTCGCGAGGTAGAGCGCGGCGGCCGCCACCTCATCCGGCGTGCCCATCCGCCCGGCAGGGATCTTGGCAAAGAGCGCGGCCTTCTGCTCCTCGGTGAGCTTATCGGTCATCGGCGTGGCGATGAAACCCGGCGACACCACGTTGGCGGTGATCCCGCGGGTGGCGACCTCGTGAGCGATGGACTTGGTCATGCCCTCGAGCCCTGCCTTGGCGGCGGAATAGTTGACCTGCCCGGGATTGCCGATCGTGCCGACGACCGAGCCGATATTGACGATCCGGCCCCAACGCGCCTTCATCATCGGGCGCACAGCGGCGCGGCACAGCCGCATGGCCGAGGTGAGGTTGACGTTGAGCACCTCGTTCCAGTCGTCATCCGACATCCGCATGAAGAGCTGGTCGCGGGTGATCCCGGCATTGTTCACGAGGATATCGAGGCTGCCCGCGGCGGCGATGGCCTGCTTGGGCAGCGCTTCGACCGCCTGTGCATCGCCGAGGTTGCAGGGCAGCACATGGGCGCGGCTGCCCAGTTCCCCGGCCAGCGCCTCAAGCGGGGCCACGCGCGTGCCCGACACGGCCACAGAGGCCCCCGCCCCGTGCAGCGCCCGTGCAATGGCGGCACCGATGCCGCCCGACGCGCCGGTGATGAGCGCGGATTTACCCGTCAGATCGAACATGATGACTTCTCCAAAATGTAATGCGCGGTTCAGCCGAGAGACGCGGCGGCGTCCTGCGCCTCGGCGGGTGTGGCGATGGCACGGCAGGCGATCGCGCGGTCGACACGGCGCACCATGCCCGAGAGCGCCTTGCCGGCGCCGATCTCCCAGATCTCCGTCACGCCCGCGCCACCCATGAATTGCACCGATTCGCGCCAGCGCACAGAGCCGGTGACCTGCTCGACCAGAAGCGCGCGGATTTCCGCCGGGTCGCTGACCGCCTGCGCGCGCACATTGGCCACCAACGGAACGGCGGGGGCCTTGATATCGACCGCGGCCAGCGCCTCGGCCATCGCATCGGCGGCGGGCTGCATCAGCGCGCAGTGAAACGGCGCGCTCACCGGCAGGAGCACGGCGCGCTTCGCGCCTCTGGCCTTGGCGATCTCCACCGCGCGCTCGACCGCCGCCTTGTGGCCCGAGACCACCACCTGTCCGGGGTCGTTGTCGTTGGCCGCCTGACAGACCTCGCCTTGCGCGGCCTCCCCGGCCACCGCGCGCGCGGTATCGAAATCGAGCCCCAGGAGCGCCGCCATCGCGCCGACGCCGACCGGCACCGCCTCCTGCATGGCACGGCCCCGGATGCGCAACAGCCGCGCGCAATCGGCCACGCCCAGCGCGCCCGCGGCGGCGAGCGCGGAATATTCCCCCAGCGAATGCCCGGCGACGAAGGCGGCGGCACCGGGTGTCACCCCCTCGGCCTCGAGCGCACGCATGGCGGCGAGCGAGGTGGCCATCAGCGCGGGTTGCGCGTTCTGTGTCAGCGTCAGCGCGTCCTGCTCGCCCTCCCAGACCAGCGCCGACAGCCTTTCGCCCAGCGCGTCGTCCACCTCGTCGAACACGGCGCGCGCCGCCGGATACGCATCGGCAAGGTCGCGCCCCATGCCGATCACCTGCGCGCCCTGCCCCGGAAATACGAATGCCAGGCTCATCTGTTCACCTCCCCGTGAAAAATCGCCCCCCGATACATCGCCGCGCCGCGCGTGGCAACGCCAAAGCCCGCGCGTGCCCAGCCGCACGCCGCCTGTGCGCAAGCGGCGATGGACGGGGGCGCGGCGATCGCTAGATTGGCGCGCAACCGCAAGAGGACCGCCCCATGCCGATCGCCAGTTCCGCCACTACCTACGGCGCCGTCACCAAGTCTTTTCACTGGCTGACGGCGCTGTTGATCCTTACCAACCTGCCGCTGGGCTGGTTTGCCGCGCAGATGGCCGAAGACATCACCGCGACAGGCGGCACCGAGGCACAAGTGGCGCGCGCCGCGCTCCTGTTCTCGATCCACAAGACCACCGGCGTGACAGTCTTTTTCGTGGCGCTGGGGCGTATCCTCTGGGCGCTGACGCAGACCAAGCCGGGGCTGCTGAACGGCGACCGCCCGTTCGAGGCATGGGCCGCAGAGACGGCCCACTGGCTGCTCTACGGCTCGCTCGTTGCAGTGCCTCTTTCAGGCTGGGTGCATCACGCGGCCACCACGGGCTTCGCGCCGATCTGGTGGCCGTTCGGACAAGACCTGCCCTTCGTGCCCAAATCCGAAGCGGTCTCGGAGATCGCGGCCACGCTGCACTTTCTGTTCATCGTGGTGCTCGCAGCGGCGCTCGCCGCCCATGTCGCGGGCGCGCTCAAGCATCACCTCCTCGACGGCGACGCGACGCTGCGCCGGATGCTGCCCGGGGATATCCCGGCCCGGCCCACCGCGCGCCAGCCGGGGCACACGCTGCCGCTGGTCGCCGCGCTCGCGGTCTGGGCCGGCGTTGTGGGCGGCGCGGGCGCGCTTGGCTGGTTCGAGAAACCCGGCGGCGGCGCCGCTCCCTCGCTCGCCGCCGTGGAAAGCGACTGGCAGGTACAGGAGGGCAGCTTGCAAATCGCGATCCGGCAGATGGGATCGGAGGTCAAGGGCCGCTTCGCCGACTGGACCGCCGATATCGCCTATGCCGAGGCCGCCGATGCAGAGGGCCGCCAAGGAGCGGTCGAGGTCGTGGTGGCAATCCCGTCGCTCACGCTCGGCTCGGTGACCAAACAGGCGATGGGCAAGGACTTCTTCAACGTCGAGGCGCACCCGACCGCCACCTTCGCCGCCGATCTCGTAGCCGAGGGCGACGGCCACGTCGCGCGCGGCACGCTCACCATCAAGGGTCAGAGCGTACCGGTGGAGATGCCCTTCACCCTCGACATCGACGGCGACACCGCCCGCGCGTCGGGGGGGCTAATCGTGGACCGGCGAGATTTCGGCATCGGCGAGGGCGCGCAGGACCCGGGGCAGCTCGGCTTCGAGGTGGAGGTATCGTTCAGCCTCGTGGCGAAGCGCGCGGGCGGCGCGGGTTAACGCCCGCCCACCTTTTCGCCCGACGCCACCGGCATGGTCCCGACAGCCTGTCTCCGGCAGGTGCCGCTCCACTCGCCGCGCCGAAACCGCCCGTCGTCGCGAAACCGCACCTCCAGCGTCGCCGCCGACCCGCGCCGACACCAGCCGCGCATCCTAGTGTCGATTTGCAGCGTATTGCCCCGCAGCACAGCGCCGGTCACGCCGTCACCTTCGCTGCGGCCGATCCGACCCACCGTCAGCGTGCTCAATCCCTCGCCGATATCCACTTCGATCGGGAACCCGCCCTGCCCGTTATCTACCGTGAACACCCAGGACCCGACAAGGCGCGCCGGGTCGAGCGCCTGCGCGGGCACGAAAACCCCGGTCAGTCCAACCGCCTCGCCTCGTCGATCAGCATGACGGGAATGCCGCCCCGAATCGGGAAGGCGAGCCCGGCGGACGTGCTGACAAGCTCCTGCCGTTCGGCGTCGTACTCGAGCCGCCCGTGGGTCTGCGGGCACAGGAGCGCCTCGAGCATCCGCCGGTCGAAAGCGGGGCCGGAGGTCTCCGGCGCATCGCCGGTGCGCGGGGGAACTGTCGGGTCGGTCATTGCACGATGTCCTCGCCTTCGCCGCCCCGCAGCGCGTATTCCAGCAGCGTCACCATTGTCTCGCGGCGGGTGGCGAGCGACGGGGCCTCCAGCAGCGCCTGCTTCTCCTCGGGCTCGAACCCGAGCAGCATCGACAGCGAGTTGAGGAGCAACTCGTCATCCGCCTGCTGGAGCGATTCCCAGTCTGTCTCGAGCGACCGCGCGCGGAAATAGCGCGACAGCAGGTTCATGAACCCCTCCCGGTCAAAGCCGGGGTCGGTCTCCGCCGGACCCATGTCGCGCTCGAAGCTGTCCCAGCACACCCGCGCCCTCCGGTAGGGGGCAAAGCCCTCGACCTCCCCGGTCACGCGGAACCGCGAGAGCCCCGTCAGCGTGATCATGTAGCGCCCGTCCTCCGTCTCGGAAAATTGCGTCACGCGACCGACGCAGCCGATCCGGTGCAGCCCGGTACAGTCCTCGCGGCCCGGCGCGGGGCTGGGCTGCACCATGCCGATAAGCCGCTCGGGCGTCTTGAGCGCATCCTCGAGCATCGCGAGGTAGCGCGGCTCGAACAGGTGAAGCGGTAGCCGAGCGCGCGGCAAGAGCAGCGCACCGGGCAGCGGAAAGACAGGGATGATCTCGGGGAGATCGAAACGTTTTGACATATCCTTTACTTTAGCCCGGTGGCGGGCTCAGGCAAATATCATCGAGCTGAGCTTGCGCCGCCCGGCGAGCAGGACCGGATCGTTGGGCTTGAGCGCCTCGAATATCTTGAAAAGCTGCGCCTTGGCCGCGCCGTCATTCCACTCGCGGTCGCGGCGGAACAGCTCGAGCAGCTCGTCCACCGCCTCCTGCACCTGCCCCGCGGCATAGAGCCCGGTGGCAAGGTCGAACCGCGCCTGATGGTTGTCGGGATCGGCCTCGACGGCGGCGCGCAGATCGGCCACGGGGCCCGTCTGCTCGGCCTGCCGGGCGAGCGCGATCTGCGCGTGAACGCCCTCCATCTCGGGCGACGACGCGATCTCGGCGGGCGCGCCGTTGAGGATCGCCTCGGCCTGGTCCAGATCGCCCGCCGCCACCTTGACCCGCGCCATCCCGGCAAAGGCGCGCGCGTTCTTGTCATCCTCCTGCGCCACGGCGGCGAAGGTCTGCATCGCGTCGGTGAGCGCGCCCTGTTCGAGCATCTCCTCGGCCGCGTCGAGTGCCGAGTCCAGCCCGCCTTCGCCGTCGCCGTCCGCAGCACCGCCCGCCGCCTCGATCACGCGGGTCACGAAGGCATCGACCTCCGATTGCGGCAGCGCCCCCTGGAAGCCGTCGATCGGCTGGCCTTGCCAGAAGGCATAGACCGTGGGCAGCGACTGGATGCGCAATTGCCCGGCGATGGCCTGGTTGCGGTCCACGTCCACCTTGGCCATGCGCACCTTGCCGCCCGCGCGCGTCACCGCCGCCTCGAGCGCCGGGCCCAGCGTCTTGCACGGGCCGCACCACGCCGCCCAGAAATCGACGATCACCGGCACTTTCTGGCTGGCTTCGATCACCTCGGCCATGAAATCGGCCTCGTTGACGTCGCGGACGAGATCGCCCGCCGCGGGGCCGTTCGCGGTCTTGCCAAGTTCCAGCATGTCGAGACTCCCTCTATCCGAATGCCCCCTATATGAGGGCGCGTTCGCCGCTGTCAAAGATCAAATGTCGCAAACACCGGCGCGTGATCGCTTGGCTTCTCCCAGCCGCGTGCGGCGCGCAGGATGCGGCTGGAATGGCCCGCCTCGCGGATGTCGCCGCTGGCCCAGACGTGATCGAGCCGGCGGCCCTTGTCGGCGGCGTCCCAGTCGCGGGCGCGGTAGGACCACCAGCTGTAGAGCTGGCCCTCGGGGATGTCGGCGCGGGTGACGTCGTGCCAGCCGCCGGCCTCCATCGCGGCACCGAGGTGATCGACCTCCACCGGCGTATGGCTCACCACCTTCAATAGCTGCTTGTGCGACCACACGTCATCCTCGCGCGGGGCGATGTTGAGATCGCCCACCAGGATGGATTTCTGCGGGCGCTCCTGCCCGAAGAAATCGCGCATGTCGGTGAGGTAATCGAGCTTTTGCCCGAACTTGTCGTTCACCGCGCGGTCGGGCACATCGCCGCCTGCGGGGACGTAGAAATTGTGGATGGTCACGCCGTTCTCCAGCCGCCCTGCGATGTGGCGGGCATGGCCCAGCCCCGCGAAATCGAGGCTGCCCGCCTCCTCGATGGGCAGCCGTGACAGGATCGCCACGCCGTTATAGCCCTTCTCGCCGCGCGCGATCATGTGGGGATAGCCGAGATTGGCGAATATCTCGCCGGGGATTTTCTCCACCGGGCTCTTGCACTCCTGCAGGCACAGGATGTCCGGCCCCTCCTCGCGCAAGAGCCGCGCGACCAGCGGCGCGCGCAGCCGCACCGAATTGATGTTCCAGGTGGCGAGGGTGAAGGGCATGGCGTGTCGGTCCTCGTGTTGTGCGTGGCGCAGACCTACGGGCGCGCGGGCGCGGCGTCCACCCCCTCCGGCGCGCGGCCCGCGACGGGGCGATCCCGGTTTACATGGCGCGGGACGCGGGGCACTCTCTGCCGCAGGCTCCGCCGCCCGAAAGGACACACATGACCGACAGCACCAGCGTCACCCCCACCGATAGCGACCTCGCCTTCACCCGCGAGAGCGCGCGCGGCACTATCGCCGAGCCCGCCTATGCCGGTGCGCTCAGCTTCATGCGCCGCCGCTACACCCGCGACCTGGCAGGGGCAGACGTGGCGGTGATGGGCGTGCCCTTCGATCTGGCGGTATCGGGGCGGTCGGGCGCGCGGCTGGGGCCGCGGGCGGTGCGCGCGGCCTCCGCCCATATCGCGTGGTCGGCGCCGTGGCCGTGGGATTTCGACCCGTTCGAGCGGCTGGCGGTGGTGGATTGCGGCGATTGCTTCTTCGATCCCGGTTACCCCGCGCAGGTGCCCGAGGCCATCGCGCAGGCGGCGCGCGACGTGCTCGCGACCGACACCGCGCTGCTGACGCTGGGGGGCGATCATTTCATCACCTGGCCGCTGCTCAAGGCGCATGCCGCAAAGCATGGCCCCCTCTCGCTGATCCAGATCGACGCGCATTCCGACACTTGGGAGGACGAGCCGGGCCGGATCGACCACGGCACGATGCTGTGGCACGCGGTGCGCGAGGGGCTGGTGGTGCCCGAGACCTCGGTGCAGGTGGGTATCCGCACGCACAACCCCGACCCGCTCGGATTCACCGTGATCGACGCGCGCGAGGTGCACCTGAGCGGCCCGCAGGCGGTAGCGGCGCGGGTGCGCGGGATCGTGGGCAACCGGCCCTGCTATCTCACCTTCGACATCGACGCGCTCGACCCTTCGGCCGCACCGGGCACCGGCACGCCGGTGGTGGGCGGGCTCAGCACCTTCCAGGCGCAGGAAATCCTGCGCGGACTGGAGGGAATCGCGCTGGAGGGCATGGACGTGGTCGAGGTGGCCCCGGCCCATGACGTGTCGGAGATCACCGCGCTCGCGGCGGCGACGCTCGCCTGCGACCTGCTGTGCCTGCACGCCGCCGGGCGGTAGCGCCGCAAAGGCCAGACGGTCGCGGCATCCTGAAAAACAAAAGGCCCCGGGCGATGCCGGGGCCAGTCCAACAGGGAGGTTCACGTCTTACCGTATGTGAACATTAGCACATATATCATAATAATCAGATACGCCTTTGACCCAAGTCAAGCGACCGTGACCTTTAAACCACAAGGCGATATCCGCCGGACTCGGTTACCAGGAGGCGAACGTTGCCCGGATCGGGCTCGATCTTCTGGCGCAGCCGGTAGATATGCGTCTCGAGCGTGTGGGTCGTCACCCCGGCATTGTAGCCCCAAACCTCGTGCAGCAGCACATCGCGCGGCACCACGCCCTCGGGCGAACGATAGAGGAATTTCAGGATGTTGGTTTCCTTCTCGGTCAGGCGCACCTTGCGGTCCTCCTCGGTGATGAGCATCTTCATCGCCGGCTTGAACGTGTAAGGGCCAAGCTGGAAAATCGCGTCCTCCGACTGTTCGTGCTGGCGAAGCTGCGCCCGGATACGCGCCAGCAGCACCGGGAACTTGAACGGCTTGGTGACGTAATCGTTGGCCCCCGCGTCGAGGCCGAGGATGGTGTCGGCGTCGCCGTCATGCCCGGTCAGCATGAGGATCGGCGCACGCACCCCCTGCTTGCGCATCAGCCGGCACAGTTCGCGCCCGTCGGTATCCGGCAGGCCGACATCGAGGATGATGAGGTCATAGATCATGTCCTTGGCCCGGGCCATCGCCTCGGCGGCGGTGGCGGCCTCGAACACGTCGAAATCCTCGGTCATGACAAGCTGTTCGCCAAGCGCCTCGCGCAGGTCGTCATCGTCATCGACGAGAAGTATCTTCTTGACTTGGGCCATGATGCGATCCTCTTCCTGTCCGCCAAGATGCGCAAGCCCCGCGCGCCCGGCAAGGGACTCGTCACAGCTTTCACAGCCACGTGTTACCGCGCGAGCGGTTCTTTGCAATTCGTTACAACATACGCTACCGAAAGGCACGATTTCCCGGAGAAACCCGATGAGCTTCGCCCCCGACCTGACAGAAACCATCGCGCGCGCGCGCGCCGATCTGCGCATGGGCGTGCCCGTGGTGCTGCGCGGCGCCGGCGGCGCGGCGCTGGTGCTGGCGGCCGAGACGCTCGACGCGCAGCGGCTTGCCGATGTGCAGGCGCTGGGCGGCGCACCGGTGCTGGCGATCACCGCACGCCGCGCCGCGACATTGAAGGCGCGCGCCTATGACGGCGATCTTGCCCGCGTGGTGCTGCCGCCGGACGCGCGGCTGTCGTGGGTGCTGGCGGTGGCCGATCCGGCCGACGACCTCAAGATGCCGATGAAGGGCCCCCTCATCAGCGATCGCGGCGGCGACGCGGGCCTGCACCGGCTTGCGCTCACGCTGGTAAAATCCGCGCGGCTGCTGCCCGCCGCGGTTCTGCTCGATCTGCCCGACGGGGCGGGCTTTGCCGCTCGGCACGGGCTGACGGCGCTCGACGCCGACGCCGCCGCACCGCATCTCCTCGAGGTCAGCCCGATGCACCCGGTGGTGAGCGCGCGCCTGCCGCTCTCGGTCTCCGAGGCCGGGCGGCTGCATGTATTCCGCCCGGAGGATGGCGGCGAGGAGCATTACGCCGTCGAGATCGGTCAGCCCCGGCGCGACGCACCTGTGCTGGCGCGGCTGCACTCGGCCTGTTTCACCGGCGACCTGCTGGGCAGTCTGAAATGCGATTGCGGTCCCCAACTGCGCGGCGCGCTGGCGCAGATGGGGGCCGAGGGGGCGGGCGTGCTGCTCTACCTCAACCAGGAGGGGCGCGGCATCGGTCTCGCCAACAAGATGCGCGCCTATTCCCTGCAGGATCAGGGGTTCGACACGGTCGAGGCCAATCACCGGCTGGGATTCGAGGATGACGAGCGCGATTTCCGCATCGGTGCGGACCTGCTGCGGCGGATGGGATTTTCCTCGGTGCGGCTGATGACCAACAACCCCGCCAAGCTGGCGATGATGGCGCAGAACGGCATCGCCGTCGCCGAGCGCGTCCCCCTGCGGCTGGGCGAGACCGACCACAACCGCGCCTACCTCGCCACCAAGGCGGCGAAATCGGGACATATGCTGTAGCTGGCGGGGCATCGGCGGGTCGCGTCATGACAGGTAAAACCGACCGCAGTTTATGGTTGTTCCGGGGGCTGGCCGGGGTCATGGTCGGATCGAGTTGACCTGGCCCGGGGCATCCGTGATCAAGATCCTGCACACCGCCGACATTCATCTCGACGCGCCGCTGCGCTCGCTTGCGCTGCGCGACGAGAGCCTGCGCGACGCGGTGCAGGCCGCGACGCGGGCCGCGTTCACGCGGACCGTTGATGTGGCGCTGTCGGAACGGGTGGCGGCGCTGCTGATCTCGGGGGACCTGTTCGACGGGCGCGCGCGCAGCGCCCGCACCGCCGCGTTCCTGACCGCGCAGCTTGACCGGCTGCGCACCGCCGATATCCCCGTATTCTACATCAAGGGCAATCACGACGCCGAGAACCCGATCACCGGCGCACTCGACCTGCCGGACAACGTGCATGTCTTCGACGCGCGTGGCGGCTGCGTGCAACTGACCGACGATATCCGGGTCCACGGGGTCAGCTTTGCCGACCGCCATGCGCCCGACAGCCTCCTGCCGCGCTTTCCCGCGCCGGTGCCGGGGGCGGTGAATATCGCCATGCTGCACACGTCGCTTGCCGGTGCGGCGGGACATGACACCTATGCGCCCTGCACACTGGCCGATCTGACTGCCATGGGCTTCGACTACTGGGCGCTGGGCCATGTGCACAAGCGGCAGGTCCATTCCGAAGCCCCATGGGTGGTGATGCCCGGCATGCCGCAGGGCCGCGATATCGGCGAGGCGGGGGCGAAATCCGCCAGCCTGCTGACGGTGGACGCGGGCCGGATCGAGGTGACGGAGGTGCCGACCTCGGTGGTGGAGTTCGCCGCCACGGCGCTGGACATCTCGGGCGTGGACAGCGACGACGCCCTGCGCGCCGCCCTGCGTGATCATCTGCGGGGCGTGGCCGACACGCTTACAAGCGACGCGGGCGTCATCCGCCTGACGCTGACCGGCACACCGCCCCGCCACTGGCAGATCCTGCGGGATCAAGACATCTGGGCCGAGGCGGTGGCGGCGCTTGCGCGCGACACCGGGCGGTTGTGGCTGGACAAGCTGCACCTGGAGATCGACGCGCCGGGCGATGCCGCACGCGCGGGCAGCGCCACGGACGAACTGGCCGCGCTCATGGCCGCGATCCGCGCGGAGCCCGGTTTCGGCGCCGCCGCACAGGCCGAGATCGAGGAGGTGATCGGCGATCTGCCGCAATCGGTGCGCGCCACGCTCCTGCCCGATGCGGATGCGGCCGGGGCGCTGACCGACAGCCTTGCCGCCACCGGCGCGCGCCGGGTGCTGGCGCGGATGAAGGGGGCCGAGGGCTGATGCGGCTACGCAGGCTTTCGCTGGACCGGTTTGGCCATTTCACCGGCCAGGCCCTCGATTTCGGGGAGGCGGGCGCGCGCCCGGATTTCCATATCGTCTACGGTCCCAACGAGGCCGGCAAGACCACCACGATGGAGGCGGCGCTGCGGCTGTTCTACGGCTTTCCGCATCGCGAACCTTATGCCTTCAAGCACCAGCGCGCGAACCTGCAGGTCTCTGGCGAGGTGGAGATCGACGGCGCGACGCGCGCCTTCACCCGTCTGCCCCGGCGCAGCGGCGATCTTGTGGATGCCTCCGGCACGGCCCTGCCCGAAACCGCCCTGGCCGCGCATCTGGGCGGCTTGAGTGAAGAGGATTACCGCAACCTGCTGTGCCTTGACGACGACACGATCGAACGCGGCGGCGAAGAGATCGCGCAGGCGCGTGGCGAGATCGGGCGGCTGCTGTTTTCCGCCGCCGCCGGGGTGGCCGATCTGAGCACGGTGCTCGACAGTGTACGCGCAGAGGCCGATGCGCTCTGGCGCAAACGCGCCAGCAAGACCCGCATCGCCGCGTTGAAGCGCGACCTGGCCGAGGTGGACAAGACCATCCGCGAGCGCGATGTCACCGCCAGCGCATGGCGCGGGCTGAAAAAGGCATGGGCCGAGGCGCAAGCCGTCGAGGCAGAGGCGCGCACGGCGCGCGATGCCCTGCACGCGCGCGCCGCCGACCTGTCCGCGAGACGCCGCGCGCTGCCGCTGCTGGCCGATCTGGATGCGCTGGAGGCGCGGCTTGCCCCCTTTGCCGGGTATCCGGAGCGGCTGGATTTCGAACCCGAAACGCTGGTCACGCTCAAGACCGACCAGACCCGCGCGCAAGGAGATATCGAGCGCCTGACCGCCGAGATCGAGGACCTGACGGCACAGCGCGACGGCCTTGCCCTGTCGCCCACCCTTGTCGCGCTGGCCGACGAGTTGGACTCGCTGGAGGATCTGCGCGCACGCGACCGGGCCGGCGCGCTGGACCTGCCGCGCCGCCGCGACCAGATGCGCGAGGCCGAAGAGGTCATGGCCCGCGCCGCCCGCGACCTCGGCGCACCCGGGGATTGCGACCCGCGGAGCCTCGTGCCGACGCCCGCGCAGCTCGCGGCACTGGAAGGGGCGCGCGACCGGCTGCGCAGCGCCCGCGCCACGGCCGAGGCCGAGGCCCGGGAAGTCGCCGGGCTGACCGAACGGCGCACCCGCGCGCGGGCCGATCTGGACCGGCTCGCCGCGCATGCCCCGTCAGAGGCCGATATCGGCGCGATCCTCGCCCGCCACGAGGCCGACACGCTGATGCAGGCGCATGCCACCGCGACGCAGGCGATCAGCAGCGCCGAACAGGCGGCGCGCGCGGCGCTGGATACGCTGGCCGTGGGCGGCGTCCGGTTCGACGCACTGCCCGATTGCCCGATGACCGCCGCGCGCGCCCGCGACCGGGCCGAGGCGCACGACACGCTGCGCCAGAAGATCGATCAGGAAATCGCGACCCGCGCCCGGCACCGCGAGGATATCGCGGCGCGGCAGGCGCAGATGGATGAATTGTGCCGCGACGGGCAGCTTGTCCCCGACGATGCCGCATCCGCCCTGCGTGCCGCGCGGGACGGCCTCTGGCAGGCACATGTGGCGGCGCTGATCCCGGCCACCGCGCAGGAGTTTGCCGCCGCGATGCAGGCGTTTGATACCGCGCAGGAGGCCCGCATCAGCCACGCCAGCGAACTGGGCCAGTTGCGCCAGATCGCGCAAGCCAGGGCCGAGGCCCGGGCCCGCGCCGATCAGGCCGAGGCGCGGCTGACCGAGCATCGGGCTGCGCAGGAGGCGATCGAAGCCGAGGTGACCACCGCCGCCGGGACCGTGGGGCTGCCCGGCCCGATAACGCCCGCCGACTGGCGCGACTGGGTGACGCGCCACGGCACTGCGCAGGACGCCGCCCGCACCGCCGCGCAGGTACGGGAAACGCACGCTCGGACACTGGCCCGCGCGCAGGCGCTGCTCGACGCTCTGACCCCGCATCTGGACCTTGCCGCCCCCGACATCGCCAGCGCCGTCAGCGCGGCACGCCGCCTGGCGGACTCCGAACAGGCGGTGCGCCGGGGGATCGAAACGGCGCGCGAGACGCTGCGGCTGGCCGAGACCGACCTTGCCTCGCGAACAGAGAAGCGCGACACCTGCCAGCAAGAGGCCGAAGACACCGCACGGGCATGGCGAACCCTTGTCACCGACAGCCTCGGCGATGTCGTCGCCCCCGACACCGTGCTGGCCGCGCTCGACCCACTGCGCAGCCTTGCCGCGCAGGAGGAAAAGCGCGCCGAGGCCGCCCAGCGCGTGACCACGATGACGCGCGACCAGGCGCTCTTTGCCGGGAAGGTCGCGGCGCTGGCCCGGGCGCATGGCCACGCCCCCGATGACACACCGGCCGACACATTCGCCGCGCTGCGCACGGCGTCCGAGACCGCCCGCGGCGCGGCTGCGCAGGCGCAAGACATCGACACCCGCATCGCGGCGGCGCAAGAGGCGCGGTCGCAGGCCGATAGGCGGCTGACCGAAATCGCCGGGACGGTCAAGACACTGGGCCGCGCCTTTCCCGAGGAGGCAGGTGTCGAAACGCTCGACGCGCTGCGTATCACTGCGCGCCGTGCCGCCGAGGTGATCGCCGACCGCGACAGGCAGGCCACGCTGATCCGCCAGATCACGTCGGAACTGGGCACCGGGGATCTGACCACCGCCCGCGCCCGGCTGGAGGGCGCAAGCCGGGTCGCTCTGGATGCCGGGGCCGAGGCATGCAAGGCCGATCTGGCGCGATCCGAGCAGGCCCTGACCGACGCGACCGAGGCCCGCGTGACCGCCCGTCAGGCGTTGGCGCGGGTAACCGGCGACACCGATATCGCCACCCTGACCGAGCGCCGCGCCACGCTGGAGCTGGAGCTGCGAGAGGCGGCAATGAAGCACCTGGAGCTGTCGCTGGGCCACCGGCTGGCCGAGACGGCGATCCGGCGCTACCGCGACACCCATCGCAGCGGCATGATGGCCGCGACCGAGCACTGCTTTGCCGCGCTGACGCAAGGTGCCTATGAACGACTGACGACCCAGCCCGACGGGGCCGGGGAAACCCTGCTGGCCGTCGACTCTTCCGGCACTGCCAAGCGTGTCGCCGAGATGTCCAAGGGGACGCGGTTTCAGCTCTACCTCGCCCTGCGTGCCGCCGCGCACGGGCAGCTTCTGGATCATGGCCCCAGCCTGCCGTTCTTTTGCGACGACATTTTCGAGACCTTCGACGAGGACCGCACCAGCGCCGCCTGTCGCGTCATGGAGCGCATCGGGCAACGCGGCCAGGCCATCTACCTGACCCACCACCGCCACGTGGTCGATATCGCGCAAAGGATCTGCGAAACGCCGCCCATGGTGCACGAGATTTGAACGCGCGCGGGCCGTCAGGCGGGCCGTCAGCGGATGCGCCGTTCCTCCAGAAGCCGGGCAAGCGCCGCCCGCCGGTCCGTCGTCAGGAACGGGGCCGTGCCTCCGATCCCGGCGATCAGCCCGTCGAACGCCGACCGGTTCCACGCGGCGCAGTGGATGGCGACCGGTACGGGCGCCGGGGCGAGCATCCGGTCGCTGCCGATGTCCAGCACCGCGATCAGATCATCCCCCCAGACATAGTCCAGCCCCGTCACGTCGAGCAGCAGCGCGTCGGACGGCCACAGCAGCCAGCCCCACACCACCGCCGCGTAAAGCACCCGCGCATCCCGGTGCCCGTCGGCCCCCACGCCGCAGGGGCCCGACAGCGCCACCTCCAGCACCTCATACAGAGGGCCGTGTCGCGTCTTCGCGATCTCGATACGCGTGTAGCGCCAGCTTGTGCTGGACAGATCGCTCACAGACAGGGGCGTCTCTTGAATATCCATGTCAGGCGCGGTCAGCGAGCGGCATCGCGGGGCTCGTGGAGACCATGCTGCGCGCGATGGATGGCCCGCGCCACGACCAGCCCCGGCCAGCAGCGTCAACCCGCTGACATTTCTGCCGGAATGGCGAATGAAGGCGGTTCTGGACCGCGCCCGCATTCATCGCCATTGATCCGCATTCACGCACCACGATTGTCTTGTGCCGACTGCGTCTCTTGTGCGAAGCCAGAGCCCGTAAGCCGTCATGCGCCGGGACTTCCAGACGGATCCCGCTGCGTCTCAAGTCCGCAACTTGTCCCGATGACCGCAAGCAGTTCCACAGTGGCATCAAGGCCGTCAAGGGCCTTGAGAACGTAGGCTTGATCGGCCCCGTCGGTACTGGACATCACACGAAGCAGCGACCACCCGCCAATGATACCGTAGGTGTCTGGAATTCCCTTCTTTCTTCCCTTTTTCCCGGGCTTGAGCACAAATGCCGGAGTCGGATTGACAAACCTGTTCGCGAGGTCGAGCACCGCAGCCATGGGTTCATACGCGCCAGCGCCGGCCTCGACCCGGGCAATCAACCCCAGTTCCTGCAATTCAGCCAGTGCATCCGGGGTTCTGTTTCCTCTTTCCTGATCGCTGAACATTGTTGCCAACCGGCGAAATGACCGGTTGTCGGTTGATGTGGCGTCGGATTCGACGGATGTCCCGAGGTCTTCGGGCGCAAACATGAAACTGGGCAGAGGAGCGCCGCGAAGGAGCGAGGCAAGAATCAAGCCCCGCAGCCAGTCAACCAGTTGAAACAGCGCGTGCAATCCATGTTCAGAGAGCACGACCTCGAACGGCGGCGGCGGCGCGGCGTGCGGTGAATGAAACGGGCCCAGCAACTCACCGATAAAGCCGGAAACCGAAAACTCGCGCTTGATAGCCACGCCGCCCCGACTGTCGACCGAGCATAGAAGCCCGTTGCCCGCCCCCGCCATGTAGTGCATCTCCTGACTGTGGAAGGGAAACCGGATATGGGCGCTGATATCGGGCTCTTTTTGCCGGATATCGAGAAACTCCAGTGCCCAACGATCATCAATCAGGTTGTTTTGGCGAAGCTTGTAAAGGTAACGGTCCTCAAACGCCAACCGGCCTGCCCGGAGATCCGAAAGGACCCGCTCGACCGATTCATTTGCCGTCCCGTCCGCCGGCGGCTCAAAGATAATGACATCTTCTCTCTGGCTCATGGGCTAACTCCTCGAGGCGGGAAGAGACCTGCTCCATCCCCCGTCTGCCTGATCGTCCAATTCCTTGCCGCTTCGGGTCTGCATCTGAGCTAGTCTCCGAATATGTCGGACATGGGTATCCCGTCACGCGCGTCGTTGAACGGTGCGGGTCGCGGGCTTGGGGCGCTGTCACCGGCTGTCTGCGACGGCGTTTTCGTTGCGGATCCTCCGCTTGTATCCGACGATTCAGAAGGGTCGTTCGCGCCGGCTTGTCCGGGCGACCCGGTTGTGTCGGTTGCCGAAGCGGCCTCTGATGACTGTTCGAAAAAGCCGGAAAACGGGTTCTGTCTTACCATTCCGCTGCCAACCGCCATGCCTTGTCCGGCCCTTCCCGTACCTTCCGCCCAGGCTGCATTTCCCAGAGCCGTCGGGAGGTCCTCGCCCTTGATCGACACGTTCCGGGCGGTGTTGGCAAGCATGCCGTTTGCCGTCTTGGCGGCCTCGGTCACGACTTGATCGCGCCCCTTTGCAAAACCTTCGAGCTCGACCTGGCGGGTAGCGGCACGGGTATCGATCGCCTCGTTGAAAGTGCCGCTTGCCAAGCTGATTTTCCCGGCTTGCCACCCGGCTTTCTCGGCCGCGTCTTCGGCCGCAGCCATGGCGCGAACCGGATCGCCATGCTTGGACATTTCGCGCTCATATGTACTGGCCCGCACATCGAAATATGTTTCGCCGGCATCCAGGCCGGTATTGACCGCGACGCGCCCGGCCCTGGCCGCCCATCCGGTCTTGTCCATGCCGCCCAACCGGGCCTGAAAGGCGGATTTCCCCCCCTTTGCCGCGCCCCGCATGAAGGCATCAAAATCTCCCGTAACGCGATCCTTGTCGGGGTCGAACTTGTAACCTTCCTCGACCGCGCCGATCGCGACGGCCCCCGTTGCACCAACAAGACCGAGCGGGGCCGAAGCCGCGCCAGCCGCGGCTGCCGCCGTACCCTTTGCAACATCGCGAACGAACGTGGCACCGGTTTCGCCCACGCCGTACCAGTACGCATCATCCCTCTCGGCTTGGCTCTCGCGTTGCCAGCGATCGACCTCCGATTGCCGGTCCCCGCGCAGTTCCTCCCAGACCGCTTCAGCCTGCCACAGTTCGCCGCTTTCATGGGCCTCTGCGAGCCGCGAAATCAGATGGGCCGCATCCTCGCCGGGCGGCAAGTTTCCGGCGATCTCCAGCATGCCGTCCAGCAGGTGGTCACGCCTTTGTGCCTCGGCTTCGGTCGCCGCGCGCCTTGCCTCGGCCTCGCGCCTGGCCTGTTGCGCTTCTTCTTCGCGCTCCTTCCACCATTCTTCCCGGTCCCGGGCTGCCTGCCGGTGATGCTCTTCCTGCTCGCGCGCGCGCGTCTCGCGTTCCTGACGCAGCGCTTCGGACGCCTCTCTTGCCTCTTGCCTGTTCAGCCACCGCCAGTCGCCATTTTCGTCCGGCCCCCAGTATTCGCCCTTGTCATTGGTCTCGAACGGCTCTCCGTTCTCGTCATAGATCGGCGTTGGCGGGCGCACGCGTTCCGCGCCGGGCGTGTTGGGAGGCGCGCGGTGGCGTGTTTCGCCGCTGCTCGGGTCGCTACTTGCGCTCCGCTGGCGGCTGCCGGGCGGGTCCGTGCTGCCGCCCCGGTCGCGACGGGGCGGGTCGCCGCCTCTGGCGGATTCGCCGCCCAAGGGCGAGCGGGCCAGCAATGCCTCTGCTATTGCATTCTGCACGTCCTCGGCCGTGACTTGAACGCCCGCCTGCACCGCATTGGCGATCGCGGCGGCAACCGCCTGCGCGACGTGGACGGCGACGCCCGCCGCGATCAGCGCGCTGGTAACAGCGGCGAAGACCCGGGCATGGATCGTCTCGGATAACTTGAGATAGGCCCGGTCGTGAATGCTGCGCATCGCGCCAAAGACGGTTTCGTTCAGCCAACCGATCAGCCCCTCGGACCTGGCCTTATCGAATCTTTCGGCCGACATGGAGACATCGACACGCGTCGCCAACACTCGCGCGCCGAGCCGCGAATACATCTCGTATCGCGACCCGGACGGCTGGTTGGCAAAGGAATAGCGCCCGCCGTCGTCGCCCATACGCGGGATACTCTGCCCGCCCGCATCGCGCAGCCAGCGTTGCGCCTGATCGGTCGATCCGGCGGTGCCCATGTCAAAGCTCAGCACGCCCGAGACGTTCCTGCCGCGCACGAGGATCGACCAGTGGCACTGGTCATCGCTGTATCTCGCACCCTGCCCGGCGGTCACGTTGAGCGTGGTGTAGACAACGCTTGTTAACGTCTTGAGCGCCGAGGTGGTCTCGTCGTGAAGCCCGGCGCAGACACTCGATTGCGCCTGCGCGGGGGCGGGCTGCAACATTGCTCCGCACAGTACCATCACGCCCGCCATCGCGGCGGCGCCGAGGTGGCGGCCCTTGCGAAAGATCACGATGCTGACCACGGCGAGCATTGCGGTCGTGAAGGCGCCGGTGACCAGCCCGGCGCGCACGAGCAAGATGGTGATCGCCAGCATCGAGAAGAATTGCGTGCAGCCATAGGCCAGCACCCAGACCAGCAGGTAGCCGAAGGTGCGCTCGGCGATGATGCCGCCGTCCTCGCTCTGCCGGACCACATGGGTCCGGGCCCGCCACACCCCGACCAGCACCCCGGTGCCCGCGGCGACGGCGACGAGCGCCAGCGGCGGTGCGGATGCCTGAAACAACGTCAGTTGCACCAGATAGCACAGGGCCGCTGCGCCCGGCGGGAGAAGGCAGCTGATCCAGCCGATGCGCCAGGGCTTGCGATACGTCCAGGCCATCATCCCGAACGATCCGATCAGCAGCCAGAGCATCCCCGCGATCGTCTGCCCCACGAACAGCAGCACGAAGCCCGGCCCGAGCACTGCCGCACTGAGCGCAAGGCTCCGGGTGATCGCCTTGGTCGCCGCCGCGACCACGGGGGCAAGCGCCGCGGTCCGAGGTGCCGCCCCGTCCGTTGCGCCGTCCGGCCCGGTTGTCCTGTTCCCGGCGCGCCGCTCGGTTTCCCGGGCATCTTCGGGCCCGTCTCGGAGGTGGGCCTTCCTGCCCGTGGACTCACCGCCCCCTGCGCGGGTCCGATTGGTACCGGCATCTCCCGGTGCCTGTTCCGCGCCGCCGAACAGGTCCGCGAAACCGAACGGGTCTGAGGAGGGGGCTGTGCCATTGTCGGGATGGTCAGAGGATTCCGGCAGCATTTTTCCGCAATGCGCGCAAAAGTGCTTGCTTCTGGCGTTCACCGCCCCGCACGACTGACACGTCCTGGACACGGCCAACTCCGCCCCTGAACAGCTTGTAAGCTTTCCAGCTTAGCCAAAGGCGGGGACGAATCAAGCCTCACGGTCTGCGCGCCACCTCAGGCGTCGTCGCGCAAGGCCACCCCCTGACGCCGGATCCAATCCGCGTGGCGCGCGGAAAAAACGGTCAGACCGGCCGTCTCATCGGCGTGCGGCAGTTCGAACAGCAGCATCGCGCCGCATTTCTTGAGAACCGCCTCAAAGCCTGCGGGGCTGTGGAAGCGCCCGGGATGCAGGCTGTAGGGCAGCGGCTCCGGCGACTGGACGAGCGTCATCCCCGCGGAGCGAAAATCGTCGATCCACTCGATGTACTGAGCCCTCGATATTTCCATATCGTATTCAAGACCCTGAAGCAGGATGTCCCGGTTCGGGCCGCCCCGCGCCACGGGCACGGACACGGTCCACCACGACATCTCTGCCGTCGGCCAATGCCGGTAGAGGCGCACGATGCGGCCGTCTTCGTGCAGCAGGGGCAGGATGTTGGCCGCGTTCGCCCCGTCGATCAGAAATCGCGTCAGAGTCTTTTGCACCGTGGTCTTTTGCATCGTGCCCTCCGTCCTGAAGCCCCATGGGACACGCGGCGCACGGGTGACGGCACGGTTCGACCGCAGACGGCTGCCGCTGGGCGCGCGTGCCCGGTAGCATGGTACAACAGCGACGGCACTCGACAAGGCCGAACGCGCGCCGCCACGCCGCCGGGCGCGCGGACCCTGCCGGTTTCAGGCCACCCTGCCACCGTCGAGCCCGGAAATCGCCTGGATCAGGCTGTCCTCCGTGACCTCGTCGGAGGTGAATTCGCGCATGATCCGGCCCGAGAACATGGCGACGATCCGGTCGCTGACATGCAGCACCTCGGGCATTTCCGAACTGATGACGATCACCGCATAGCCCTGCGCGGCCAGATCGCGGATCAGGTTGTGGATCTCTGCCTTCGACCCCACGTCGATGCCGCGCGTGGGCTCGTCCACGATCAGGACCTCGGGGCGCATCGACAGCCATTTGCCGATCACGATCTTCTGCTGGTTGCCGCCCGACAGGTTGCCGACCAGTTGCCGCCAGCCGGGCGTGCGGATATCGAGCCGGTCGCGATACTGGTCGAAAATCGCCACCTCGGCCTCGTCGCTGACAAACGGACCGGCGGTCATGTCATCGACCTGCGGCAGGGTCATGTTGTCGCGGCAATTCATGCCCAGCACCAGCCCCTGCCCCTTGCGGTCCTCGGGCACCAGCGAAATGCCGCGGCGGATGGCGTCCCGTGGCGAATGGATGCGCACCTCCTCGCCGTCGAGGAATATCTGCCCCGAGGACGGATCGCGCAGACCGAAGATGGTCTCGGCGATCTCGGTACGACCGGCACCGACCAGCCCGTAGAACCCGACAACCTCGCCCTTGCGAACGGTAAAGCTGACATCCCGGAACAACGCGCCGCAGCTCAGGTTGCGCACCTCCAGCGCCACCTCGCCCATCTCGTGATGCACCGCGTTGCGGCTGAGATCGAGCTTGCGGCCGATCATCAGGTGCGTGACCTCTTCCTCGTCGGTCGCGGCGGTGTCGAGCGTACCGCGATAGGTGCCGTCGCGCAGCACGCTGATCCGGTCGGTGATCCGGAAGATCTCTTCCATGCGGTGCGAGATGTAGATGATCCCCACGCCCCGTGACTGCAAATCCGCGATCACCCGGAACAGGACGACCTTTTCCGCATCGGTCAGCGAGGCAGTCGGCTCGTCGAAGATCACGGCGCGGGGATCGACCGTCAGGGCGCGGGCGATCTCGACCATCTGCTGGTTGGCGATGGACAGGTCGCCGACGCGGGTGCGCGCGTCGAACCCGACATTGAGCGCCTCCAGGATGGCATCCGTTTCACGGTAAAGCCGCGCGTGATCGACGCGCCCGAACGATTTGCGCGGCAGTTCGCCGAGAAAGATGTTCTCGGCCACCGTCAACTCGTCGGCAAGGCTCAGTTCCTGGTGGACAAAGACCACGCCGCGGGCCTTGGCGTGCAGCGGCGAGGCGATCACCACCGGCTCTTCGGCGATGAAGATGCGGCCCTCGTCGGGCTGATGAATGCCGCCCAGCACCTTCATCAGGGTGGATTTGCCGGCACCGTTCTCGCCCATCAGGGCATGGACCTCGCCGGGGCGCAGGTCGAACGACACGCCGTCGAGGGCGCGCACCCCGGGAAAGGTCTTGACGACCCCTTCGAGGCGCAGCACGTGGGTTGGCCCGGTCATATCTTCAACTCCTCCTTGCCCTTGCGGTTCAGTTGCCGATCGAGGAACAGCACCGCGATCAGGATCAGGCCGATCACGAGGTTCACCGTCTCGGTATCCGCGCCGATATGGCCCAGCCCCTTGCGCAACAACTGGATCGCGATGACCCCGCCCAGCGTCGATATGATAGAGCCGTAGCCGCCCGACAGCTTGGTGCCGCCGAGCACGACCGCGGTGATCGCCCAGAGCTCGTAAAGCATCCCGTCATTGGGATTCACGGAACCGCTCTCGGAATAGAACACCACCGCCGAGAGCGCGGCAAGAAATCCCATCAGCATGAAATTCCACATGAAATGCGGGCCCACGCGGATACCGGCATTGACCGCCGCCTCCCGGTTGTTGCCGATGGCATAGGCGTTGCGGCCATGCACCGTGCGGGTCATCAGCAGCCACAGCAGCAGCGCCGAGCCCAGCAGGAACCAGGTGGCCGTGTGCAGCCCGAGAAACTGCGCCTCGGCGAAATCCACCAGCGTCCAGTTCAGGTGGCTGGTGGGCTGCTCGCCGTTGTACATGAAGACCAGCCCGCGAAAGCCCAGCATCGCACCCAGCGTCACGATGAAGGCATCCACCCCCGTCTTCCACACGATCAGCCCGTTGACCGCCCCCAGCACCACCCCCGTCAGCAGGGCAAAGCCCCAGGCCAGCGGGATCGCCCCGTCGCCCATGGCCTGCATGAAGGGCCAGGTCATGCTGTCCAGCAGGACGATGGCCGACAGGGCGAACGTGGCTCCGACGCTGAGGTCGATATTGCCGTTGATCATGATGATCGTCATGCCCAGCGCGATGATCCCGATCGGGGCCGACTGCTTGAGCAGCAGCAGCATGTTGTCGAAATCCATGAACGCCGCGTCGGTGACCGAAAGATACTGCCCGGCGATCGAGAAGAACGCCAGTTCCAGCGCGATGAAGCCCCAGATCGCCCCCTGTTTGACCAGGTCCTTGCGCTTGTCGCTTGTCATGCCGTCCCTCCCTCAGGCGATCGGTGACCAAAGGCGGCCCCGCTTGGCGGCGATGTCCAGCCACACCGCCAGGACGATGATGATCCAGGTGACGACGTACTGGACGTAGAATTCCAGCCCGATCAGCAGCAGCCCGTTATGGATGAAGCCGAGGATCAGCACACCGATCACGGTCTTGAACACGGTGCCGGCCCCGCCCAGCAGCGACGCCCCCCCGAGGATCACGGCCGCCAGTACCTCCAGCTCCATGCCCTGCCCGACGGTGTTCTGGCTGCCAAGGCTGCGGCTGGCCTGCAACAGGCCGGCGGTGGCCACGCAGAAGGCCGAGATCAGGTAGGTGAAGAACACCACGCGCGCCCGCGGTATGCCCGAGAAGGTCGCCGCCTGCCCGTTGCCGCCGACGGCATAGACCTTGCGCCCGAACGGCGTCCGCGACAGCAGCAGGCCGAGCACGGCGGCGAGCAGCCCGAAGAGGATGATCGGCATCGGAATGCCCGCGATATCGCCCCGCCCGAAGACGCCGAACCAGGTGGCTTCCTTGTCGGCGATGTCCATGTTCTTGCCGCCCGACCAGGTCAGGGTCAGGCCGTGGATCGCCGACAGCATCCCCAGCGTCACGATCAGCGAATTGAGCCGCAGATAGCCGACCAGAAAGCCGATGAACGCCCCCAGCGCCAACGTCAGCCCGAACATCGCCGGGATCGCGAGTGCCGGGCCCAGCTTGTCGTGCAGGTCCAACACCACGATGGTCGAGAACGACATCATCGACCCGACCGAGAGGTCGAGATTGCCGCCGATCACCACGAAGGTCACGCCCAGCGCCATGACGCCGAGGATCGCCGAGGAGCGGATCACCCCGAAGACGTTGTCGATCGCGATGAACCGCTGATTAATCAGCGCGAAGCCCGCCATGAACAGCACGAAGGCGACCAGGATGCCCTGCCGTGCAAGAAACCCGCCGATACCCTTTTTCGTCAGCTCCGCCATGTCATCCTCCCGTCAGGTGTGCCGTCGCGCGGGCGCACTGGGCACATTACTCCGCCGATCTTCACGATTCGCCCGGTCGCGTCACGACCGCCCCGTGCGAGCGGCACGGGACGTGCGGCGCCCGCGCCGGGCACGGACCGCCCGGAGAACGGCGCGCGCGCATCCGCCCGCTCACAGACCGCGAGCCGATCAGAAGACGGGCTTTTCGAACGCGTCCATATTGTCCTGGGTGATCTTCGGCGTGTCGAAGTAGTTCAGGAACGGGACATCCTTGCCCGACAGCACGTCGATGGCCGTCCGCAGCGCGGCCTCGGCATCATCCACCGGCGATTGGTAGATCGAGCCCCAGTAGTCGCCCCGGGCCATGGCTTCGTAGCCCACCGAAAAGTTGGTGGCACCGACAAAGGTGATGCCGTCGGCACGGTCGGCGGCCCTTGCGGCATTCAGAGCGCCCACGCCCATGTTGTCGTCACCGGCATAGACCCCGTCGATGTCGTCATACTTGACGAGAAAGGCCTCCATCACCTGCTGCGACTTCTCTCGGTTCCAGTCGCCCGGCTGACTTTCGACCAGATCGACGTTCGGGCAGACCTCGGGCAGACGGTCCTGAAAGCCTTCGGACCGCTCGATGGCGGTGGTGTAGCCGGGCTGGCCGGTGATCTCGATCACACGGGCCTCGTCCTCGATGCCCAGATCATTGAAGCGGTCGCACATGATCTCGGCTGCGCGCGCGCCCTGGGTGATGTTGTCCGGGCCCGAAAACGAGGCCACGAAGTCGAACCCCTGCTCGGCGATGTTCGAATTGGTCACGATGACGGGAATATCCGCCTTGTACGCCTTGCGGACGGCGGGGATCACGGCCTCGCCATTGGTCGGCCAGATGATGATGGCATCCACCTGGCGCTGGATGAGGTCTTCCATATGGGCGATCTGGCGCGCGACATCCCCGCCGGCGTCCAGAACCACCACCTCGACATCGGGGTTGGCCTCGGCGGCGGCGATGAACGCCTGTTCATAGGTCGTCTGGTAGCTGTCGACACCCACGTTGTTCTGGGTGATGCCGATGGTCATCGTCTCGGCGGCAGCGGCGGAGCCGAGCATCGCGGTCGTGCAGACCAGCGCACTCTTGGTCGGGAAATTCATCGATTGGTCCTCCCATAGGGTTTTCGGATCGACTGCGGCTGTCCTCTTCAGCCCGGGCGCGAGCCCAGCAATCTGCCCGCTATCCAGCGCGATTCTCGCCGCGGAGGAACGTCCAATAAATATCCACTATGGATATTTTCGTATCCATTCTGGACAAAACATTCATACTGACGGCCCCCAGAATTGAACATGTTTCGGAGAACGCAATGTCCACACCACCATCACCCCCGTTTTCACTGTCATCCACCGGTCGCATGCAACATCAAACCGCACATGATATCCATTCCGGACCGTCCGGGGCCGCGCTCTCCGCCGCCGTCCCGGCCCCGGCGCTCAGCCCCGAGCTTGAGCGGGTGGTGTCGTTTCTACAGGATATCAGCGTCGAGATCGACACGGGGATCGACCCGACCACGCCCAACCCGCACCTGAACATGATCCTGCACCTGCTGCACAGCCACTGCACCGGGCGGGTCGTGTCGCCCACGGCGATGGTCTCGGCCTCCGGCGTGCCCTATGCGACCGGCATGCGCAAGCTGGCCGAGATCGAGGCGGCGGGGCTTGTCGAACGGCGGCCGCGGACAAAATCGGGCAAGACCGTCTCGCTGCACCCCGCCCCGAAGCTGCTGGAGAGCTTCAACCGGATCGCGGACCGCGTTGACCGCATGGCCCGCAGCGCGTTCGGCGGAACCGACCGGACCGCGACGGCAAGCGACTATTATTTCGGCGGCTCCTATCAGCCCGGCCAGGCGACGATCCCGCCGCCGCGCGCGCTGCCCCAGCCGCTCAGGCTGGCCGGAGGCTTGCGCATCCTGGTTCACGGGGACCCGACCTTCATGGTCATGGACACCCTCAAGCGTCAGTTCGAGCAGATCGTCGGCACCGATATCAACCAGCGGGCGTTTTCCATCGACCGCCTGCGCGATGAGGCGCTGCGCAACGCAGGCCGCTCCCGAAGCCGGTATGACCTGATCGCCGTTGACCTGCCCTGGCTGGGCGAATTCGTCGAGAAGGGCGTGATCCGGCCCCTGCCCGAGGCCATGGATGTCGAGCGGCTCGACCCCGGCGACTTCCACACCGCGGGCTGGCGGGCCGCGCATTGGGACGGCGTGCCCTACGGCGTTCCGAGCCAGACCACGCCCGAGCTCATGTTCTACCGCAAGGACTGGTTCGCCCGCGACGGGCTGGAGCCGCCGGCGACCACCGATGAGGTGATCGCCGCCGCGCGACACTTTCACAAGCCGCAGCAGGGGCGCTACGGCATCGCCTGGAACGCGGCGCGCGGCACCGCGCTCGGGCACAGCTTCATCATGACCTGCGCCGATTTCGGCCAGCCTGTCATCGACCTGCCCGAAATCGCGGGCGGGTACGACGCCGACCACCTCGCCGGCGGCGGTTTCCGGCCCATGCTGGACAGCGACCGCGCGCTGGCCGCAGCCGAATATCTTGTCGAGCTGATGGAATATTCGCCACCCGATATCCTGTCGATGTCGTGGTACGAGCGGGTCCGCCCCTTTGCCCAGGGCAAGGTCGCCATGGCCTATGGCTATACCCTGCTGGCCCCGTATTTCGAGCTGGACGCCAGTTGCCCGGCGCATGACAACACAGGCTACCTGCCGCATCCGCACGGTCCCAAAGGGGTGCCCATCGCCCCGGTCGGCGGATACGCGCTGTGCATCCCCGCAAACCTCGCCGAGGACCGGCTGCCCGACGCGGTCGAGGCGCTGGTCTCCTTCACATCCCCCGCGGCGCAGAAACTCTATGTCCAGAACGGCAGCCGCACGGTGCCGCGCTATTCGGTCGGGGCCGATCCCGAGGTGCGCCGCCTGTCCCCGATATTCGAACTCGTCGACCAGATGTCGTGGCGCGACGAGCTGCAATTCTGGCCGCGCCCGCCGATCCCGCAGATTTCCGGCATCATCGCGATCTGCGGTCACGAGCTTCACGACATGTTGCGCGGCATCGTCTCACCCCGCGAGGCGCTGGCAAAGATCCAGTCCCGCGTCGAAGATCTATTACGAGAACCGGTCACTTAGGGAGGAAACCATGGACCCCAACCGCCTGAAAGGCAAAAACATCCTGATCACCGGTGCCGCCCGCGGCATGGGGGCCGCCAACGCCGAGAGCTTTGCCGCGCAGGGCGCCAATGTCTGCCTCGGCGATCTCGACGAGGCCGAGGCGCGGGCCGTTGCCGACCGCATCAACGGTGCCGGACACGGGCAGGCCATCGCGGTCAAGATGGATGTGACCAGCCGTGCCGACAACGCGAGCGCCGTCGCCGCCACGGTCGAGGCGTTCGGCTCGATCAATGTGGGGCTGTTCAACGCGGGTCTCAACAAGCCCCGGTTCTTCATGGATATCGACGAAGACAACTGGGACATGATCATGAACGTCAACACCAAGGCGATGTGGCTGGGCATGCAGGAGACCGCCCGCCAGATGATCGCGCAGGGCCCGATGGAGGGTCATCCCTACAAGCTGATCAACGTGGGCAGTATCGCCAGCCGCAAGCCGTTGGTCGATGTGACGGTCTATTGCACCTCGAAATACGGCTGTCTCGCGCTTACCCATTGCGGGGCCATCGGCCTGGCCGAGCACAACATCACCGTCAACGGCTATGCCCCCGGCGTCGTGGTCACGCCGCTCTGGGAGCAGCTCGACAAGGACCTTGTCGATATCGGCTTCAAGGAGCGCGAGGGCCAGGCCTATGACGACATCGTGCGCGACGCGCTCCAGATCAAGCGCGTCAGTTACCCCGACGACATCACCGGCACCGCGTCGTTCCTCGCCAGCGACGACAGCGACTACATGACCGGCCAGATGATCCATATCGACGGCGGCTGGTGCATCCAGTGACGCTCACCTCCGCGTAGGGTGGGCAGTTTGCCCGCCTTTCTTCAATCCCCTTTCAACGAAGGTGGGCAAACTGCCCACCCTACGGAGTTATCCCATGACACGCGCCCTGATGCCCAACATGCTCACCCCGCAGGATCTCGAACCCAACTGGGAATGGCGCGACCGCCTTCCCGCCTGGGGCCACACCTCGGTGGATTTCGAGCGCCGGATCGACCATGACCGCCTGCGCCGATACCGCCTCGCCCGCACCCGGCAGGCGCTTCAGGCCTCCGGCGCGGGCACGCTCTTGCTCTTCGACGTGAACAATATCCGCTATGTCTCGGCCACCAAGATCGGCGAGTGGGAGCGCGACAAGATGTGCCGCTTCTGCCTGCTTACGGGCGATGACAGCCCCTATGTGTGGGATTTCGGATCGGCTGCGGTGCATCACCAGCGCTATTCCGACTGGCTGGAGCCCGATCACTGCCTTGCCGGTGTGGTCGGCATGCGCGGCACGATCCCGCCGGAATTCGGCCTGATGCGCAAATACGCCAAGGATATCGCCCGGCTCATCAAGGAGGCCGGCATGGCCGACATGCCGGTGGGTGTGGATTATGCCGAAACCGCGATGTTCCACGCGCTTCAGGAGGAAGGGATCAAGGTGATCGACGGCCAGCAGATCATGCTGGCGGCGCGCGAGATCAAGAACTGGGACGAGATCCAGTTGCTCACACAGGCCGCCTCGATGGTCGATGGCGTCTATCACATGATCTACGAGGAGCTGAAGCCGGGCGTGCGCGAGAACGATATCGTCGCGCTCTCCAACAAGATGCTCTACGAGATGGGCAGCGACGACGTGGAGGCGATCAACGCCATTTCCGGCGAACGCTGCAATCCGCATCCGCACAACTTCACCGACCGGCTGTTCCGGCCCGGCGATCAGGCGTTTTTCGACATCCTGCAAAGCTATCAGGGCTATCGTACCTGCTATTACCGGACCTTCAATATCGGCCGCTCGACGCCCGCGCAGAACGACGCCTATGTCAAGGCGCGGGAATGGATCGACGCCTCCATCGCGATGATCAAGCCGGGTGTCAGCACCGACAAGGTGGCCGCGGTCTGGCCCAAGGCCGAAGAGTTCGGCTTTCCCTCGGAAGAGGCGGCGTTCGGGCTGCAATTCGGCCACGGTCTGGGGCTTGCGCTGCATGAGCGGCCCATCATCAGCCGCGCCGTCAGCCTCGATCACCCGATGGAGATCCAGACCGGCATGGTCTTTGCGCTGGAAACCTACTGCCCCGCCGCCGACGGCTACTCCGCCGCGCGGATCGAGGAGGAAGTGGTGGTCACGCCCACGGGCTGCGAGGTGATCAGCCTCTTTCCCGCCGAGGACCTGCCGATCGCCAACCGATATTGAGCTGTGGCGGGGAGACCCCCGCCCTACCGACGAAATGCAGGGCGGGGGTCTTCCCGCCCCTCCCGGAGGATGTCATGGTCACGAAAACCAACACCGACGATTACCTGGCGATGTACCGCCAGATGGTGCGCATCCGCACCTTCGAGGACAACGCCAACCAGCTTTACCTCTCGGCCAGGATGCCGGGCCTCACCCACATGTATTCGGGCGAGGAGGCGGTGGCGGTGGGGATCTGCGAGGCGCTGACCGATGACGACCGGATCACCTCGACCCACCGGGGCCACGGCCATTGCGTGGCCAAGGGCGCGGAGTTCCGCGCGATGTTCTGCGAGCTTCTGGGCAAGGAAGAGGGCTATTGCCGGGGCAAGGGCGGCTCGATGCACATCGCCGACCAGAGCCACGGCAACCTCGGGGCCAACGCCATCGTCGGCGGCTCGATGGGGATCGCCACCGGCTCGGCCCTGCGGGCGAAACTGCTGGGGCACGAGGATGTCACCGTGTGCTTCTTCGGCGACGGGGCCACGGCGCAAGGGCTGCTCTATGAGGTCATGAACATGGCCGCGCTGTGGTCGCTTCCGGTGATCTATGCCTGCGAGAACAACGGCTATTCCGAATACACCCGGACCGAGGAGATCGCCGCCGGCGCGATCACCGCCCGCGCCGAGGCGTTCGGCATCGAGGCGTTCAAGGTGGACGGGCAGGACGTGCTGGCGGTGAACGAACTGGCGCAAAAGCTCGTCGCCCGCTGCCGCAAGGGCGAGGGCCCGTTCTTCGTTGAGCTCGAGACCTATCGCTATCACGGCCACCATGTCGGCGACATCAACCGCGAATACTATCGCTCGAAGGACGAGGAGAGGGAGTGGAAGCAGAACCGCGACCCGATCATCCGTTTCCGCGCGTGGCTGATCTCGGAGGGCATCGCCACCGAGGACGAGATCGAGGCGATGAATGCCGGGATCGAAAACGACGCCGCCGAGGCCGTCGCCCATGCCGAGGCCGCCCCCTACCCGGACGTGTCCGAGGTGGCCATGCATGTCTGCGCGGATTGAGGAGACCGAAATGAGAGAGATCACCCTGTCGCAGGCCGTCAACGAGGCCATCGCAGAGGAAATGCGCCGTGACGAGACGGTGTTCCTGATGGGCGAGGACGTGGCCGAGGCCGGCACGCCCTTCAAGGTGCTGAGCGGCCTTGTCGAGGAATTCGGCACCGCCCGCGTCATCGACACGCCGATTTCCGAGCCCGGATTTGTCGGCATGGCCGTGGGCGCGGCGATGACCGGCACGCGGCCCGTGGTGGACCTGATGTTCGGGGACTTCCTCTATCTGGTGATGGATCAGCTCTGCAATCAGGCGGCCAAGCAGCATTACATGTCCGGCGGCAAGCTGACCGTGCCGATGGTGCTGCGCACCAATCTGGGGGCCACGCGGCGCTCGGCGGCGCAGCACAGCCAGTCGCTGCAGGCGCTGGTGGCGCATATCCCGGGGCTGAAGGTGGCGATGCCGTCCTCGGCCTACGAGGCCAAGGGGCTGATGAAGACGGCGATCCGCGACAACAACCCGGTCGTCATCTTCGAGGACAAGCTGATGTATCAGGACAAGGCCCCGGTGCCGGAAGAGGAATACCTGATCCCCTTCGGTGCCGCCAATATCAGGCGCGAGGGCTCTGACATCACGCTGATCGCCACCTCCTCAATGGTGCAGGTGGCCGAGGCGGCCGCCGAAACGCTCGCGGCGGAGGGCATCAGCGCCGAAGTCATAGACCCGCGCACCCTCGTGCCGCTGGACGAGGCGACGCTTCTCTCAAGCGTGAAGAAGACCAGCCGCGCCATCGTCATCGACGAGGGCCACCAGAGCTACGGGGTGACCGCCGAGATCGCCAGCCGCCTCAACGAAAAGGCGTTCTACCATCTCGACGCGCCGGTGCTGCGCATGGGGGCGATGGACGTGCCGGTGCCGTTCTCGCCCGCATTGGAGGACATCACCGTGCCGACGCCCGAGGGCGTGGCCGAAAACGCCCGCAAGCTCTGTGCCGGGGACATGATCCATGCCGCATGACGTGACGATGCCGCAACTGGGCATGGCGCAGGACGCGGGCAAGATCGTGTCCTGGCTGAAATCCCCCGGCGACGCGGTCGCCAGGGGGGACGCCCTGTTCGAGGTGGAAACCGACAAGGCCACGATGGAGGTCGAGGCGCAGGCCGACGGGTTTCTCACCGGCGTGACCGCGTCCGAAGGCGACGACGTGCCGGTAGGCGCGGTGATCGCCCGGATATCGGACAGCGCCGCGGGTGACACGCCCGCCCCTGCCCCCGCCCCGGCAGAGACCCCCGCAGAGACCCCGGCAGAGGACCTGCCGCCGGGCCATTCCGTGACCATGCCGCAGCTAGGCATGGCGCAGGATACCGGCCTGCTGGTCGCCTGGCTCAAATCGCCCGGTGACGCGGTGGCGGCCGCCGATATCCTGTTCGAGGTCGAAACCGACAAGAGCACCATGGAGGTGGAGGCGGGCCGCGACGGCTATCTCGCCGCCACGCTCGCCAAGGCGGGCGAGGAGGTGCCGGTGGGCGATGCGGTGGCGATCCTCAGCGACGAGGCCCCGGCGCATACGGTCGCGCGCTCCGTCGCCACGGCCCCGGCGCAGGCCGCCCCCACAACAGACACCGCAACAGACACCGCACCCGGCGCCGCGCCCGTCCCGGCGGCACCCGGGCCACGGCTCGGGGCGTCACCGGCCGCCGGAGCCGCCGCGCCGCACCCGACCGGCGGGCGCATCCTTGCCTCGCCCAAGGCGCGGCGTCTGGCGCTGGAACAGGGGCTGGACCTGACTAGGCTGGCCGGGGCCGGGTACCCGCAGCCCTACCACGTCCGCGATCTCGACACCCTGCGCGCCCTGCCCGCCGCCACCGCCCCGGCACCCGATGCGGGCGCGGCGGCCAGCCGGCACCTTGTCGCCGAAATCGCCGGGGATGGCGTGCCGGGCTTTGCCGCCTGGGCCGCCGAGGCGCACGGGCTGAGCGATGCCGACGCAATCCTCGCCGGGTTGGCCGCCGCCTGCCTCGCCACATCCGGCCCCGTGGCGGTAGAGCAGCACGGTCAGTCCCGCACCTACGCCCTGCCCGCCGACAGCGCGCTGTCAGGGGTCGCCGAAACCGGCGATTCCCCCGCGCTCATCCTGCGCGACCTGCGCGGATCGCGCCTGCGCTCGGTCGATGCGGGCGGCGAGGCCACCCCGGTGCTGACGCTGCTGCCAAACGGTGCCGGGCTGACGATCACGCTGGACTGCACCGCCGGACAGTTGGACGCGCACGCCGCGATCCGGCTTCTCGACGACTTCGCAGGCCGGGTGGAGCAGCCGCTCCGCCACCTGCTCTGACCTGACCGGAGACCGACATGGACCATACCGACCTTTATATCGACGGCGACTGGCGCAAGAGCGGCGACCGCTTCGACGTGATCAACCCCGCCACCGAAGAGGTGCTGGCCTCGGTCGCCTCGGCGGACATCCAGGATGCCGATGCCGCGCTGAACGCCGCTGAAAGGGCGATGGCCGACTGGGCCGCGCGGACACCGCGCGCGCGCTCGGAGGTGCTGCGCCGGGCGTGGGAGTTGATGACCGACCGCCTCGATCACTTCGCGCGTCTGATCACGCTGGAGAACGGCAAGGCGGGGGTGGACGCCCGTGGCGAGGCCGCCTACGCCGCCGAGTTCTTTCGCTGGTTCGCCGAGGAGGCGGTGCGCGCCGACGGCATGATCACCCATGCCCCGGCGTCGGGCGCACGCATCGTGGTGCAGCACAAGCCCGCCGGTCTGGCTGTGCTGATCACCCCGTGGAACTACCCCGCCGCGATGGGCACCCGCAAGATCGCGCCGGCGCTGGCGGCGGGCTGTGGTGTCATCATCAAACCCGCCTCGGAGACTCCGCTCACCATGCTGGCGCTGATGCCGCTGCTGGAAGAGGCGGGCGTGCCGCCCGGCCTCGTCAACGTCCTTCCAAGCCGCAGGACCGGCGCGCTGGTCGATCACATGCTGCACGATCCCCGCGTCCGGGTGGTGAGCTTCACCGGCTCTACCGGGGTGGGGCGCGCGCTGCTCAAATCCGCCGCCGATCAGGTGCTGAAACCGGCGATGGAACTTGGCGGCAACGCGCCTTGCATCGTATTCGGGGACGCAGATATGGACGCGGCCGTCGAGGGCACCATGCTCGCCAAGATGCGCAACCTGGGCGAAGCCTGCACCGCGGCCAACCGCATCTACGTGCATGACGATGTCGCCGCAGAGTTCACCCGCCGCCTGACCGAACGGATGGCCGCGCTGAAGCTGGGCGACGGCACCGATCCGTCGGTCGATGTCGGCCCGCTGGTCAACGCAGGCACCCGCGACAAGGTGGCCGCCTTTGTCGCCGATGCCGTGGCGCGCGGCGCGTGCATCGAGTGCGGCGGCGCGTGCATCGAGTGCGGCGGCGAGGTGCCCGAGGGCCGTGGCTATTTCTACCCGCCGACGGTGCTGTCGAACGTGCCCGCTGATGCCGACTGCGTGCATGACGAGATTTTCGGCCCGGTCGCCGCGATCCAGACCTTCACCGATCAGGACGAGGTGATCGCGCGCGCCAACGCCACCGAGTACGGGCTGGTGGCCTACGTGTTCACCGGCGATTTCAAGCGCGGGATGCAGGTCTGCGAGCGGCTGGAGTATGGCATGGTGGGCCTCAACCGGGGCCTCGTCAGCGACCCGGCAGCGCCGTTCGGCGGGGTGAAGCAATCCGGTCTTGGCCGCGAGGGCGGGCACGAGGGCATGCTCGAATTCATGGAAACCCAGTATATCTCGGCCAACTGGTGAGGGGGCGGACATGTCGGAGATCATAGCCAGCCCCTCGACCCGCCGCCTCGCGCGTGACCGGGACATCGATATCGAGGCACTCGCGCACCGTCTCGGGCGCACCACCATCGCGCCCGAGGACATCAGCCCCGGAACCGATGCCGGTGACGGTGACGGCAGCCCCGCCCCCGCCGCCTCGGCCGACGCGTCCTTCTGGGACGTGGACCACAGCCGATACGGCCCTGTGACCGAAGAACCGATGAGCCGCTTCGCGCAGGTCGCCGCGCGCAATCTCGCCGCCGCGCAGGCGCTGATCCCGGCGGTCACGCATCACGACCGCGCGGACGTGAGCGCGATCGAGGCGTTTCGCAAGGCCCTCGGACCCGAGGCGCAGGCGCGCGGGATCAAGCTCACGGCGCTGGCCTTTCACGTCGCGGCCCTGGCGCGGGCCTTGCGCGCCTTTCCCCGATTCAACGCCTCGCTCAGCCCCGACGGCAACACGCTGGTGCTCAAGGGTTTCGTCCATATCGGCATCGCCGTGGATACGCCAAACGGGCTGATGGTGCCCGTGATCCGCGATGCGGACACCAAGGGGCTTTGGCGGATCGCGGCCGAGATCGCCGATCTCGCGGCGCGCGCGCAGGCCCGCCGGATCGGCCCCGACGAGATGGGCGGCGCGTCGATGACGATCACCAATCTCGGCGGCATCGGCGGCACCGCCTTCACCCCCATCGTCAACCCGCCCGAGGTGGCGATCCTCGGGCTGACCCGGACCGAGACCGTCACCGTCTGGGACGGCGACACGCCGCGGCCCGTGCCGATGGTGCCGCTGGATCTCAGCTACGATCACCGGGGCATCAACGGCGCCGATGCCGCACGGTTCCTGACCCATTACGCCGGACTCATCGGCGATCCCCGCAACATGCTGATCTGAGAGCCGGGCGGTGCCGGGGGGCGCACCCGTCCGCTCACCCTGCCACTGGCGCGGGCGGCGGACGGATCGCGTCGGCCAGCTCGCCATGCAGCGCCTTGCGCTCGTCCTCCGACAGGAACGCGCCGATCTCCACCTCGCGCCCGCCCCCTCTGAGCGTCAGGTAATGCGCCACCGGCCCGCCCTCTGCGTGCATCCTTAGCCGGGCCCAATGGCGGTCGCAGGCCCATTCCCGCACCTCGCCGCGCGGGTCGGTGCGCACCAGCCGCACCTCGTCCGGCGCGATGGTCAGCACTTCGCGCAACCGCGCGCTGCGATAGGTCGCCTCCAACGCCCACCACACGCCGCCCACCGCCAGCAGCAGGAACGGCAATAGCCCCCATAGCACCAACGTGCCCAAAAGCGGGTAGAGCGGGATGGTGATGAGCGTGAAGGTCGCCAGCACGAAGGCGGCAAAGCCCCGGCGCGGCAGCGACCGGTGCGGCCAGAGTTCGAGCTCGAGGTTGGGGTCCGCCCCACGCGGCGGGTGGCTCCAGTGATACGGCATGACCCGTTTGTAGCCTGCCCATGGAAAATGAAAAGAGCGCGCGGAGGGCCTGTAAGCCGGATTCTGTCCCGGGGGCGCGGGGCCCCCTTCGGATGACCATTCGTCTCGACGCGCGGTTGCCCGCGCGCCTCTAGCTGCCTACCCGGACCGCCGGGCCAAGACGTGGCCTGCGGGCGGTATCGGTTGCCCGACCTGCCCCCGCGCGCGGTCCCTATTCGGCATTGCTCCCGGTGGGGCTTGCCGTGCCGGTCCGGTTGCCCGTCCCGCGGTGGGCTTTTACCCCACCGTTTCACCCTTGCCCAGCCAACCCGGCAAAGCCGACGCGGCTGGGCGGTCTGTTTTCTGTGGCGCTTTCCCTCGGGTTGCCCCGGCCGGGCGTTACCCGGCACCGCCGTCTTGTGGAGTCCGGACTTTCCTCGCCACCCCGTTTCCGGGGTGTCGCGGCCATCCGGCCCTCCGCGCGGATACGCAGTTAGGCGCTCGGCTCGGCGCGGTCAACGGCAAAGCGCGCGGCCAGATCGTCCATCGCCGCGCAATCGGCGGCCGAGAGCGGCCCCTCGGCCTGCGGGCGAAAGCGCAGCCGAAAGACCCCGAGCAGCAGCTCGCGCGGCACGTCGCCCGCCGGATAGCCGAACCGCGCCGCATCGCGCAGGAAAGCGGCCCAGTCGGCGCGCCCGTCCCCCCGCGCATCGGGCCACACCGAGAGCCCCGCGCGCGCCAGCCCCCGCCAGTCAAAACGCGGGCCGGGATCGGACTTGCGCCCCGGGGCCATGTCGGAATGCGCGATCACCCGCGCGGGCGGGATCGCCCATCGCGCCATGACGTCGCCCATCAGCGCCTCCAGCGCCGTCATCTGCGGCAGCGGATAGGGATGGTCGCCGCGATTGGCCAGCTCGATGCCGATCGAGCGGGAATTGACATCCCGCACATCTCCCCAGCGCCCCGCCCCCGCGTGCCAGGCGCGCGCGCCCTCATCGACAAGCTGCCAGACGCGGCCCCGCTCGCAGATCAGATAATGCGCCGAGACCTCTGCCGCCGGGTCGCACAGCCGCGCCAGAGCCGCCCCGGCGCTCTCCATCGCGGTGTGGTGCAGCACGATGAGATCCGGGCGCACGCCCCCCCGGCGCGGGCCGTGATTGGGCGAAGGATGCGCCGTCACACGCCGCCGCGACTCACTCGCGCAGGGCACGGCGGTACGGCGACGGGTCCCAGCCGCAGGCATAGCCGTCGCCATCGGGGTCGAGCGCCATGCGGTCACGCTCGGGCCCGCCCTTGCGCAGGAAATCGAGCTGCGCCTGATCGGGCGAGGCATACTCCGCGCAATTCCGCTCGTGCCGCGACCCCGTCGCGATGCCGAAGCGGCGATACATGCCGGTGCCGACGGGATGCGTGGTGGCGAGCGCATAATCCACGATGTTGGGACCCACATCGCCGGGACGGGTGCCGATCTCTTCGGGCTCGATCACCTGGTACTGCGCGCGGTTGCGCGCGATGCGCGCGGCGTCCTCCTCGATCGAGCGTTCGGAACCGACCGCGTCGAAACTGTTCTCCTGCGAGATGCCCGCATCGTTGACCACGGCGGGCGGCGGGTTCGACGGGCTGGCCTGAAGCGGTTCATCGCCCGCGCCGTCCTCCGGTACGGTCACGTCCAGCGCGGCCCGTGCTTCGGCGGCGATACGGTCGGCCTCCGACATTTCGGGGGCCGCAGGGGCCTCGGTCGCGCCGCCCGTCGCGTCGAGCGGCTGCGAAGAGATCGCGTCCGGCGGCGGCAGGGCCACGTACTCGCCCGACAGCTCGGCCTCGCGAGCCGCCTTCTTGCGCTGATAGGTATCATAATCCCCGAAGCCGACCCCCGCCCCGCTATCCGGGATTGCCGGAGCACAGGCGGCCAGCGCAGCCATCGTCACAAACCCAAGCATCAACCGCATTCGCATCATCCTGTTCCGGCCCGCCTCAACGCGGGAACCTACCACCATTTCGCGGGCTTTTCCATGAAGCCTGCGGCCCGCTCCAGCGCGTCGGCGGTATTGAGCAGATCGCCCTCCTCCCACGGTCGCCCGATCAGTTGCAGCCCCAGCGGCAGCCCCTGCCGGTCAAGCCCGGCCGGCACCGTGATGCCCGGCAGCCCGGCAAGGTTTACCGTCACGGTGAACACGTCGTTGAGATACATCTGCACCGGATCGGCCTCCGCCATCTCGCCGAGGCCAAATGCCGCGCTTGGCGTGGCAGGCGTCAGGATCGCGTCGACACCGGCGGCAAAGACCTCCTCGAAATCGCGCTTGATCAAGGTCCGCACCTTGCGCGCACGGTTGTAATAGGCATCGTAGAAGCCGGCCGACAGCACGTAGGTGCCGACCATGACCCGGCGCTGCACCTCGGGACCGAAGCCCTCGGCACGGGTCTTTTCGTACATTTCGGTGATGCCGTCGCCCTGCGCCAACCTCGCCCGGTGGCCATAGCGCACCCCGTCATAGCGCGCGAGGTTCGACGACGCCTCGGCAGGCGCGATCACGTAATAGGCGGGCAGCGCGTATTTGGTATGCGGCAGCGAAATGTCGCGGATTTCGGCGCCCGCGTCACGCAGCATCGCGGTGCCGTCGGTCCAGAGTTTCTCGATCTCGTCGGGCATGCCGTCCATGCGGTATTCGCGCGGGATACCGATCACCTTGCCCCTGATGTCGCCGGTCAGCATCGCCTCGAAATCCGGCACGGGGATATCGGCGGAGGTGCTGTCCATGGGATCGTGCCCGCACATTGCGCCCAGCATGATCGCGGCGTCACGCACCGACTTGGTCATCGGCCCCGCCTGATCGAGCGACGACGCAAAGGCCACGATGCCCCAGCGCGAACAGCGCCCGTAGGTCGGCTTGATACCGGTGATGCCGGTAAAGGCCGCAGGCTGCCGGATCGAGCCGCCGGTATCGGTGCCGGTCGCGGCAAGGCAGAGATCGGCGGCCACCGCGCTGGCCGAGCCACCCGACGAGCCGCCGGGGGTGAGCGCCGCCTCGTCATTGCCGCGCCGCCACGGGTTGACCACATTGCCATAGCAGGAGGTCTCGTTACTGCTCCCCATGGCGAACTCGTCCATGTTGAGCTTGCCCAGCATCACCGCGCCCGCGTCAAAGAGGTTCTGCGTCACGGTCGATTCGTATTCCGGGCGGAAGCCTTCCAGAATGCGGCTCGCGGCCTGGGACGGCACGCCGCGCGTGCAGAACAGATCCTTGATCCCCAGCGGGATGCCGCACATCGCGGGCGCGTCACCCGCCTTGATCCGCGCGTCCGCCGCCTGCGCCTGTTCGCGCGCCAGATCGGGGGTGGGGTGGACGAAAGCATTCAGCGCCCCCGCCGCCCCGGCGGCGGCAAGGCACGCCTCGGTCAACTCCACGCTCGTCACGTCGCCGCGGCGCAGCGCGTCGCGCGCATCGGCGATGGTCATTTCGTTTAGACCCGACATCACTCCACCACCTTCGGCACGGCAAAGAACCCCTCGCGCGCATCGGGCGCGTTCGACAGCACCTTGTCCTGCATCCCGCCCGCCGTCACCTCGTCCTTGCGACGCTTCAGGCGCATGGGCGTGACGCTCGTCATCGGCTCCACACCCTCGACATCGACCTCGCCCAACTGCTCGATGAAGCCGAGGATGGTGTTGAATTCCTGCGCCAGCGCGGGCAGCGCGTCCGCGTCCACGCGAATACGCGCGAGCTTGGCCACGCGGGCGGCGGTCTCGGGATCTATCGACATGCGCCTCTCCATGATGGGGTCGGAATGCGTTTACCCGCGCGCGCAGGCAGAGGCAAGCGGTGGCCCCTTTCCTCGGGGCACAGGCCTGCTACTCTTGCGGCGATCAACAGCGAAGGAGTCCCAAATGCGTATCACCTGGCTCGGCCACAGCTCGTTCCGCATCGAGATCGCGGGGCAGGTCCTGCTGATCGACCCCTGGCTCGACGGCAACCCGATGCTGCCTGAAGACAAGCACGAGGCCGCCACCGAGGGGGCTACCCACATCCTCGTCACCCACGCCCATTTCGACCATATCAATGGGCTTTTGCCGCTGGCCAGGCACCTCGGCGTGCCCGTGGTGGGACAATTCGACCTGATGAGCCACTGGGCCGAGGCCGAGCAGATCGAGACCGTCGGCTTCAACAAGGGCGGCACCGTCGATCTGGAGGGCGTGAAGGTGACGATGGTCCACGCCACCCATTCCACCTCCATCGCCACGCCCGACGGCCCACATGTGACGGGCAGCGAATGCGGGTACATGATCGCGGGCGAAGGCCACACGATCTATCTCTCGGGCGATACCGACGTGATGGCGGACATGGGTGTGTTCAACGCCCTGCACAGGCCCGATATCGGCATCCTGTGTGCGGGCGGGCATTTCACCATGGACATGACCCGCGCCGCCTATGCGGCGAAAACCTTCTTTGATTTCAAGACGGTTATCCCGTGTCATTACCGCACATTCCCGGTGCTGGAACAATCCGCCGAGGTGCTGGCCACGGGCCTGCCGGGTGTCGATGTGATCGAGCCGCAGGTGATGCAGGCGATCGAAATCTGAGCGCGTTTCCGGGGGCACGCTGCCCCCGCAGGCAGGTAAAGTGGGGGCGCCGCCCCCACACCCCCGGGAGTATTTGAGCCAGGAAGAAATCAGGGGCGGCGGCGGCGCTGTGGTTTCGGCTTGGGCCCGGTGTCCTTGCCGTCGTCCTCGTCCTTCAGCCCCAACTGGTCGCGCAGCACGCGGGGGCGGATTTCCTCGACCGCGCCGGGCTTGAGATTGCCGAGCTGGAAGGGACCGTAGGACAGCCGGATCAGCCGGTTGACGATCAGTCCCACCGCCTCCATCGCGCGGCGGACTTCGCGGTTCTTGCCTTCGCGGATCGACACGGTGGCCCAGGCGTTGGCGCCCTTCTGGCGGTCGAGCGTCACGGTCATCGGCTGGAACCGCTCGCCCCCAAGGGTGAGCCCCTGACGCAGCGGCTCGAAGGTCGCATCCTCCGGCGTGCCGTTGACACGCACCCGGTAGCGGCGCAGCCAGCCGGTGGCGGGCAGTTCCATCCGCCGCTTGAGCCCGCCATCGTTGGTCAGCAGCAACAGCCCCTCGGAATTGATGTCGAGCCGACCCACGCTCATCACCCGCGGCATGTCGGCGGGCAGGTCGTCATAGATCGTGGTACGGCCCTGCTCGTCGCTCGTCGTGGTCACCCGGCCGCGCGGCTTGTGATAGAGCCACAGGCGCGGCGGCTCGGGCGTGTCAAGCGCGCGGCCGTCCACCACGATCCTGTCGGCGGCGGTGACGTTGAGCGCGGGCGAATCGATCCTGCGCCCGTTCACCGTGACACGCCCCGCCGCGATCAGCCGTTCGGCCTCGCGGCGGCTGGCGCGGCCTGCGCGCGCGATGACCTTGGCGATGCGCTCGCCCTTGGGGGTGCTGTTGTCCATGCCCGGGCGCATAGCGCAAAGCCGGGGCTTGCGAAAGGGCGATGCGCGCGCCACAAGCGGCGCATGGTGTCCATGGGTCACATGCAGGCCGCGCTCACCGAGGCGCGGGCCGCCGCCGAACGCGGCGAGGTGCCGGTAGGCGCGGTGGTGGTCGCGCCGTCGGGGGTGATCGTGGCGCGCGCGGGCAACCGCACCCGCGAACTCAATGACCCCACCGCCCATGCCGAGATCCTCGCCATCCGTGCCGCCTGCGCCGATGCCCGGTCCGAGCGGCTGCCGGGCCACGCGCTCTACGTCACGCTGGAGCCGTGTGCCATGTGCGCCGCCGCCATTTCCGCGGCGCGGATCGAGCGGCTTTGCTATGGGGCCGACGATCCCAAGTCGGGCGGCGTGGCGCATGGCGCGCGGGTGTTTTCGCATCCGCAATGCCACCACCGGCCAGAGATCCATGACGCCATCGGTGCCACCCAAGCCGAAGCGCTGCTCACAGGCTTCTTCGCCGCGCGGCGCGGCTCATAGGATCGTCACAGGATCGTCACCCCGTCGGCGAGAAACGGATGCGCCGCGATGGCCGGGGCGACGATGGTCTCGGACAACACCGGCTTGAGCCGCGCAGCCAGCGTCTCGGGCATGTCCTGCAATATGCCCTTGCGGGCGGTGACGGCGATGGTGCGCGTCAGCGGGGCCAGCGGCAGCTCCATCACGTCGATCTGATCGGCGAATCGGCGCGCCCGCATCAGCGCCAGCGGCGTCAGGATCGACCAGCCCGTGCCCTGCCCCACCAGCGCCAGGATCGAGTGATAGCTGTCGAGCTCGAACCGGTAGGGCAGGTTCAGATCCTCGCGCGCCAGATGGGCCGAGATGAGCCGCCCCATGTAATGGCGCTGCGTGTACTGGATGAGCGGCAGCCGCTTGAGCTGGCGCAGGATATCGCGGTCCGCCCGGATCGCGCCGCGCGGCACCACGGCGACAAAACGCTCGCGCAGCACCGGGTGCACCTCGGTCCAGTCGGCGGTATCGCCAAGCCGTGCCGACACGATGATATCGAGCGCGCGCGCGTCGAGCTGATCGTAGAGATAGTGGCTCGCCCCGGTTTCCAGCAGGAACTGGCATCCCTTGAGCTCGCCCGCCATGTGGGTGAGAAGTTGCGGCGTCACATCCGCCTCGAGATCCTCGATCATGCCGAGGCGGAACCGCGTCAGCGTGGTCAGGTGCGACATCGCCAGTTCGGCCCGCGCCTGCGCCGCCTCGTCGAGGATCACCTGCGCGCGGCGGTGCATGATCTCGCCCGCCGGGGTCAGGCGGATGGGGCGGGCGTTGCGCTGCAACAGCGTGGCCCCCACCGCGCCTTCGAGATTGGTCAGTTGCTGGCTCACCGCCGAAGGGCTCGCCCCCAGCCGCCGCGCGGCGGCCGAGATCGAGCGCTCGTCGGCGGCGGCCATGAACACCTCGATGCCCCACAGCGTGATCCGGCCGCTTCGCCCTGTCATCGGGCTATTTGTCGAGCTTCGACAGCTTGTCCTGTAACTCGGCGAGCTGCTTGCGGATCGTGTCGAGATCCTCGCCCGATTCCGCGCTCCCGTCGCCCTGCCGCTCCTCGTCCTCGCGGGGCGCGCCCGGCCCGGTGCCGCCCAGCCCGCCGAGGCCCCCGGTCATCGCCTTGACGAAGGCCTCCTGCTGCGCGCGCATCGCCTCCATTCCGGGCATCGCGGCGAGCGGGTTGGCCTTGGTCATGTTCTCAAGCATCTTGGATTGCCCGTCGCGCAGCATCTCGAAACTGGCGGCGAGGAACTCCGGCACCACGCTGGTGGCCTGCGTGGTATAGCTGCGCACCAGGTCGTTTAGCACGTTGATCGGCAGTACGCTCTCGCCCCGGCTCTCGTGCTCGGCGACGATCTGCAGCAGGTATTGGCGGGTCAGGTCATCGCCAGATTTCAGGTCGATGATCTGGACCTCGCGCCCCTTGCGGATGAACCCCGCGATATCTTCGAGCGTCACGTAATCCGAGGTCTCGGTGTTGTAGAGACGCCGGCTCGCGTAGCGTTTGATCAGGAGCGGTTTCGTCGTATCGGCCAAAGGGGGATCCTCCCACGGGATGCAGCGCTGCGGCAAAGCCTAGACGCAGTCGCAGCAAATTGAAAGGGCGAGCCTTTCGGCCCGCCCCGCAAAACTGCGTCCCGCTTGGGAGGGAATGGAACGCGTCCTGCTGTCTGGTCCGCGCCTTACTTGGCGGCGGTCGCCTTCTTGGTGGCGCTGGTCACGTCGTCGGTGGCCTTCTTGACGGCGGCAGCGGCGTCTTCCTGCATGGTCTTGCCCGAGGCGAGCAGCAGTTCGACGGTTTCCATTTGCACCTTCTTGGCAACTTCAGCGAAGGCGGCCATGTGCTCGGCGGCGACTTCGGCATTGGCCGAGGTGAAATCGGTCATCGCCTTGGCGTAGTCGGCGGGCTCGGTCTTGGCTTTCGACATCTCGGACAGTTTGGCAAGGGTGTCCTTGGTCCACTTGCTGGAGATCTCGGCCGACTGCTCGGCGGCGGTCAGGGCAACGCCCGACAGCTTCTCGTTCAGGGCCGCCTGGCTCTTGAACGCGTCTTCCATGGCCTTGGAGTCGACGGGAAAGTTGCCCATGACGTCTTTGAACATGGCGGTGAAATCGGTGGTCTTGGTCATAGTCTCGTCCTTTCGGTTTGAGCGGGGGGGCCGCTTCTTTGCTACTGGACGGAACATACTTGCTGCACCGCAGCATTTCAAGAGTTTTTCTGCATTGCAGCAAAAAATTCATGCCCGGCGGCGCGGCCCGGTCCCGCCACCGCGCGCCTCAGGTCACCGCCTTTTTGCGGACATAGGTGCCGGGCGCCGGGGCGAGCGGCGGGTGCTCGTCGTCGCCCGGCTCGCGCGCCGGGACCATCTTGCCCGAGCGTTTCGCCAGCCATGCCTCCCAGCGCGGCCACCACGAGCCGTCGTGCCGCGTGGCCCCGCCCATCCATTCCTCCGGCGTGCCGCTCAGATCCTCGTTGGTATAGTGGCCGTATTTCTTCTTGGCGGGCGGGTTGACGATGCCGGCGATATGGCCGGATTCCGAGACGATGAAGGTCCGGTTCTTCGATCCGGTCTGCCGAAAGCCGCGATAGCAATCCTTCCATGCTGCGATGTGGTCGGTCTCGCAGGTCACCGACATGAGCGGAATCTTCACGTCGCGGATATGCAGCCGTTCACCGCACAACTCCATCCCGTCCTCGACGAACTCGTTGCGCTGGCACAGGCCCCGAAGATACTGCATGGTCATCCTGCCCGGCAGGTTGGCCCCGTCGCCGTTCCAGTAGAGCAGATCGAACGCGGGCGGTGCCTCGCCCATCATGTATTTGCTCACCGCGGGCTGATAGATCAGGTCGCGCGAGCGCAGGAACGACATGGTCCGCCCCATGATGAACGAGCGCAGCACGCCCTGCGCGTTTACCTCTTCCTCGATGCCGTCGATGAAATCGTCCTGGAGGAAGGGGGTGAATTCGCCCTGTTCGGCAAAATCCGTGAGCGCGGTAAAGAACGTGGCCGACTTCACCGACTTGTCGCCGCGCTTGTGCATCAGCGCCAGCGCCAGGTGCAGCGTCGTGCCCGCGATGCAATAGCCCACCGCGTTGACCTGTTTCTCGCCGGTGATCGCCTTGACCTCGCGAATCGCGGTCAGGTAGCCCTCCTCGATATACTCCTCCAGCCCCACCCCGGCATGGCTTGAATCGGCATTGACCCAGCTCACCACAAAGAGGGTGTAACCCTGCTCGGTGATCCACCGGATCAGGCTGTTCTGCGCCTTGAGGTCGAGAATGTAGAACTTGTTGATCCAGGGCGGAAAGATCACCAACGGCGTGGCATGGACCTGTTCGGTCGCCGGCGCGTACTGGATGAGTTCCATCAGCCGGTTGCGATAGACCACCTCGCCCGGCGTGGTGGCGATGTTCTCGCCCAGTTCGAACGCGCGCTCGTCCGCCAGCCGCACGACCATCTCGCCGTTATTGGCCTCCAGGTCGGCGATCAGGTTCTCCAGCCCCTTCACAAGGCTCTCGCCCTCGGTTTCCAGCGCGCGTTCCAGCGCGTCGGGGTTGGTGCCGAGGAAATTGGTCGGCGACATCATGTCGATGATCTGATGCGCGAAATAGTCGAGCCGCCGACGGTCCTTGTCGGGCAGGTCCTCGTCGATCTCGTCGAGCGCCCGTTCGATCGCCTGCGCGTTGAGCGCATATTGCCGTTTGACGTAGCGAAAGAACGGGTGGCTCTCCCACAGAGGGTTGGCAAAGCGCTTGTCCCCGGCCAGCGGATCGGGGGCGTCGTCGTCGCCGTCCGCATCGGCGCCGCCGCGCAGCATCGTCTGCTGCGCGTCGAGGAAATGGCGCACCGACTTGCCCCAGTATTCGAGTTGCTGCTCGTATATCCGGCCCGGATGTTCGAGCATCTCGGTCCAGTAAGAGGTCGCCGCCTTGTTGAAGAGGTCCTGCGACGGGGTGTTCAACGTGGGATTCGCGGGCTTTCGCGCAGCCAGCACCTGAATCAGGCGCTGCGACAAATCCTCGACCTTCGCAAGATTTTCGTTTAGTTTCCCGACGTTTGTTCCTGCGACATCGTCCTGCGTTGTCATTTCGAACATTTCCCCTTAACAATTTCTGCCATGCAGCATAACGTTCGGCAAGCGCGAGGCTGCCCACGCCGACCGCCCTCAGCTTCCCGCGAAAGGAGAAGACAATGCGCCAGATGTCCACCTACGACCTGATGGAATCCTTCCGCAACGCCAATCAATGGCTGGGGGCGTCTGCGCTTTCCTTCGCATCCTATCCGCTTTTCAGCATGTTGCCAAACCCCGCCTTTCAATGGATGTCGGCCTGGGGCCAGGTGACCGAACGCACGTTCCAGCGCATGGTGGCCAAGCCCGACTGGGGCATCCGCACCTTCACCTGCGAGGACGGCAAGGACCACCTCGTCAACATCGAGACGGTGGTGTCCCGCCCGTTCGGCGACCTCATCCACTTTCAGGTCTCGGGCCGCGAGGAACAGCCGCGCAAGGTGCTACTGGTGGCGCCGATGTCGGGCCATTACGCGACGCTGCTGCGCTCGACCGTCAAATCGCTGCTCGTCAATTGCGAGGTCTACGTCACCGACTGGCATAACGCGCGCGACATCCCGGTGTCCGAGGGCAAGTTCGACGTCGAGGATTACACCCTCTACCTTGTCGATTTCATGAAGGCGCTCGGCCCCGAGGTCAACGTGGTCGCGGTCTGCCAGCCGGCGCCGCTGGCGCTTGCGGCCACCGCCTATCTCGCCGAGATCGAGCCCGACGCGCAGCCGAGCACCCTCACCCTCATCGGCGGGCCGGTCGACCCCGACGCCGCCGCCACCGACGTGACCGATTTCGGCCGCCGCGTGACCATGGGACAACTCGAGGAGATGATGATCCAGCGGGTGGGCTTTCTCCACAAGGGTGTCGGGCGGCTGGTCTATCCCGGCCTGTTGCAACTGGCCTCGTTCATATCGATGAACGGCGAACGGCACTCCAAGGCCTTTACCGACCAGATCCTGCGCGTGGCGCAGGGCGAGGCCAGCGACAACGACGCCCATAACCGCTTCTACGACGAATACCTCGCGGTGATGGACATGACCGCCGAGTTCTACCTCTCGACCGTCGAGCGCATCTTCAAGGGGCTGGAGATCGCGCAGAACCGCTTTGTCGTGGACGGCCACCGCGTCGATATCGGCAAGATCACCGATGTCGCGGTCAAGACCGTCGAGGGCGGCAAGGACGACATTTCGGCCCCCGGACAGTGCGTCGCCGCGCTCGACCTGTGCACCGGCCTGCCCGACAGCATGAAGGCCAGCTATATCGAGCCCGAGGCCGGGCATTACGGCATCTTCGCGGGCCGGTCCTGGCGCAACAACATCCGCCCGCTGGTGCTCGATTTCATCGACGCCAATGCCGGACGCCACAAGCCCGGCAAACCGGCCAACCGCAACGCCGCGGCGGGCTGAGCCCCTTTTCGCGGCGCGGGCAATCGGCTAGACGGACCCGGTCCAAGCGCAAAGGCCCGCAGATGAGACCCGTCCGCCTGCTCTCCGGCATCCTGACCGTCAGCGGCTGGACGCTGATAAGCCGCGTCCTGGGCTTCGTGCGCGACGTGATGATCGCGGGCCTGATCGGGCCCGGCCCGCTGATGGACGCCTTCGTCGCGGCGTTCCGCCTGCCCAACATGTTCCGCCGCTTCTTCGCCGAGGGCGCGTTCAATGCCGCCTTCGTGCCGATGTTCTCCAAGCGGCTGGAGGCGGACGAGAACCCGCTCGGCTTCGCCGGCCTCGCGCTGTCGGGGCTGGGGCTGGTGCTGTTGGTGCTGACGGGGCTGGCGATGGTGTTCATGCCCGCGCTCGTGTGGGCCACCGCCGAGGGGTTCGCGGGCGACGCACGCTTCGGCCTGACGGTCGATTTCGGGCGCGTCGTCTTTCCCTATATCCTGTTCATCTCGCTCGCCGCGCTCCTGTCGGGCGCGCTCAATGCCGCCGGGCGCTTTGCCGCCGCTGCCGCAGCACCTGTGCTGCTCAACGTCCTCTTGATCGCCGCGATGGCGGTGGCGGCGTGGATGGGCGGCGCGGTGATGCTGGCGCTCGTCTGGGCGGTGCCGTTTGCGGGGGTGGCGCAGCTTGCCCTCGTCTGGCTGGCCGCCGAGCGGGCGGGGCTGCGCATCCGTCCGGTGCGCCCGCGCTGGACGCCCGAGATGGCGCAGCTTGTGCGCATCGCCATTCCGGCGGCGCTGGCGGGCGGAGTGATACAGGTCAACCTCGTGGTCGGCCAGCTTGTCGCGTCGCAGACCGACAAGGCGGTGAGCTGGCTCTACGCCGCCGACCGGCTCTATCAACTGCCGCTGGGCGTGGTGGGGATCGCGGTGGGCATCGTGCTGTTGCCCGACCTGTCGCGCAGGCTCAAGGCGGGCGACGATGACGGCGCGCGCCACGCCCTGTCGCGCGGCGGCGAGGTGGCGCTGGCGCTGACGGTGCCCTGCGCCGTGGCGCTGGTGGCGATCCCGCTGCCGCTGGTGGCGGTGCTGTTCGAGCGCGGCGCGTTTGGTGCCGATGACAGTGCGGCCACCGCGCTCGCCGTGGCGGTCTACGGCCTCGGGCTGCCCGCCTTCGTGCTGCAAAAGATATTGCAGCCGATCTTCTTTGCCCGCGAGGACACGCGCCGCCCGTTCCATTACGCACTGGTGGCAATGGTGGTGAACGCGGTGCTCGCCTTCGGCCTCGCCCCCGTCATCGGCTGGATCGCGGCGGCGCTGGCCACCACGGTGGCCGCCTGGGTGATGGTCTGGCAACTGGCGCGCGGCGCGCGCGATTTCGGCGACGTGGCCCGTTTCGATGCGCAGTTCCGCCGCAGGCTGTGGCGGATCGTGCTGGCCTCCGCGCTGATGGGCGCGGTGCTGTGGGGGGCGGCGGTGGTGCTCGGTCCGTTCCTCGCCATCGGCGGCTGGCGCTGGCTGGCACTGACGCTGCTGGTCGGCCTCGGGGTGCTGAGCTACGGGCTTGTCGGGCAGGGGCTGGGGGCGTTCCGGCTGCAGGAGATGCGCGGGCAATTGCGGCGGCGGTAGCGCATCGGTCCGGTGCCCGCCCCTCAGTCGTGCCGCAGCCGCGCGCGCAGGCGCGCCAGCCCGCCGGGGCTGAGCGGGACCGAGACGGCAAAGCCCGCCAGGAACCCCGCCACGTCGGCCACCCAGGTGGGTGCGCCGTCGAACAGCAGCGCAAACACAAGCTGCAACCCCATCAGCACGCCGATCAGGGTAAAGGCGCGCGCCTGGTTGGCCCCCAACTGCCCCAGCCGCAGCCACATCACGTAGGTGAACCCGCCGATCATCCCGTAGACGCCCGGAAACGCGCCGATGAGCCACCCATGTTGCCCCGGCAGCATGCCGTAGGCCAGCGCTCCGCCCACCGTTGCGGTGACAAAGATCACCAGCACCGCCCAGTGGCGGAACACCTCGCCCAGGAACTTGCCCAGCGCCAGCAGCAGCACGGCGGCGAACACCGCGTGGGTAAAGCTGCCGTGGACAAAGGCATAGGTGACGAGGCGGCGCAGGTGCTCGGCCGGCACCTGCCCGGTGTCGACCATCCAGCGCAGGATCTGGCCGTGAAACCCGTAATCCTGGATCGCCGCGCTGCGCCAGCCCACCGCATCCGCGCCGCCGATGATCCCGCGCGCACCCAGCGAGAACGCCGCCTCGACCCCGGCGATCACCAGAAACAGCACCACCACCACCGGCGGCAGCGGGTTGAGGGGGCTGGGATCGTCGCGCATGGCCGCTCTCCTTGACGGGGGTTGGCGGCATGGGTAAGCGAGACCTCCAGAGAAATCCACCACGGAGTGCGCCCATGGCCCAGGCGGCCTTTACCCCCCGCGTGTTTTCGGGAATTCAGCCCTCGGGCAACCTGCACCTGGGCAATTACCTGGGCGCGCTCAAACGCTTCGCCGAGGCGCAGGATCGCGGCACCGAGACGCTCTATTGCATGGTCGACCTGCACGCCGTCACCGTCTGGCAGGAGCCCGCCGACCTCACGCGCGCGACGCGCGAGCTGACCGCCGGGTTCATCGCCTCGGGGCTCGATCCGACGCGCTCGATCCTGTTCAACCAGTCCCAGGTGGCAGAGCACAGCCAGTTGGCCTGGGTGTTCAACTGCGTCGCCCGCATGGGCTGGATGCAGCGGATGACGCAATTCAAGGATAAGGCGGGCAAGAACGCGCAGAACGCCTCCCTGGGGCTCTTCGCCTACCCGGCGCTGATGGCCGCCGATATCCTCGCCTATCACGGCACCCACGTGCCTGTGGGCGAGGACCAGAAACAGCATATCGAGCTGTCGCGCGACATCGCCATGAAATTCAATCACGATTACGGGGTCGAGTTCTTTCCCTTGCCCGAGCCGGTGATCGAGGGGGCGGCGACGCGGGTGATGTCCCTGCGCGACGGCACGAAGAAGATGTCGAAATCCGACCCGTCGGACATGAGCCGGATCAACCTCACCGACAATGCCGATGCGATTTCAAGGAAAATCCGCAAGGCCAGGACCGACCCCGAGCCGCTGCCCATGGATGCCAAGGGGTTGGAAGACCGCCCGGAGGCGCGCAACCTCGTCAACATCTATGCCGCGCTGGCCGACATGAGCGTGGATGCGGTGATGGCCGAGGCCGGCGGGCAGCCGTTTTCCGTCTTCAAGCCGCGTCTGGCGGATCTGGCGGTGGACCGTCTCGCGCCGATCTCGACCGAAATGAAGCGGCTGATGCGCGACGAGGTGGCGATCGACACGATCCTCGCCGACGGTGCGGCCCGCGCCCGCGCCATCGCCGCCCCGATCCTGCGCCGCACCTACGATATCATGGGCATGGTCGGCGCGCCGCACGGCTGAGCCGCGCCGCGCCCGGCCACGGCTGGACCTCCTGCCAAGACGCAACGCATTTTCCGGCGCGGCAGTCTTGTAATAACTGGCGATCCAGCGAGGACTCGAACCGGCTCTGTTGTACAAATCCCGTGAGGGATTCATCTCGTTATTCCATCATGGTAGCTGGGTTGCATGAGCAGACCGACACCACCGACCTACAAGACCAGGAACTGGCCAGCCTATAACGAAGCGCTGAAGCGCCGCGGTTCGCGGACGATCTGGTCCGACCCCGGGATGAGCTGGGATGCCGTGCCGACAGGCAGACGTGGCCGGCGGCAGAGCTACAGTGACACCGCCATCCAGACGTGCCTGACGATGAAGGTTCTGTTCGGCATGGCGCTGCGACAGACGACGGGCTTCGTCGAAAGCCTGCTGCATTTGGT